>WRLK01000088.1 GCA_009777635.1 Oscillospiraceae bacterium | reverse complement strand
ATCGGGCGGTTGATGCTGTCCACATCGGTCCCAAGGATATCCGACAGCAAAAGCTCATTGCCGTCCCAGTCGATGTTCAAGGGCTCGTCGATTGATATCTCATTCTTTTGCGACTGACATTTTCGCATGTACATCAGGATTTCGTTTTCAATGCAGCGCGACGCGTATGTGGCAAGCTTGATGCCGCGCGACGGGCAAAACGTATTGACTGCCTTGATAAGCCCGATTGTTCCGATGGAAATCAAATCCTCGACGCCAACTCCGGACGACTCAAATTTACGGGCGATGTAAACCACAAGCCTTAAATTATGCACGATCAAAGCTTGCTTTGCGGCCTCGTCTTTTTCTTCAAGCTTCAAAAAAATCCCGGCTTCCTCTTCGTGGGTCAGCGGGGCCGGCAAGGTATCCGGCCCGTTGATATAGTATATTTTCGTTTTCGCAAACCTTAAAATTATAACGTCTAAAATCCTGTGTTTCATGCTTTTTCTTGCAAGTTGCTTCATTTATGCGGCACCACCGTATTTTTTTTCGTTTCGATTCCAATTAAGTCAGAGGGCAAAAGACATGAATATCTTTCATCCCCGATTTGTTTATTTGAAAGGCCTATATATACCTGTTCAATTTTAATCGTATGAGAATTTTTCATAATTATTACAAAATCTGCTTTGACAGCCGGTAAAATTCCCGAACCCCCGATGTCTGAATACGGTACGAGCCTAACGGGAGTACCGCAGTCCATACAGCTTGTAAGGCTGCCCTCAAGCGCTAAAACGGCAAGCTTCGGCGGCAGCATATACGCGATTTTAGGGACATAACATACAATGACCGGAAAGCCGGTAAATGGCTCGCGAAGCCGGTTTCCGGTATCGACAAGGCCTGTCAAGGATATCTCCTTGCCACGAATGCGAATGGACACCGCAACGATTTCTTCTGTAAGCTTTTTGGCCTTTACAATCCTGTCCGCAAGAATCAGCAGGATATAAGCCGCCGTTGTCGTTATAATCAAGGCAAAGGGCGAGACGTCAAAATACAAAATCCCGTTGTAGTATGTAATCCAGTTTGGGGCAAAGAAAAGCCAGATTCCAAGGACCGCGCCCGCAAGGGAAAAGCTTACGGCAAAAAAAAGGAACAACTGCTTTAAAAAAACAAAAGCGCTGATAAACGAAAATGCTATGAGCACAATCGCCGCCGAAATAGTAAGCTTTAACAAAACGGAGACGAAAAACCCGAGATACGGCAAAAAAATAGTCAGCGAGGCAATTGACGCGAACAATGACGCAAGAACTATCCCGCGCCTTGCCGGTGAGCGGCCCGACAGTTTTCCGGTACACATAATCAAAAGCATATTTATGATATAATTTGTGACGAAAAGCACGTCTATGTAAAGTTCCTGCGCCATTTGTAATTCCCCATGTTAAAACTTCTTAATATGATTATAGGTTTGTCTGGTGCCTAATTTTTGTCGTAAATTGAAACCGGAGCATCAATATTGCGGCAAAAGTAGCAAAAGACCCATAGAAACATAAAATATACTATCATTTATTTTATTTGGAGTTGATTTTATGGCGCATATACTGTGCAGAAACAGAATAAGGCATAGGCATACAGCCGGGGAGCCTGTGGAAAGGGCGACTGTGACGGACAGCCGTGATCGCTGCGCGCCGCCCGAAAAAACGAATGAGGAGCTGTACCGCGGGATTACTCGGGAAGTTTTCATGATCCCATGCTGTGATGCAAGGCGCGGATGCTTCGATTTTGACGCCGATTGCCGGTGCAAGTTCTGGCCGACCTTCGCCCACCCCAGATGGCTTGATTGCAAAGAGCTTTACAGGTGCAGGAAAATATAGGCGGTAAAATATAAGCTATTGACTTCTATTCACAAAATTGATACTCTAATTTCATATGATAGCCAATTAATTCTGTGCCGGATGATGTACAATTTAGGCAGTGGGACTACTGTGGTTTAAAGGAGCTGGAATTTTGAAAAAAGTATTATCTGTCATTTTGTCTGTAAGCTTTCTGTTTATTATGTATTTACCGGCGGCAGGCGCCGAGATGACGGTGTCGGAATATGCATCGTCACTCGAAAGGAAATACGGCATTACAATTACATATGATGTAAACAACGGAAAGCCCGCCATCACAAACAACTCGCTAGAAACGCTTGACAAATCGCTATCCAACATTACGGATACGCTGGTAAGGCAGATTTCGGCTTATTGCGAGCAGCAAAACGGCAGTAAGCTGGAAATTATGTATATCACCTCCTACGGTACATATGTGCTTAACGGCGCGGTCATACAGGCGGCGTTTGAAGAAAAAACATCAAGAATCTATGTGTTTATTCCGTCACATGGAGGCGAGGCCATCATTTCGGGGGAAAATCCTGTAGCCTTTGTCCATGAGATTGGGCATGCGTTCCACATGATGGCGCAAAATATTTACGGAAGAAGCCGGATGCTTGAGGAATGGTCCGAGTTTAACAAGGGCAACAAATACAACCGCAGGATTGCCCTGGCAAACCCGGACGACAACGTTTTTGTAACCGCGTATTCCGCCTACTCCTTTGA
>WRLK01000087.1 GCA_009777635.1 Oscillospiraceae bacterium | reverse complement strand
TTCCCGGCTGACGCCGGGCGCTCATGCTTTAGTATTTTATCACAGCGGTTATCGCTTAGTTCTTCATGCTCTGCTCGACTGCGACCGCTACCGCGACGGTTGCGCCGACCATTGGGTTGTTGCCCATACCGAGGAAGCCCATCATCTCGACGTGCGCCGGAACGGAGCTTGAGCCCGCGAACTGCGCGTCGGAGTGCATGCGGCCCATCGTGTCGGTCATACCGTAGGAAGCGGGACCCGCCGCCATATTGTCGGGGTGCAGCGTGCGTCCCGTGCCACCGCCCGAGGCGACTGAGAAATATTTCTTGTTTTGCTCGTTGCATTCCTTTTTGTATGTCCCGGCGACAGGGTGCTGGAATCGAGTGGGGTTCGTCGAGTTGCCCGTGATAGAGACGTCAACGCCCTCAAGGTGCATGACCGCGACGCCCTCTCGCACGTCGTCGGCGCCGTAGCAGCGCACGTTTTTGCGCTCGCCATCGGAATATGCGATTTCCTGTTCGACGTTTATTTTTCCCGACGCGTAGTCAAACTTCGTCTCGACATATGTAAACCCGTTGATGCGCGAGATAATCTGCGCGGCGTCCTTGCCGAGGCCGTTTAAGATAACGCGCAAAGGAGAATTGCGGCTTTTGTTCGCGTTTCGCACGATTCCGATTGCGCCCTCCGCCGCCGCGAAGGATTCATGCCCCGCCAAAAAAGCGAAGCACTTCGTGTCGTCGCGCAAAAGCATGGCGGCAAGGTTTCCGTGGCCGACGCCGACCTTGCGGTCTTCGGCGACGGAGCCCGCGATACAAAACGACTGCAATCCGATCCCGATGGCCTCAGCCGCCTCCGCTGCGGTTTTGCAGCCTTTCTTGATGGCGATCGCAGCGCCCGCGACGTATGCCCAGCACGCGTTTTCAAACGCGATCGGCTGGATTTCCTTTGTGATATCCGCGGGGGAGATGCCCTTGTCCTTGCAGATTTTTTCGGCTTCCTCAAGGCTTTCAATGCCGTACTGTGAAAGCGCTGTATTTATTTTGTCTATGCGGCGTTCATAGCTTTCAAACAATGCCATTTGAATCCCCTCCTATTCTTCACGGGGGTCGATAAACTTGACCCCGTCGGCAAAACGCCCGTATGATCCCGTGGCGTCCTTGATGGCCTGATTTGCGTCCACGCCTTTTTTAACGGCGTTCATCACCTTGCCCATATGTACAAACTCGTAGCCGATGATAAGGCTGTCCTTATCAAGCGAAAGGCGCGTGATATAGCCCTCCGCCATTTCGAGGTACCTTGCGCCCTTTGCCCTCGTGCCGAACATGGTGCCGACCTGGCTGCGAAGGCCCTTGCCAAGATCCTCAAGCCCCGCGCCGACGGGCAGCCCGCCCTCGGAGTACGCGGTCTGGGTCCTGCCGTAAATAATTTGCAGGAACAATTCGCGCATGGCAACGTTGATAGCGTCGCATACAAGGTCCGTGTTCATCGCTTCAAGCACGGTCTTGCCGGGAAGAATCTCCGTCGCCATAGCGGCGGAATGCGTCATGCCGGAGCACCCGAGCGTCTCGACGAGGGCCTCCTCGATTATGCCGTCCTTTACGTTCAGCGTGAGCTTGCAGGCGCCCTGCTGCGGCGCGCACCAGCCAACGCCGTGCGTCAAACCGCTGATATCCTTGTTTTCCTTTACCTGAACCCATTTCCCCTCCACCGGGACTGGAGCCGGACCGTGGTAAGCGCCCTTTGCGACAGGACACATACGCTCGACTTCCGATGAATAAATCATACAAGTTTACCCCTTTCCTGACTGTAGTTGTCCTTAAAAATTATACATTATCGTGATATTTTTGTCAATTGCGCGGAGGAAGGCTCTGCCCTTCCCGGTAATTTTTAACATAAATGAATCATTTGGAGAATTTTTTAATTATATTTTTATGATAGTATTACTTTCCATTAATGGACACAAGACCGGGCATGTGATACAATAGACCTCTTGGGAAAAACAGGTAAGACAACCATTAACATCGGGAGGTAACAAATGAAAAAAGTGATTGTAATCGGCGGAGGAGTCGCCGGTCTCAGCGCCGGGATCTATGCAAAAAGATGCGGCTTTGACACGACAATTTTGGAAAGCCACAGTATTGCCGGAGGCAACTGCACGTCGTGGAAACGCGGCGGTTACCTGTTCGAGGGCGGTATGCACTGGCTGACTGGCTCCGATCCGAATACGCCGATCCACAAGCTGTGGCGGTGCGTCGGCGCGCTTGACGATAGCGTCAAAATACGCCGCGACGAGCCTTTTTATGAGTACGACCACAACGGCGCGCGAATCCATCTCTACCGCGACGTCGACAAAACCGAGAGGCATTGGCTTAATACAGCGCCGGAGGACGAAAAGGAAATCCGGATATTGTGCGGATATATGCGCAGGGTCAAAGGCCTTTCCATGCCGGTATCCGATTTGCGCGGGGTGAAAGTCACAAAGAAAAACCACCCGCCGCTGTCGCTGCTGTTTTCCGCCATGTCGGCCTTTAGCCTGATGCGCAAGGTGTCAAAAATCTCAAGGGATGCGTATATAAGCCGGTTTAAGCACGACGGCCTGCGCGAGATGATGCGCTCGTTTACAACCGATCATTCAGGCATTATGCCGCTGATTTTCACAATGGGCATACTTGCAAGCGGCGACGGCGGCTTCCCCGAGGGCGGCTCGCTGCCTTTCGCCGGACGAATGGCGAAGACGTTTACGTCGCTTGGCGGCGAATTTCTCTATAATACTCGCGCCGACCGGATAATTGTCGAAAACGGCAAAGCTGTGGGCGTCATGGCGGGGGATAAGCGCATCGGCGCCGACGCCGTGATTGTCACGGCCGACACCATGCAGATGGACCACTTGTTTGAAGCTCCGCCCAAATCGCCGTGGCTCGACAAGATGCGCGAGGTTACGTTACCGACGATGAATGTGCTGATCTCGATGGGCATTGACGCGGATTTAAGCCGGTATCCGCACAGGTATGTCTTTAAGCTGAAGGAGCCAGTTAAGCTTGGCGCGCAAACCTATGAATACCTGCGCGTCAACAATTACGCGGGTGATCCGGTCTACTCCCCCGAGGGCAAAACCGCCATGACGACTATACTGGAGGGCGACACCTATGACTTCTGGAAAAAGGCAAGGGAAGAAGGCCGGTATGCGGAAGAAAAACAGAAAATCGCCGATGAAATAATTGCGGCGGTAAGCGCGCAGATACCTGAGGCCGATGGCAAAGTCGAGGTATGCGACGTGGCGACGCCGCTTACCTACGAGCGGTACTGCGCCAACTGGAAAGGCTCGTGGATGACCGAAATTACCTCCGGCATGAATATGATGAAAACATACCCGCAGGATGTCGGCGGGCTTCATGGCGTTTATTTCGCGGGGCACCGCATCATGCCGCCGGGCGGGCTTCCCGTCGCGCTGATGAGCGGCCGCTTAGCGGTGCAATATCTTTGCCGTGATACAAAGACGGTATTCATAAGCGAGGAAAGGAAGCGGCCGTAGCATTGCCCGCCAGAATGGGGATAGACCAAACAACGCCCATAGGCCGCACAATACCATGAAATGGTATATCAGTGCGCTGTAAGCAGTATTTAAGAAATGAAGAAAATTTATATTTGTAGAATTATCAAATACAAGAAAGGGGAATAAACAATATGTTATTTCCAAGTATTCACTTCAACGGAAATTGCGACGAAGCTATCGGTTTTTATAAAGAAGCTCTAGGTGCA
>WRLK01000086.1 GCA_009777635.1 Oscillospiraceae bacterium | reverse complement strand
TGAGCGCACGGGTCCTGTGCGGCAAAGCTTTCCGAACCATGTCAGGCGGGGAACCGAGCAGCATTAAGGAAAGTACTTTGCGCGCCGCAGGTAACCTGCGCGCTCATATTGATGTTAGGAAGCTGTCCGCTTACGATGGCGGACGTTTTATTTGTTAAGAGGGATACCATGTACAAAGCGCTTTACAGGAAATGGCGGCCCCGTATCTTTGACGACGTGGTCGGTCAGGAGCATATCACGACCACGCTTAAAAATGAGGTCGCGGCCGGGCGACCCTCACATGCGTACCTGTTTTTCGGAACACGGGGAACAGGCAAAACGTCATGCTCAAAAATCCTTGCGAAGGCCGTCAACTGCCGGAATCCCAATGGCGGCAACCCGTGCTGCGCGTGCGATATCTGCGCGGGGATTGACGATGATTCCATCTTAGACATAAGCGAGATCGACGCGGCGTCGAACAGCGGCGTCGACAATATCCGCGATCTGCGGGAGGAGGCTAACTTCACCCCCGCCGTCACGAAATACCGCGTGTATATCATCGACGAAACGCACATGCTGAGCACAGGGGCGTTTAACGCGCTTTTAAAAATCATGGAGGAGCCTCCGCCGCACGTTTTGTTTATCCTTGCGACGACGGAAATCCACAAGGTCCCGGCTACGATTCTTTCGCGCTGCCAGCGGTTTGATTTCAAGCGCATCAAAAGCGAAACGATAGCGGAGCGCCTGCTTTTCATCGCAAAGGAAGAATCCGTCACGCTGGACGGCGACGCGGCGCTTTTGATCGCAAGGCTTTCCGACGGCGGCATGCGCGACGCGCTTTCCCTTTTGGACTTATGCCTTGCAACCACCGAAACTGTCGACACCGCCGCCGTTATGTCCCGCGCGGGTCTTGCCGGGCAGGAGCACCTTTTCAGGATTGCGAAAGCCGCGGAGAAGTACGACGCGGGCGAAGCGCTCGGCATACTCGGGGAACTGTGGGCTCAGTCGGCCGATTACCAGCGGTTATGCGAGCAGCTTATCGTTTTTTACCGCAACCTTATGGTCGCGAAAAGCGTACAAAAGCCGGACGAGCTCATCGCCTGCCTGCCGTCGGAGCTTTTGGAATACAAAGAAATGGCGAGCAAATCGGAGATGGAAGACATCTTAAGGCGGCTCACCGTTTTGCAGGATACCTTGCAGCGCATGGGCAGGACGACGCAGCGGCGCGCGGAGCTTGAAATGGGGCTCTTAAAGCTTTGCTCCAAGCCTAAAACGGAGCAGCCTCTAGAATCACGCCTTGAAAAGCTGGAGTCCGCCGTGAAAAGCGGGATTGCCGCGGGTGTTCCGAAAAGCGGGAAACGGGAATCCTCCCCCGCCCCGACCAGAGAGGAAATCCGCAAGACCCCTGTTGAAATATTTGACCGCTGGGACGAGGTCCTCGACATTTTAAAGGAGAAGAACACGGCGCTTTACGGCACGCTTCACAATTCCACGGCGTATGTGGGAGGCGAGCTTTTCCTTGTGGACGCGGGCGACGGCATGTTCTCCGAGATGGTCAGAAGCGACGGCTACGCGAAGGAAAGCCTTCGCGGCGCAGTCGAGCAGGCGACGGGCAAAAAATACAGGCTCGGGCCGTATAATCCCGAGCGGCATGAGCTTAAAAATGACGGCGGCGAAAAGATAGAGGCAATATTGGGAGCTGCTAAAAAACTCGGCGTCGACACGAAATTGAAAGAATAAAATATATAAAAGGGAGCAATCATCTATGAAAGCAAGGTTACCGCAAGGATACGGCGGCGGCGGCGCTCAGAACATGAACGCCATGATACTAAAGGCGCAAAAAATGCAGGAGCAGATGAAAGTAAAGCAGGATGAGCTAAACGAACGCGAGTTTAAAGCGGCGTCCGGCGGCGGCGCTGTCGAAGTGACAATGAGTGGTAAAAAGGAAATGACGAATATCGTCATCAGCCCTGACGTAGTTGACCCCGATGACATTGAAATGCTGGGGGATTTGATTATGGCGGCAGTCAACGAGGCAATCCGCACCGTGGACGATGCGACCTCCGCAGAGATGGAGAAAATTACAGGCGGGCTGAATCTTCCGGGGATGTAACGTGCGGAAGCTTTTGCGGTTTATGCCGGAGGCGGTTTCGTTTTAAAGCGCGCAAATTCGGCAAACCCCAAGAATCGCAAGGAGGCGATGAGCCATGAACGGCACGGCGCTGCCGCTTCAAAATTTAATCGAGCAGTTCGAGCGGCTGCCGGGCGTCGGCAAAAAATCGGCGCAGCGGCTCGCGTTTTACGTACTGAACCTGCCGAAAGAAAAAGCTCTCTTGTTTGCCGACGCAATCGTTGAGGCAAAGGAAAAGATACACAAATGCGAATCCTGCCAGAATCTCACGGATTCTAAGCTTTGCCCGATATGCGAAAACCAGTCACGCGACCGAAGCATCATCTGCGTGGTCGAAAACCCGCGGGATATCCTGGCGTTTGAGCGCACAAAAGAATACGGCGGCCTTTACCATGTACTGCACGGGCTCATCTCCCCAATGGACGGCGTCGGCCCCGAACAGCTTTACATAAAGGAGCTGCTTTTAAGGATTGGCAGCGGCGAGGTCCTTGAGGTAATCATGGCTACAAACCCAACGGTTGAGGGCGAAGCCACTGCAGCGTACCTTGCGAAGCTGTTAAAACCGCTTGAAATCAAGGTCACGCGCTTAGCCTACGGCATCCCGGTCGGCGGAAACCTCGAATACGCCGACGAAATTACCCTTTACCGCGCGCTGGAAGGCCGCACGATAATATAATTATTTACAAACCGTTTTCAAAAAATGATTTGCAAAAACGGCCATATATGGTATCATTTTTAAGGAGGCCGTATCAGCGATGGAAAAACAACAGCTAAAGACAATCGCGCAAAATAAAAAAGCCCGCCACGACTACTTCGTGGAAGAAAGCTTTGAAGCCGGCATCGAGCTGGTCGGCACCGAAGTCAAGTCGCTTCGTGCGGGTGGTGTGAACCTGAAGGATAGCTGGTGCGACATCAAAAACGGCGAGATGTTTTTAAGGCAAATGCACATCAGCCCATATGAACATGGCAATATCTTTAACCGGGACCCCCTGCGCGTAAGGAAGCTGCTCATGCACAAGCGCGAGATATCGCGGCTTCATAACCTGATTGCGACAAAAGGACTCACCATCATACCGCTTTCGCTTTATTTTAAGGGCTCGAAAGTTAAGGTGCAGGTCGGCTTATGCCGCGGCAAAAAGCTTTACGACAAGCGCGACGACATGGCAAAGCGCGACGCGAAGCGGGATATCGACAGAGCGTTAAAGGAGAAATCACGTTGAAAAGGCAAATGATTTTAGGAATACTGATGATTGGAATGATAGTCATGAGCACAGCATGCGGCGCATCACAGCCTCTGCCTGAAACAAACCCGCAGGTCACCTTTGAAATGATGGACGGCCAAACCTTCACCATTGAGCTTCTGCCCGAATACGCGCCGAACACCGTGAACAACTTTCTCTCGATAGCCGGCAGCGGGTTTTACGAGGGCACGGTTTTCCACAGGATACTGCCCGGCTTAATCATACAGGGCGGCGGCATCATGGAGGATGCGTCCGAGGCCGGATTATACTACCAAAAAGATGTAGGGTATTCCATCAAAGGCGAATTTTCTAAAAACGGATTTAATCAAAACACATTAAAGCATGAACGCGGCGTCATTTCGACCGCACGGACGCAAGACCCTGATTC
>WRLK01000085.1 GCA_009777635.1 Oscillospiraceae bacterium | reverse complement strand
TGTTATTATCGTTAAAATTGTTTATATCACAAAGTCAATCAAGAAAAAATCATTTGATAAGCATAGGCTGTTTTCATTTTTATTGATGATTTTGTGTTATATTATTCTTTTTATTGGTTGGTCTAATTCTCCCCCTGATGAGTTAATTATTTCCCCGCTTCGTGCAAGCCCAACGACCGCTTTATCATCAGCCATACCGAATATCAATCCGCCGCCCCGTTTATGCAATCCAGTTCAACACATAATAAAAATTTCTTGACATAAAACCCCTTTCGTATATAATTAGATGTATACTTGATTTTATTGTGCAAGTTGCTCGATTCATAAAATTGAATAATCCGAAATGAAGGTGCGCGTAACCCGGTATCCGGGCGTATGCGATAATAGGGAATCAGGTTGGAATCCTGAACAGTCCTGCTGCCGTATTGACGGAGTGAAATTTCGCGTTCGGTTATAACCGAACAGCCATTAAGCTCACAGCTTGAGAAGGCGAAATATTCACGATGATGTCTAAGTCGGAAGACCTACCTCATTTTATAACGGTTATGCCGTTACCGTAACGATTCCACAGCGTATGGATGAGTATGGTTTGTTGTTGGATGCAGCCTTTTGCGCAGGCGGTAAGTTGGTGCCGTCTTGTAAAAATTTGCTCTACAACCATAAAAACAAAAATCAATCTCAATCCACAGCGGAATGTGTTCGTTGTGGATTGAGATTTTTTATTTCGAGAGGAGAAATTATCATGATAGCAGAATTACAAAAGTATGGCGGGTTAGGGGTGTGGGAATGGTTGTCGCCGTTGTTGTGGTTTTAGGCTTTATAGCTGACCGTGTTTTCGGCGACCCTGTGTACCCGTTCCACCCTGTCCGCCTCATGGGATGGTATATTTCAAAAGGCGATAAATTATTAAGACGGGACAAGCAAAACCGCACCGCCGCGTTTATTTTGGGGATGCTTCTATCTGTTTTTCTTGTGGCGGCTTGTTTTGCACTGCCCTTCGCGCTGCTATTTTACTTATACAAGCTTCATATCGTTGCGGGAATTATGGTTGAGGCCGCGCTCTGCTACCAAATCTTCGCGGCGAAGGCGTTGAAAGACGAAAGCATGAAGGTTTATACCGCACTTGAAAACAACGACATTGAAGATGCCCGTCAATGGTTATCTTGGATCGTGGGGCGTGATACCCAAAATTTGAACGAAGAAGAAATATCAAAAGCGGCGGTGGAGACAGTCGCGGAAAATCTGTCGGACGGCGTGATCGCGCCCATGATGCTTCTGTTTATCGGCGGCGCGCCGCTTGGATTTGCGTATAAGGCGGTCAATACACTGGACTCGATGATTGGTTATAAGAATGAAAAGTACGCTTATTTCGGAAAATTCGCCGCCCGGCTGGACGATGTTGTAAACTTTATTCCGTCAAGGTTGTCCGCGCTGCTGATGATATTCGCAACGCCCTTTTGCAAATTGAACATCGGGCAGGCATGGAGAATATTTCTGCGAGACAGGTACAAGCACAAAAGCCCCAATTCCGCGCAAACCGAATCCGTATGCGCGGGCGCGTTGGGGGTGTCTTTGTCCGGCGACCATTATTACGGCGGTAAATTGGTACATAAACCCGTCATAGGCGACCCGCTCCGTCCGGCGGTTAAAGAGGACATGAAACTCACAAACAAGTTGATGTACGCCTCATCATGGCTGTGCCTTTTGCTTGGCGCGGCGGTAAGGGTTTTGGTGGTCGTTTTATGAATGAAATGATTTATGAATACACGCACGGCGGCGATATATACGGCGCAAACGGATTAGCTGATAAAAACGTGTTGGACTTCTCGGCAAACATCAACCCGTTGGGGATTCCCGAAAACGCGCTGAATGCGGCAAAACAGTCGCTTGAACAATCAAATATATACCCCGATTCCGGTTGCCGGCGCTTGATTGCCGCGCTTGCGGCGTATGAGAATGTGGAGCCGCGTCATCTCTTTTGTTCAAACGGCGCGTCCGACATCATTTTTAGAATCATTGCCGCAAGAAAGCCGGGAAAAATCCTTGTCACCGCGCCCTCATTTGCAGATTACGAGCGGGCGGGAGGGGGATTTGGCGCGGAAGTCGTATATTTTCCGTTGCATAAAGAGAACGGTTTCAATATTGACAACCGTATTATCGGAACGATACAAACCGCCTTACCCGACATAGTATTCCTGTGCAACCCCAACAACCCAACGGGCTGCCTGACCCGGTATGACTTATTGGCTGAGATTGCGATTACCTGTGCGGAGATAAATTCAATCTTGGTTATTGACGAGTGTTTTTTGGATTTCGTGCCGGACGCGGATAGATATACCGCAAAAACATTACTGACCACTTACAGCAATGTCGTGGTGCTTAAAGCGCTTACAAAAACCTTCGCAATGCCGGGATTGCGGCTTGGGTACGCAATATGCAGCGACAAGACATTCATCGACCGCTTACGGTTATGCGGGGCGGATTGGCCTGTATCTAATGTGGCGCAGGCGGCGGGTATCGCGGCGTTGGAAAATGGGCGGGAGTATGTCAGTAAATCAATCTTTTATATAGATGCGGAACGGCGCCGGATAACGGATGCGCTTGCCGGAATGGGTTTAGCGGTATATCCCGCGTATGCGAATTTCATCTTTTTTCACTGTTCATGGGATATGGATTTAAGCCGGGAACTTCGCAAAAAAGGTATACTCATACGGGATTGCGCCAACTTCGCGGGGCTTGAACCGGGGTATTACAGAATCGCCGTTTTAACACAAGAAAAGAACACACGGCTGATCAAATCGTTAAAGGAGGTGCAGGCGTCATGGCAAAGCCGATTATGATACAAGGCACGGCGTCCAGCGTGGGCAAGACCATCCTCACAATGGCTTTGTGCCGGATATTCAAGCAGGATGGGTATCGCGTCACTCCTTTTAAGTCGCAGAATATGACGTCGAATACAGCCATATTAAAAACGGGTGAAGAAATGGCTGTTTCGCAGGTATTACAGGCGCAAGCGGCAGGGGTCGAGCCCGATATAACCATGAATCCTATTCTATTGAAATATTCCAATGAAAAACGGGGAATTCAGCTTATCTTGAACGGAAAACTGCGTGAAACCATAAATGCGTACAACTTTAAGAAAATCAAGCAAAGTCTTGTTCCGGAAATAAAACAGGCGTATGAAACGCTGTCCTCACGGTACGACATTATCGTAATTGAGGGAGCGGGCAGCCCTGTAGAACTTAATCTGAACAAAGATGATATTGTCAATATGGGGATCGCCAGACTTATAAGCGCACCTGTACTGCTTGTGGCTAATATAGACCGGGGCGGGATTTTCGCGTCGCTGTATGGCACGGTCGCGTTGCTGGAGGAATGGGAACGCCCGTATATAAAAGCAACGGTAGTCAATCGTTTTAAGGGAGATACATCTAATTTCAAAGACGGAATCGCCATCCTCGAAGAAATAACAGGCGTACCGGTTGCGGGTATCGTACCGCATATCAATTTTAGTCTACCGGAAGAAGATGGCCCCGGCGGTGCGGCGTATGCGCCGGATGACAGCCTTGAGGAACAGTTTGACTTGATTGCCGGACACATAAGGAAATCGCTCAACATGGATTTGATTTATAAAATATTGGAAACCGGGGTGTAAAACTGATGGATTTGAACGGTAAAAAGTTTGTCGCGTCATACAGCGGCGGCAAGGACAGTATCTTTGCCGTGTACAAAGCCATCGAAGCGGGGCTTGTTCCGATGGAATTGATTACTACATACAACGAGAAACGCTCATGGTTTCATGGGATGGCGGAAAGTTTGTTGCAAAAAGTTTCCGCCTCTGTCGAAATCCCGTTGACGCTGATCCGTACCCCCGGAGATTTGTATCAGGAAAACTTTGAAAAGGCGCTTACTGCTTCAAAGGAAAAAGGCGCGGAAGTTTGCGTGTTCGGCGACATCGATATCGAAAGTCACTTGA
>WRLK01000084.1 GCA_009777635.1 Oscillospiraceae bacterium | reverse complement strand
TGTCGTCTATCGTGCCGAGATCCGTTATCAGCGCAAGCTCAAACGTGTCGCTGCCGCCGGATGCTTCGGCTTCAGGCGCCGCTTCGGCCTCGGGCGCCGCTTCAGCCGCGGGAGCTGTTTCCGCCGGGGCAGCAGGCGCGCCTCCTCCGCATGCCGTCACCGCCAGCGCCATTACCACAGCCAGTATTAATGCAAGAATTTTTTTCATTTCATATCCTCCTGTTTTGTGTGTTGGGTTTTTTATGAATCTATTTGACTTGCAGATAACAGCAAGTGAAATACGGATTGAAATTTGTGCTTATTAATATGCTTCCCATATATTGAAGTTAAAGAACGGTTGATTTTTTCCATAGATAATGCTACCATAACAGGGGTTTTTTGTCAATTTTTTTGACGTCGTCATTATCACGTTTTTAACGGCAGTATTTAACATATTTTTGAGAGGAATGATTTGATTTATGAACAAGCCTGTTTTGGTAATCATGGCGGCAGGCCTTGGCAGCAGGTACGGCGGGCTGAAGCAGATCGCTCCCGTTGACGGCATGGGGCATATCATAATAGATTTTTCAATTTATGACGCTGTCCGCGCGGGGTTTGAGAAAGCTGTTTTTATAGTTGCGCCACATTTGGAAAAGGACTTTAGAGAGACGGTGGGAAGCCGCATCGAGCGGCACATAGAAGTTTGTTACGCGCACCAGAACCTCGATATTTTGCCGCAAGGGTTTAAAGTGCCGAATGGCCGCGTAAAGCCTTGGGGTACGGCTCATGCCGTGTTAAGCGCTAAAGATCTGGTGGACTCGAATTTCGCCGTCATAAATGCCGACGACTTTTACGGAAAAGAATCGTTTCATAAAATATACAGATTCCTTGAAACGAAAGCCTCTGAAAGCCGCCACGCTATGGTGGGGTATTGCTTGGGCAACACGATTACCGAACACGGGTATGTCTCCCGCGGCGTCTGCAAAACCGACAGCGGGAAAAACCTGCTCGAGGTTGTTGAACGCACGAGGATCGAAGCGCGTTCCGGAGGCGCCGCGTACACCGAGGACGGCGAAAATTACACATTTTTGCCGTTTGATACGACCGTCTCAATGAACCTTTGGGGATTCGGGCTTTCGATGATGGGCGAGATCGAAAACCGTTTCTCCGCGTTCCTGCGCGAAAGTCTTAAGGAAAATCCGCTCAAATGCGAGTATTATTTGCCGTTTGTCGCAAACAGGATGCTAGACGAGGGCAAAATAAAAATCAGCGTTTTAGAAACATTCGATAAATGGTACGGCGTCACGTACCCGGAAGATATGCCCGTTGTGAAAGAAGCCGTCTCTAAGATGAAAAAAGACGGGATGTATCCTGAGAAGCTATGGGGCTAGCATGCGTGTTTTATTTCCCAAAAATTTTTATTGTACGGCATACTTTATCTATGATATACTTAATTCATTATTTTTAAGGGGAAATCTATGGGGAATCAAAAAACGCAAAAGAAAGCCAATACCGTATTGATTGCGGGCGTGCTTTTCAACTTATCAATCGGCGTGCTATACGCATGGAGCGTGCTTAAAACAAATATGACGGCGTCTGTTTTGGATGGGGGATGGGGCTGGAACAGCCGTCAGGCAGGGCTTCCGTACACCATTGCGATTCTGTGCTTTGCGTCGGGCGTACTCATCGGCGGCCGCATCCAGGATAAGGCGGGACCCCGGTGGGTAGTCACGGCGGGCGGGCTCATGGTAGGGCTCGGACTTGTCCTCTCAGGCTTGATCGGAAACAATCCGGGCGGAATCGCGGTGAGTTTTGGCGTTGTTTCCGGCTTAGGTATCGGCATTGGCTACGGCTGCGTCACTCCGGCGGCGCTCAAATGGTTCCACCCCAGCAGGAAAGGCTTCGTAAGCGGGATGGTCGTGGGCGGTTTCGGGCTCGGGGCCGTGTACTTAGCGCCTTTGGCAAGCGCATTGCTGCGGCATTTTACCATCGAGCAAACAAAGCTTGTTATGGGGATTGCCATAATGGTAATAAGCGCATGCGTCGCCCAGTTCATCAAGAACCCGCCTGAGGGATACGTGCCGATAGAGCCGAAGGGCATCGTAAAATCCGCGAAAAGAAGCGGTGTGCCCGCCGACTTGACATGGCGGGAAATGATGAGAACAAAGCGGTTTTACATAATGTTTTTCCTGTATCTGTTCTCCGCCTCCGTGGGTCTCATGGTGCTTGGGAACGTAACGAAGATCGCGACGCTACAGGCGGGGATCACGGACGCGGCGCTCTTGGCGGGGCTTGTGTCGTTCATGGCGGTCATGAATTTTCTCGGGCGTATCGCCGGCGGCATGATGTCCGATAAAATTGGCAGGACCGGCGCGATTTTTGTCGTACTTGGTTTGCAGCTTATAAACATGTCGGCGTTTTCGTTTTACAGCAGCCTGCCCGCGATTATCATCGGAATCATCGGCGCCGGTTTTTGCTTCGGGGCGCTTTTGAGCATATTCCCGGCGCTTACGGCGGACCAGTTCGGGCTGAAGAACTACGGCTTAAACTACGGTATCATCTATCTTGCGTGGGGGCTTTCCGGCGTGGTCGCGCCCGTCATCGCGGACTACTTCTTCGATTTAAACGGCAGCTTTCATATAGCTTATATCATCTGCGCCGTGATGATGGTGTTTATGCTTGCGCTCAACGCGCTTCTTAAAAAAGATATTGAATCTTTAAAACAAAATTTGAAAACGGGGGGATCATGATGGCTGAAACAAAGCCAAGCCGTCCTTTCATCAAGGTGCTCGCGGCAAACCGCGGCGAAATCGCGGTGCGGATATTCCGCGCCTGCTATGACCTTGGCCTTAACACGGTGGCGATTTATTCAAAGGAAGACGAAAACAGCGGCTTTCGCATCAAGTCGGACGAATCCTACATGCTCGGTAAAACCGCGACGCCTTTGGGCGCGTATCTTGACATTGACCGCATCATCGAGATTGCGAAAATCCACGACGTGGACGCGATACATCCCGGGTACGGGTTTTTGTCGGAGAACGCGCAGTTTGCCAAAGCCTGCGAAGAAAACGGCATAAAGTTTATCGGGCCGCCGTCCAAGGTTCTGGCGAGCATGGGCGACAAGCTGAGCGCAAAAGAAATCGCGCGGCGCTGCGGCGTTCCGACAATCCCCGGCTCCACCGAGCCGCTTAAGGATGAAAACGACGCTGTAAAGCGCGCAGAAAGCTACGGCTACCCGATTATCCTAAAGGCGGCGGGCGGCGGCGGCGGGCGCGGCATGCGCCGCTGTGAAAGCGAGGAGGAAGTCAGAAGCTCGTTTACGCTCGTCGAGGCCGAAGCGTTCAAGGCGTTCGGAAACGGCGACATCTTCATGGAGAAGTATCTTGAGGAGCCAAAGCATATCGAGGTTCAGATACTGGCGGACGAACACGGCAATATTGTGCATCTGTTTGAGCGCGACTGCTCATTGCAGCGGAGATACCAGAAGGTTGTCGAATACGCGCCGGCGTTCAGCCTGCCTGCCGAGCTGCGCGGGGATATCTGTAACGACGCCGTTAAGATTGCAAAGGAAGTCGGCTATGTGAACGCGGGGACGGTGGAGTTCCTTGTGGACAAGCACGGAAGCCATTTCTTCATCGAGATGAACCCGCGAATCCAGGTCGAGCACACCGCCACGGAAATGGTGACGGGCATCGACATCGTGTGCGCACAGATTTTGATAGCGCAGGGCTTGCCGTTATCCGTGCCGGAAATCGGAATCACAAGCCAAAAAGACGTTACGATGCGCGGCTATGCGATTCAGTGCCGCATCACAACAGAGGACCCGAAAAACAATTTTGCCCCCGATACCGGAACGATCACGGCCTACCGCTCGTCGGGCGGGTTCGGCGTGCGCCTTGACGGCGGCAACGCGTTTACCGGGGCGGAGGTGCTTCCGTTTTACGACAGTCTGCTTGTCAAGCTCATAACCCACGACAGCACCTTTGACGGCGCCGCTAAAAAGGCCCTTC
>WRLK01000083.1 GCA_009777635.1 Oscillospiraceae bacterium | reverse complement strand
TTTTTGCCGTATTTATGACCGCCGCTTTTATGACGCAAATCGAAACATGGTTTTTCGGAGACGCTTTCCCAATACTTACTAAATTAGATATTCTTTTCATTGCGCTGGCAACGCTTCCATCAATCATCGCCGCAACGCTGTTGGGGTGTAAATTTTTCGGGCGCAATGATACTGCTGATAAATGTGCGCCTGTTCAGGTTTTACCGCTTATCGGGAGAATCGCGCTGCTTGGGATGATTTATGTTACCGTGTATTACACATTTGGATATTTTGTCGCATGGCAGTTTGAAGCATTGCGTGTGTTTTATTCCGGCAGTGCGGAAAACGCGGGCTTCATCGGCGGGCTTATAAATAATGCGGACAACAATCCGATTTTTTATCCATTTCAGTTTGCTCGCGGGATGATGTTCGCTTCGTTTATGTTGCCAATTCTATTTATGCTGCGGGATAACAGGAAAAAATTCATTAAAGGTTGTTGTCTTGTTTATCTCACAACCGCAGTTGTTTTGATCATTCCAAACGCTCTTTTCCCTGATGCGGTAAGATGGGCGCATTTTTATGAAATGACTTCCTCAATGCTGATTTTCGGAATTATTACAGGGATTGTTCTTTATACACCAAGCAAGAGTAACCTGCGCTAATAAATATACCCTGTGCCGTTAGGTGGACAGGGTTCAGTGCAGCAAATTTATATTAGGTAAGGTGAAAATAATAAAATATGTAACAACATTAATAACAATCATTAGAATAATAGGTTCTATTTTTCTATTGGCCATAAGACCTCTGTCCATTCTTTTTTATGCCATATATTTTATATGCGGTATAAGCGATATATTAGATGGGTATATTGCGAGAAAAACCAACACTGCCAGCAAAATTGGGGCAGCTTTGGATAGTATTGCTGATTTTGTTTTAGTAACTGTTATGTTGGTTATTTTTATCCCCATAATATCATGGAAGTTGTGGTTGCTTTATTGGATTGCGGCAATTGCAATCGTTAGGCTTGTATCATTAGGAATAGGATTTGTAAAATATCATACGGTTGCTTTTTTGCATACCTATGCGAATAAAGCTACAGGAATAGCGCTATTTTGCTTCCCATTGTTTTATCATGTTGCAGATTCGATGATTACTGCGATAATCTTATGCAGTATAGCGAGCTTATCGGCAGCAGAAGAGTTACTAATAAATCTCAAAGAAAAAAACCTAAACAGAAATATTCGCGGTTTATTCTACAAATAAGCATTTTCCACAGCCATACATTTTGAATGGAGGGTTAGCCATGAAGCTGGGTTTTATCGGCGCTGGGAATATGGCCGGAGCAATTATAGGCGGGGTTACGGGCAGCGGGCTGTTATCTTGTAAAGAAATCGGCGTTTTCGATATCTCGAAAGAAAAACTTGAAAGCTACAAGTCGCGGGGCTTTCCGGTGTTTGAGAATATCGGGGAGCTTGTAAAGAACTGTGGTGCGGTCGTCATCGCCGTGAAGCCGCAGAACTTCGCGGAGGTGCTGCCTGAAATCAAGGCCGGCATCACACCGGATAAGCTGATTATTTCAATCGCGGCGGGTATTACCGCAAAGACAATCAAAGATGGTGCGGGCTGCGACTGCAAGGTGATTCTGGCGATGCCGAACACGCCGCTTCTGCTCGGCGCGGGCGCCACCGCATGCAGCGCAGTTCCGCCCGCCACGCAGGAGGATTTGGCTTTTGCGGAATCGCTGTTCTCTTCAGCAGGGACCGCCGTGGAAATCCCGCCTGATAAAATGAACGAGATCATTCCGGTGAATGGATCAAGCCCCGCGTTTTTCTTTTACTTTGCAAAACTCCTCGCCGAAAACGCCGGGAAAAGCGGAATCCCCAAGGAAGCGGCGATGGGGCTTGTTTATAAAACAATGGCGGGAAGCGCGAAAATGCTGATGGAATCAGGCAAAACGCC
The DNA here is from genome assembly GCA_009777635.1 of Oscillospiraceae bacterium. Classification (GTDB taxonomy): domain Bacteria; phylum Bacillota; class Clostridia; order Oscillospirales; family Ruminococcaceae; genus WRAV01. The sequence goes on along the minus strand of WRLK01000083.1, from coordinate 2,272 downwards.
CGACGAGCTGATCGATATGGTGTGCAGCCCCGGCGGAACCACACTCGCGGGAATGAAAGCGCTAAAGGACAACGGCTTTGAAACGGCGGTGCAAGCGGCTTTTGACGCGTGCGTGAAACGCGCGTATGAGCTTGCGGCCTTGCAGGATATAAAACAGGAATCGCCGGAAGAATTAGAAACACCGGTTTTACCTGAGTTACCCGATACGGCGGAGCTTTCCGGCGTGCCGTGGTATCATTCCGCCATGTTTTACCAGATCTTCCCGTTTGGATTTTGCGGCGCCCCCGAGAAAAACGACGGCCTCCTTAAAAACCGCATCCAAAAGGTGACGGACTGGATTCCGCACATCAAAAGCATTGGCGCCGGCGCGGTTTATTTCTGCCCCGTCTTCGAAAGCGGCAGCCACGGCTACGATACGCACGACTATACAAAAATCGATTCACGGCTTGGCACGAACAAAGACTTTGCCGACGTTGCAAAAAACCTGCGGGAATCCGGGATCAGAGTCGTGCTTGACGGTGTATTCAACCATGTCGGCAGGGGCTTCCGGGCGTTTCAGGACGTGCTTCAAAACAAGTGGGATTCAGAGTATAAAGACTGGTTCCACATTCATTTTACCGGGAACAGCCCTTTCCATGACGGCTTCTGGTACGAGGGATGGGAGGGGCATTACGAGCTTGTCAAGCTGAACCTTAAGAATCCGCGCGTCAAGGAATATCTGTTTTCCTGTATCCGCGGGTGGGTTGAAGAATTCGGGATCGACGGCCTGCGGCTTGACGTCGCCTACATGCTTGACGAAGATTTCATGCGCGAGCTTCGCGTGTTTGCAAAAAGCCTAAAGCCGGACTTTTTCCTGCTGGGTGAAGCCATACACGGCGACTACAACAGGATCGTAAACGGCGAGATGCTTGACAGCTGCACGAATTACGAGTGCTATAAGGGCATATATTCAAGCTTCAACGACCGAAATATGTTTGAGATCGCGCACAGCTTAAACCGCCAGTTCGGACCCGAGGGCTGGACGCTGTACAAGGGTAAGCACTTATTCAACTTTGCCGACAACCACGACGTTTCGCGCATTGCGTCGCAGCTTAAAAATGAAAAGCACTTATCGCCATTATACGGGCTGATGTTCGGGATATCGGGTATCCCGTGCGTGTATTACGGCAGCGAGTGGGGCGAAAAGGCCGTGAAAACGAGAGGATGCGACGCGCCGCTTCGACCGTGTTTCGAAAAGCCGCAGCAAAACGCGCTTACCGGTATGATAGCCCGGTACAGCCGCATAAGAAGGGACAATGAAGCGCTTATCTTAGGAGGATACCGGCAGATTTATCTTACGAACCTGCAATTTGTTTTTTTGCGCGAGCATGGGGACTTTCGCGTACTCGTAGCAATAAACGCGGACGACACGCCGCATAACGCGCATTTGCCGGATATCTCGGGAAAAATCACAGACCTTATGACCGGGGAAGAAAAAGAAATCGCGGGCCCGCTTGTCCTGCCGCCGGAATCCACGGTGTTTTATCGAATAGCTTAGACTCCCCATAAAGCGATAAGCGATTTTTTAGCAATTCAATAAAAGCGGTGAACTGCATATATAAACTTTAACCGTTCGTACATAATTTCTTAATTGACAAAATTTGTTTTTTTTAGTATTGTTTATCAGGATATAATAATGAAACTAGGTGATTATTATCAATAAATTGGTTTATTTGCTTGTAATCCTGCTAACCGTATCGATTTTTGCGGGATGCAATCGTCAGATGACGGAGCAGGAGTATCTACAGCAGCAGCAGGAAGAGTCCTTGAGGGAGTATCTTGATGACGGCGAAAGCCCGTTTGAGATAACGTCGCAGGCTCCCCCCGTATCGGGCGCCGACGCGACCCCGTTTGCGATATACAACGAAAATGCCGGCATAACGCTAATGCTTGGCGATAAGCGTGAAGACGTTGAAAAAATTTTTACCGACCCCTTAATCATTGTAGAGTTTGAGGAAGACCTTGTTGACCGCGTAACATATTATAATTTTGACGGCGTCTCGATAGACTACAATCAGAGTGGCGTCGTGATAGCGCTTAGGCTTGACTACCGGGACAAAGCCGGCGACTGGAAAATATTCAACGGCGTAAGGCCGGGTAATCTTATTGAACAGATGGCGGAAAATTATCCGCCAAGGCATGTCGGTACGTATTCACCGAATTCAAGGATTGTTACGTACGACGCAAACGGGAACAGCGGCCTGCGTTCCGATACGGCTCCGTACCGCGTGAG
>WRLK01000082.1 GCA_009777635.1 Oscillospiraceae bacterium | reverse complement strand
AGGCGACACATACTTCCACACCCGGCGGGACGGGCAGAACCTCGACCGGTGCCGCACGCAGTTCAAGCTCGTGGACGACATGGACAAGAGCTTTGGTCAAATGCAAAAAATTATTTCGGAGGCAATATGATGATTACGATTGCGGGGATAAATTTAAGCGTTAAAAACTTACCGGAGCTTGACGGGGACATGCTGCCGCTGGCGCCGTTTTTCACGTACTTTGACAAACACGGAGATGAAGACTACTCAGTCGCCATAGAGCGCAGCGGCGGGCTTGTGAGCGTGCATCGCACAAAGCTGCTCTCCGGCAGCCTTGCCGCGAACCGCCTGTATGTTGAGCGGCTTTTAAAGTTCCTTTTGTGGGCAAGGGGCGGGTTTAAGGTCACCCTTTGCGGCGACGCCGCCGTTTCCGATTATGTGAAAGACATCTACAGTCCCAACGGGGAACGCGGGTTTGACGCGGCCTTTATGTCGCGTATTTACGAGCGCCCGTTTGAAGTTATATGCGCAGATTTAAAAGACTGCCCTTTGGAAAACGAAGCCCCGAAAGCGGTGGGACGGCACCTTGACGGCTGCCGGATCGGCTTCGACGCGGGCGGGAGCGACCGAAAGGTATCGGCTGTGATTGACGGCGAGCCGGTCTACAGCGAAGAAGTCGTGTGGCTTCCGAAGGAGAACGAAGACCCCGGTTACCACTACGACGGCATTGTCTCGGCGATGAAGACGGCGGCGTCAAAGATGCCGCGGGTCGACGCGATCGGCGTTTCGTCGGCGGGGATTTATGTCGGCAACCGCACAATGGCAGCATCCCTTTTCATTAAGGTTCCGCAGGACGCCTTCGATGAAAAGGTAAAGGACATCTACCTGAGGGCGGCGCGTGAGATCGGCGGAGATATCCCGATTGAGGTGGCAAACGACGGCGACGTGACGGCGCTTGCGGGGGCTATGGGGCTTAATGACGGCGGTGTGCTCGGCATTGCGATGGGCACAAGCGAGGCCGCCGGTTACGTGGATACGAAAGGTAACATCACCGGCTGGCTAAACGAGCTTGCGTTCGCGCCTGTGGACGTTTCGCCCGGCGCGATGGCCGACGAATGGAGCGGCGATAAGGGCTGCGGTGTTAAGTATTTCTCTCAGGACGGCGTTATCAAGCTCGCCCCGCGCGCAGGCATTGCGCTGAAAGGTACATCCCCCGCGGAAAAGCTTAAGGAAGTGCAGCATCTAATGGAAGCAGGCGACGAGCGCGCACAGTCGGTTTACCGCAGCATCGGCGTATATCTCGGGCACGCGCTTGCGCAGTACGCGCTATTTTATGACATTAAGCACGTGCTTGTGCTGGGGCGCGTCGTTTCAGGCGTCGGCGGCGACGTCTTACTGGGCGAAGCGAACCGCGTGCTCGAAGAGGAGTATCCGCATATCAAATTCAAAGCGGAAACACCGGACGAAAAGGCAAGACGCGTAGGCCAGTCCGTGGCGGCGGCGAGCTTACCCGCGATCAAATAGAAGGAGCGCATATGAAGCTTATCGGATTTCTTTTCCCCGCTCGGACTATCGCTTTGCGATACCACTCATTATTGCCCTATTTTAGAACGGTATCAATTCGCCCTTGTTGAAAGCGGGTACTGCGAATTTTGTATCCCCATACTTTAAGTTGAATGATATTTTTACAAAAAATAAGATAGGGCGTGTGGTTTCCCTATCTTGTAGTGTTTAGTATTGTGGATTATCTGCCTTATTGCGGGTATCTCGCCACACGGATAAACGGCGAAATCACGCAGGAAATCAAAATCCATTACAACTGTATCGGCGCGTTTGATGTGCCGGATCGGGAAAACATCCCCGACTTTGACATACTGATAGAAACGCGAAAAGGAGTAGCGTTATGCTACTCCCGATGAAAAACGCGGGATAAAAAAATGGAGTGTCAATAAAAGATACTCAAATCCTTTATGGACACTCCGCATGGTGGGAGCGGATGGATTCGAACCATCGTAGTCGTTCGACAACAGATTTACAGTCTGCCCCCTTTGGCCGCTCGGGAACACTCCCACACAACTGCGGCTATTAGCCGCGAATATGATTTTAACAAATATTACGTTTTTTGTCAAGCCGGAAATTTTACTCCCGGTTTCCTACTCCCGGTTTATAGTAAATTTTCAAGAAACAGAATCGGCCGTATTTATATAGACGGCATCACATTTCCACCGCAAACCGGCAGATAAGCGCCTGTGATAAATCCCGCAAGATTAGAGGCCAAAAAGCACACTGCATCCGCAACCTCGTCATCCGTTCCGCGCCGTTTCATCGGAACCCTGCCGATATACTGGAAATCCTGTCCATGATTTTTCTCCGTGCCGTCGGCGTCCCTGAACCTGTCGCTGATGATCCATCCGGGAGCTACCTGGTTCACAGTTATATTATGCTCCCCAACCTCACGCGCAAGTACCTTGTAAAAGCCGTCCATCCCGCGCTTTCCCGCAACATAGGCGGATTGATACGGGAACATCTGCATCGCGCATTCAGTGTTGATTGCGATTACCCTTCCGTAGTTTTTTGCGATCATATCGGGGACGAAAGCCTTCGCCATAAACACGCCATAGGTGCCTTTTTCATACAAATAAAAACGGTCTTGCTGACTTTTGATAAGTCGGCAAGACCGTTTTATTGAAGCGCATGCCCAAATCATATACCTGATTTGCACTTAAAATGAAGTGAATTGAATTTTGAAATATCGATATTATTCTTAAATTAAATTAAAACATTTAAATAAACACCTTAATATTTACGAAAATTTCGTAAATATTGATTGACATTCGCTTTTATGTGGGTATACTATAAATTAGAAGCGCTTTATCTTGGAGGTAAATCTTATGTTGTTAATGTTTAGAGTGAAGAATTACACTTCTTTCAAAAATGAATCGATTCTCGACATGCGGGCGACTGCTTATGTGCAGCACCCTTCTCATATTATCCCTGTGGATGACAAGCTTGGCTTGTTAAAAACTACCGCCTTGTATGGAGCGAATGCTTCCGGCAAATCCAATTTGATATCTGCCATGTTCTTTTTTGAGCAGTATATCTTTTCGCAGTTCATCAACAAAAAAGACAGTGAGGACTTTGAAACAAATGAATCCGTCATGAAGATGAAGCTGGAGCCGTTTACGCTTTCCAACGACGGCAACGAAGCGTCTGAGTTTGATATCATATTTCTTCGAGGCGGAAAGCAAATTCAATATGGATTTGAGTGTACTCCTAAGGAAGTGCTCAGCGAATGGCTGTTTATAGATGACAAAAAAGTATTTGAGCGAACCGGTACAGAGCTTTCTTTTGGAAGTAAATATCAAAAAATACTTGGTGCATATAAAAAGCTGCCTGCTGAGCGGCTTTATATCGCCGTGCTCGAATATTTCCTTGACGATGAAGCCAAGGAAGCGGTTCTTAGCGATTTTATCTCGTTCTTCACCGAAGAATACAATGTGTTTACCGAAATCCTTTTTGAATCTACTGTGAAGGGTTTGGCCGGGATGGTCGGTTTATCAAAGAAGCTGGTAAGCAACAAGGCATATCGCGAAAGAGTGGAGCACTACCTCCGCTTAATTGACGTTGGCATAAAACGTCTTGATATACGAGCCGAAACCATTGTCAATGAGCGCACCGGAAAGAAAACGAAAGAAAAGGTTGTCCGTACAGTCCATGACGTCTATGATGAAGCGGGAAATGTGGTAGGCGAAAAGCTGTTTGATTTACAACAGGAGTCCACTGGTACCCTCCGATTCCTTGCTTATATACAAAACATTATCGAAATGATTTCCAAGGGCGGTGTTTTTATTGTGGACGAAATGTCCGCAAGGCTGCATCCGTTACTAACAAAGCTTATTGTTGATATTTTCTCATCCAGTCAAAACAAAAAAGCACAGCTGATTTTTACTACCCACGACATCTCTCTACTTAATTATAATCAGTTTCGGCGTGATGAGGTAGTGTTCGTGGATAAAAATGAGCGCGGCGAGTCCTCCCTCTATGCTCTTTCTGATTTGAAAGTCCGCGAAGATGCAACCTTTAGCAAGGATTATCTGCAAGGAAAGTATGGTGCTATCCCAATCCTTAATTATGACGCTTTAATGGGCGGTGAGATGAATGGGTAGAAAACAATTGTCTCCGCAGCGCCTTTTTGAAACGAAGAAAACAAACATCGGGCGCATCATTATTTTTTGCGAGGGCAAAACCAAAAAATACTATTTCGACTATTTTGCGGAGATCATCAACAAATGATTTGTACTTTAGCTTGCAATCGAGAAAGGGATAAATTCTTATGACTGAATCACAAGCGAAGAAGATTTTTGAAAAATATAATCCCCCAAGCGGTATTGTGCGCTGCCCCAATGGCAGGGCGAAAGTGCGTAAACCGCTGGACATATACGCTAAATCGGCGGTGAATCTTTACGGTATTATCCGGCGCGATGAACTTGCCGGGATTTTCAATTCCCAAAATGAGGAGCATACAACAGCAGATGAAATCTATACGCTTCTTTTGCCGAATGTCCTGAAATTCGACCGGTACGGATTTTATAAGGATTATATCGTGCATTACGCCGTTTTGCGTGATTTTGACTGGGTGGAGTATTTGGAGAGAGCGCAAACGGACAAACCGCGGTATATCCCGCCAAAGGAAGAGTTACTA
>WRLK01000081.1 GCA_009777635.1 Oscillospiraceae bacterium | reverse complement strand
TATTAGACAAGCAGAACTCGCGGCAAACCATTGACCTGAGGTACCCAATCCTCGTATAACAGAGTGGCCAATGCCCGATACTGTTTCGTCTGAAGCTCTTTCCATGTGCCCTCGGCATGGGACTAAAACTAAATATGGTGATTTCCAGTTTTTTGTGCTTGACTGGAGGTCACTACATAACAGGGGTGGGAGCAAGATGAAATACATTTTTACTCACGGTCTTGGGCAAGATTCGTCAAGTTGGGATAAAGTCATATCCTTTATGCCGGAGCCGTTTCACGCTCTTTGCCCGGATTTGTTCGCCTTGATAAACGGCGCGGAAACGGATTACCAAAGCATATACCGTGCGTTTTCAGAATATTGTAACACAATAACTGAACCGCTCAACCTTTGCGGACTGTCTTTGGGTGGCGTTCTCGCGCTCCATTATGCGATAGATAATCCGGCGAAGGTGCAATCGGTAGTATTGATAGGCGCACAGTACAAAATGCCGAAAAATCTGCTAAAACTCCAAAACGCCATTTTTAGGGTTATGCCAAAATCGCTTTTCAAGAATATGGGATTGCAAAAGGGCGAGGTAATTGGATTAACAAAGTCTATGATGGATTTAGACTTCAGCGAAAAGTTGAAAGATGTTCCCTGCCCTGCTCTAATCCTCTGCGGTGATAAAGACGGCGCGAACAAAAAAGCGGCAAAGGGTTTAGCCGAGGGCATACCGGGGGCTGAATTACGATTTGTAGAAAGAGCAGGGCACGAATTGAACATAGACAGACCGCAAGAATTGTCGGCGATGTTGTCTGCATTTTGGGGGGGCTTGAAAGATTAAAGTGTATTTTGACAAAGGATTAAAAGCGAGGGAACGATAAATGAATTTAGGACTGCAAAACAGAATCGCCATCATTACAGGCACAAATAATCCACAAGGTATCGGCGCAGCAACAGCTCTTGCTTTTGCAAATGAGGGTGTACGTCTTGCGCTTGTCTATAAAAAAATCCCACACGAATATGACGAAATCAAAACCGGAATTGACGGAGTTGACCGCTATTTCAAAGCCAACAGCGGTGATATGACGCAGGTTGAGGAACAATTAAACGCACTGAAAGCTGAATATCTTGTTTTAGAGAGCGATATTTCAAACGAGCGGTGCGTCGAGGAAATTTTTGACCGTGTTATCGAGCGTTTCGGCAAAGCGGATATTCTCGTAAATAACGCTGCCGCCGCTGACGACGGCGACAATGATACAATCGAAACGATAATGCAAAATGTAATTGATGAAACTTTTGCTGTGAATGTCAGGGGAACGCTTTTGATGACCCGCGAATTTGTTAAACGGCGCGGTGAGTATGGGCGTATCATAAATTTTTCAACCGATGCGGCTCAGGCTTTTCCCGGAGTACAGATTGCTTATTCTGCAAGCAAAGCGGCTATTGAAGCATTTACGCGAAGTATTGCGATTGGCGTTGGAAAGTATGGTATAACCGTGAATTGCATCGCACCGGGGCCGACGCAAACGGGCTGGATTGACGAGGAATTGGAGAACGCCGTTTTGCCGCAAATTCCTCTCGGCAAGTTAATTGATCCGCAGGACATAGCGGAAACAGTCTTGTTTCTCGCAAGTGAAAGAGCGGCAATGATTACAGGACAAGTAATCAAAGTATCAGGAGGTCATGCGTTATGAATAACAAGCAACCCAACCCAAACACGCGCTACCCCGTTCCGGGCGAGAACGGACAAGACCCCTATGACGTGACCTACATTAAGCCGACCATTACACGCCCGAATATCATCGCCGGCGATTTCAGCTATTACAGCGGCCTCGATTTTGAAAGCCGTGTCACACACCATTATGAGTTTTACGGCGACAAGCTGATGATCGGGAAGTTCTGCCAGATTGCGGCGGGCGTTGAGTTTATTATGAACGGCGCGAATCATAAGATGGACGGCGCGAGTTCTTTCCCGTTTTATATTTTCGAGGGCTTCGAGCAAGATGTTCCGCCGCTGTCTGTGATGCCGCATAAAGGCGATACCGTTGTCGGCAACGATGTATGGATTGGGCAGAACGCGGTGATATTACCCGGCGTACAGATTGGCGACGGCGCGATTATCGGCGCGAACAGCGTGGTGGGAAGCGGTGTAGAACCCTATACAATCGTTGCGGGCAATCCGGCGAAGCTCATCCGCAAGCGTTTTGACGATGAGTTGATTGCACTTCTGCAAGCGTTCAAATGGTGGGATAAGCCGATTGATGAGATACAGGCGTTGATTCCGCTGCTGCACGACAACGATTTGGAGCGGGTTAAGCGCGAGATAACAAGGAGAATAGAAGCATGAATGTAAACGACTTATTAAACAACATAGATAAAATCCACACAACGCAGTTGGGTGTGGGGCGTATCAAGAAAAATCTAAGTCTGGGCGATACTCCCGATGTTGTACAGTGGTGCAAGGACAAGATTTTGAACGCCAAAAAAATAACCCGCCGTGGCAAGAACTGGTATGTCAGCGCGGATGATGCTATAATAACGATAAACGCCGGCAGCTACACGATTATAACAGCGCACAAGGTAGCCGCAACCTTGGCAATACAAAATGAGATGAACGAATCAAAGGCTTCAGAAATATGAACACGCATCATTACGCTGACTACAAAACCATTCTATCCCCCAAAAACGGGATGAACATTTATCGCGGCTGCACACACGGCTGTATTTACTGCGACAGCCGGAGCGCGTGTTATCAGATGAAGCACGATTTCGAGGACATCGAAGTCAAGCGAGACGCCGTGCAGATTTTAGAGTCGCAAATCCGCCGGAAAAGACAGCCCTGCATGATTGGCACGGGCGCTATGTGCGACCCGTATATTCACCTTGAGGAAGAACTCGAAGTCACGCGGCAGTGCCTGGAAATAATCGAAAGATACGGTTTCGGTTTGGCAATTCAAACAAAATCCGCCCGAATCATGCGCGACATTGACCTCTTGTACGCAATCAACGCAAATGCAAAATGCGTGGTGCAGATGACAATGACTACTTTTGATGAAGATTTGTGCCGCATGATTGAGCCTGATGTATCGACAACCGCACAGCGCTTCGAGGTGCTGAAAATCATGCAAAAGGCGGAAATCCCCACGGTGGTATGGCTTGGCCCGATTTTGCCGTTCATCAATGATACTGAGGAGAATCTACGCGGATTGCTTGATTATTGCATAGACGCAGGCGTCCGCGGGATTGTTAATTTCGGGTTTGGTACAACAATGCGGGAAGGCAACCGGGATTATTTTTACAAGAAGCTGGATGAACATTTCCCGGCAGACGGCCGCCGTCCCGGAATGAAGCAAAAATATATCGAAGCATTCGGCAACAGTTACGAGTGCAGAAGCCCGAATCATTCGCGGCTTTGGGCGATTTATCGCGATGTGTGCGGCAAGCATAAAATCATGCACAAAATAAGCGATGTATTCGGGTATATGAATAGATTTGAATCGAAACAGGCGCAGACGTCGTTGTTTTGATCCATGTGCGGAGGTAAGCTTTTTACGCGGACAAAATTCTTTGTATCCTTATAGCCTCTGAAAAAAACGGAATATCAGCTCGTCACTGTCCGGCAGCCCCTCATGGCCGTGATTGGGGTATATCTCGCAGGATTTCGGCGCGGTGATCCTGTTGTATACCGCAAACTGCGTCGATGGCGGGCAGATGTCATCCATCAAAGCCATAAACATATACGTTTCACCTTTAATCCTTGGGGCAAGATTGGCGACGTCGATATATCCCAGCATCTCAAACATTTTATCCATGCTTTTCTGCCGCGGGTCAATACCGCGGATATAATACGAAAGCTCATCATAAGCGCCTTTGAAAAGATCCATTTCCCATGTCCTTTTGTAATCGGACAGAAATGGGTATACGGGCGCGTTCAGCTTGACGCGGGGCTCCAACGCCGCGCAGGCGATTGTCAAGCCGCCGCCCTGGGAGCCGCCTGTGGCGCCGATTCGATTTTCGTCCACAAAATCCATGCTCATAAGGATACGGGCGGTTTGGGCGGCGTCTAAGAACACATTGCGGAAGAAAAGCTTATCAGGGTCGCCGCCGGAAAGCCCGCGGATGATGTGCCCGCGCAGCGTATTGCCGGAAACACAGAGATTATCCTCTGAGCGGCCCATTTGTCCGCGGACATCCAGCGCCAGCACAGCGCAGCCCGCGTAAGCATAGGGCAGCTTTGATACCCAGCCGCCCGAATCTCCGAAATATCCGTGGAACATGGCTATTCCGGGGATTTTGCCTTCAATTTTCTCCGGACGCAGGAATTTGCAGGCGACCCGCGCGCCGCCGGCGCCCGTAAAGTATAGATATTCGCACGTAACTCCGGGCGCGGAAAAGTCCGCCGGCTCAAGCGAATATGCAACGCCCGCAGCGTCAAGCTCCAAAAGCGCTCTGTCCCAATAAGCGTTAAAGTCCTTTGGGAATATGCTCGAGCCGGTATATTGCTTTAGGATTTCTAACGGGAAATCAAGCTGTGGCATTTTCTTTTCCCTCACTGAATTTTTGACAAAACCCCATCACTAATCACAATCTCCCCGCCCATCGCGGTATCGAAATGAACATATCCATTCGCGTCAACACGATCATTCGGGCTTTGTATCCGCTGGAATGTGTTTGCGGTTCTGTCGTAAACGTAGAACGCAAGATTATCGGTGTTAAGGCCGGGGTTAAGCCTTGCGGCAATCGTGACGGTCTGCCCGAAGCTGCCCTGCTGTCCGAGGGAAACGGTCATCACATTGTTGCTAAAGAATCGTGTGAATGTATTTGTCGTGCGCGTGGCCCCGGCGTTTGTCGTAGAAGCCGAAAGATTCAAATCCTGCGTGGACTGCGCTGGGTTCAGCGTAATGCGCACGTCAACCGACCGATTGTTCGCCGTCATGCTGTCGGCTTGTAGGCGCAGGGTCATTCCCGCTTGTCGCGCGGCATTTGCCATCGCCTGTAAAGTGGAAAGGCTGATGTCGCCGGGGTTCTTAAAGTTCACCGTGGCAACCGTGGAGCCTGCCGCCCTTGCAGCCGCGATTGCGTTTTGGGTCGCGGTCATCGCCGCCGCCTGCGTCACGTTTACCGGGGCATTGGCGGGGGCCGCAGCAGCCTGAGCTGTGCCGCTGCCGGATGAACTGCCGCCGGATGAACTGCCACGGCTTATATTATTACTCGGCGACGGGTAGCGCACCGGGTTGCCCTCGGGCCGGTTGCCTCCAAAGCCGCCGGCCCTGCTGTGAATCGTGCCGTTGTTTCTGATTGTACCGTTGTTCGCAATCGTGCCATTGTTTGTGATTGTACCCCCGTTCGCAATCGTGCCATCATTTGTGATTGTGCCATCGTTAACAATCGTGCCGTTGTTTTGAATTGTGCCATCATTTGTGATCGTGCCGTTGTTGGTCAGCGTTACGTCATCCGGTATCGTCAGGCTCGCGCCGTCCGGTATTGTCAGTGTTTCATCGCTGTTTATCGTTAAATCGTCGCCAAGTATAACATCGCCGTATACCGTGCCCTCACCATCGATAAACAGGATGCCCTGTGACGTATCTGATACGGTTG
>WRLK01000080.1:2010-5984 GCA_009777635.1 Oscillospiraceae bacterium | reverse complement strand
TAATACGCCTCAAAATTGCAAAAACTTCCGAATCCGTCTAAATAACATAGGGTATTGCGTCCATATTTTCCAAGCCCGCTTAAAACAGCCAATAGTTTTAATGAAATACCTTGTGTTTTGGCTAACTGATAATAATCCGCAGTTTCTTTAAGCGTATCGTTTAACCGCTTTCTTACTGAATCGTCAAGATATGTCGGAGGTATGGGAATTGAGATTTCTTTTTCTTTATAATTTAATAGTATTTCTCCTTCTGGGCTACGAAATGACACAACCAAAAAAGACAGTGGACTAAAAGAAATATTGGGTGGTTGATTATTGTGAAACCAATTTTTTATATTAAACGGTGTATTTTCGCTATTATCTTCATGCGATTCGTAAATATTTGAAATTTGCTTGAAATATGAAAAAGGTAAAAATGAAGCCCGAAAGCCGGCTGCTTCTAAATTCTTTACAATTAAATCCGATTCATTTGTATTTGAATTGTTTACGTGCATACCTGCGCCATCCTTATTTTTTCCATGATAGGGTTGACGAATTGGCATTTTGCCAGAAAATAACCGTCAATATCAGTACTGTATTTCTGCGCTAGTTTCTGCTTTATCTCGCCGTATGCTTTCGCGTCGTCCGGGTGGTTTCGCATATATTCCCGAAAACGGAGATGCTCGATGTGGGGGCGTGCGTCCTTGGGTGTAACATAAAGATGATAGGCCATAAATTCGTCAAAAAATGTCCGGTGGAAAACTTCACGACCCTCTACGCCCTCATTGCCCTCATGTACGAATCCTAAGGATTCCAGTTTGGACAGAACGGGCGGGAAACCGTCATAGGAATCAATGACTATATCAATATCCAAAATTGGCTTTGCAGGCATGCCTTCAATTGAAGTGCTGCCCACATGATCGATGGAAATAATATATTCTTTCAGATGTCCCATCAAAAAATGATATACTCTTTGAAATTCTTCTTTCCAAGCGGGATCATAAGGAACTACCTTCACTATATTTCTCATCTTTGGGTGCATGGTAACACTCCTCATTTCACTCCGATTTTTATTATTTTATGAAAGGCGTTGCATGTACCTGCAAATATTAAAAACAATATTTTTGTTTTATTTATTGCAAAAAATCTATAAAACAATAGAATATTGCCGTTAAAATTGTTGACATACAATAGTATACATGATATTTTAATAGAAAGCAACATCAAAACGATTTTAAATGTTTTGCTTTTTTGATTCTTTATAATACAAATATGAAGGAGTGCTTTGAATGTCATCAATTCCGCGTCCCGAATATCCGCGCCCTGATTTTGAGCGCAAGGATTGGTTCAACTTAAACGGAAATTGGGAATTTTCGTTCGACAAGCCTACATACGATAGAACGATAACCGTGCCGTTCTGTTACCAGTCAAAGGCAAGCGGCATCGGCGATACAACAGACCATGATGTTGTGTGGTACAAGCGTGTCTTCCCGGTTGACGGGGGGAAAATCAAAAAGGGGAGGCTGTTGCTGCATTTCGGCGCCGTCGATTATTTCTCAAAGCTATGGATTAACGATGTGTTGATCGGCGAACACAAGGGCGGCCACTGCTCGTTCTTTTTCGACATAACCGAAGCTGTGAAAGCCGGGGAAAATACAATCGTTTTGCGTGTTGAAGATTATCAGGAAACAGACAAGCCTCGCGGGAAACAGACTTGGACAGGCGACAAGTTTGGCTGTTGGTACACGCCGACCACCGGAATATGGCAGAGCGTCTGGCTTGAATACGCAGGCGATATTTACGCGGCTCGCGTTAAAATAACGCCTGACACAAAAACGCTTACCGCTTTGTGTGAGGTTTTTTTGTCGTCGCATGACAAGACGGTTGTGGAGCTTACGGCGCGCCTGAACCCCAGCGAAGCCCCATATGATTCGGTCGAGAAGGCGGCAGTGCAGAAACCCGAGGTTTTATGCAAAACGGAAGCGATTTGCATAAACGGTTACGGCAAATCTGTTTTCTCGTTTAAGGATATGGATTTGCGCCGCGACCGGCTCCAATGGTCACCCGAACACCCGAACCTGATTGATGTGGATGTTGTTGTAAAGGGCAAAAACGAGGATTCTGTCAAGACGTATTTTGGAATGCGTGCCGTTGAGATTGAAAAAGACAAGCTTTTGCTAAACGCCCATTTTTGCTACCAGCGCCTGATTTTGGACCAGGGCTACTGGCCTGATACCCTGCTCACGCCACCAAGCGACAAAGCGATTATCGAGGATATTAATCTGACAAAGCAGATGGGCTTTAACGGGGCAAGGAAACATCAAAAAATAGAAGACCCCAGATACTATTACTGGGCCGACAAGCTTGGGCTTATGGTCTGGGGCGAACTGCCCAGCGCATATGAATTTAACGACAACGCGGTCGTCAATTCCTCCCGCGAGATGATTGAATTTATTAACCGCGACTACAACCACCCGAGCATCGTCGCGTGGGTTCCCGTCAACGAAAGCTGGGGCGTGTGCGAGATCCGCGTGAACAAGCAGCAGCAGGATTATTCGCGCGCGCTTATCTATTTGATAAAATCGCTTGACGCCACCCGTTTCATCAGCGGGAACGACGGCTGGGAGCAGCCGAGCGAAACCGATATATGCGCAATCCACGACTATTCCATGATGCCGCAAAATCTTTATAAGTACGACGACATGCAAAAAATATTTGATACGGCTGCCGACGCCCGCTTTATCTACGCGGAAGGCAACGGGTACAAAGGCCAGCCCGTGCTGATGACCGAGTACGGCGGGATCGCGTTTGAGAGCGAAGATTCCGGCTGGGGCTATCTGGAAAAGGTAAGCGACGAAAAAAGCTTTATCGGCCGATTGGGACCTGTTACGGAATTTTTGCTCCGGAGCGGCAAGTTCACGGGCTTCTGCTATACGCAGCTCACAGACGTGATGCAGGAAATCAACGGTCTGCTGACCGAAGACAGAAAGCCCAAGATACCGATCGATAAGCTAAACGAAATTTTCGGGATGCGTATTTATTGATTTCCCGCCTTTAGTGCATGGGCGACAGCATTTCGTGCAGGGCAACAGCATTTCGTGTGCCTTCCTTGACTGCAAATGAACATTTGTGATAGAATTGTATAAAAACCTTGGGAGGCACACATGGCGAAGCTGCTGGAGTTGAATTTAGACGATGTAGAACCCTTGTCGCTTGTCGGCAAGGCATTGTCTTCCCCTATCCGGGTCGAAATTATACGGCTTCTCAATACATACAGCCTGAATGTCGCGGAGATTGCCGAGAAACTGAACATACCGGCGTCGAGCGCGGCGGTTCACATCCGCGTGCTGGAAGCCGCGAATTTAATCAACGCCGAAGTCCAGCCGGGAGAGCGCGGCTCCATGAAGCTTTGCAGCCGCAAAAACGATATTGTTTCAATCGTCCTTATGGGCATGCCGGGTATTGTTAACGAAATCAGCAGCACAAGCATGCCTGTCGGCGCGTTTACAGACTGTAACATTTCCCCTACCTGCGGCATTGCAACAGAAAACTACATCATTTTCCACGAGGATTCCATGCTGTCGTTTTATTTGCCCGAGCGCATAAAAGCGCAAATCCTTTGGAGCTCGTCCGGATATGTGGAATATAAATTTCCAAATGCGGCTTACGCGCACTCAAAAAAGCCCAAACAGCTTACGTTTTCGGTCGAAATATGCTCCGAAGCGCCAAACTACCGGGAAAACTGGAAATCAGACATCGCCCTGTGGATTAACGGCGTCAAGAGCGCCACATGGTGCTGCCCCGGTGACTTTGGTGCGCGGCGCGGACGTCTCAACCCCGCGTGGTGGACGGACGGGAATACGCAGCACGGGCTTTTGACGACATGGGTAGTTTCCAATAACGGGACGGATATAAACGGCCAGAAGGCGTCGGATGTAACGCTTGACGATATTGCGTTTGAAGAGCCGTTTATTACGGCAAGGATCGGCAACGAC
>WRLK01000080.1:0-1666 GCA_009777635.1 Oscillospiraceae bacterium | reverse complement strand
TTTATGATTCTGCCCCAGACATGGACGCTCGAAAACTACATGGAAATCCTTTCGCCCAACAACAGGCAGATTCCCGTATATTACTGGTTTGGAAATTCATTTTTTGTCTCGGGCATCCATACCGTTTTAGCGGTGTTGATTTTTACCATGTCGGGTTACGCATACGCAAAACTGCAATTTAAAGGCAAAAATGTCATATTCCTGACAATCCTGTTCCTCTCGACGTTTCCGCAGGTTACAAACATTATCCCGCTTTACAGGATTATGCTTGCGCTTGGCTGGCTGAACGGCCCAATGGCTCTGATTGTACCGGGCCTTGCAGGTGTTATGAACATCTTTTTAATCCGGCAGTTTCTCTACGGGATACCCGATTCAATCCTTGAATCGGCGCGCATTGACGGGGCAAATGAATTTACAGTCTTCGCAAGGTTTATCATCCCGATGTCAAAACCAATCATGATAGTAGTCGGGCTGTTCTGCTTCACCGCAAGCTGGAACGATTTTTTGTGGCCGTCTATCGCAATCAACAATATCGACCGCCTCACCTTGACGCCGGGGCTTATGCTCGCAAGGGGCGCGTATGGCATGTATGTGGGAAAAATGAGCGCGATTGCGACGGTCGCGATTGCACCGATGGTTGTTTTGTACCTGTTTACGCAGAAATATTTTGTAAACGGAATCTCGCTGCAATCGGGTGTAAAAGAATAAGAAAAAATGAGACTGAACGGACGGCAGCCGCCGTCCGTTCATTATATAAAGGATGTTGCCTGTGCGGTATAAAGAAATAGACATATTTAAGGGAATCCTTACCCTTTCGATGATTTTTGCGCATTGCCTGCAATTTTTCATTTTACAGTCAAGAGAAAACGCGGTTGCGACTCTGTTGTCAGAGTATATAAACCTGACAACTTTTTCTGGATTTATGTTTTCGTTCGGGTTTGTGTGCTGGCACGCTTATATAAACAAGCCGTTTCATAAGACTTCAAAAAGCATTGCAATCAACTTTTTCAAAATACTTGCTGCGTTTTATATTTCAAGCTTTGCCTTTCGCATTTTCATCGACAAAATGCCTGTGAACCAAAACAGGATTTTAGAAATCCTGTTAATCAAAAGGCTTGCCGGATGGTCTGAATTTTTGTTATCCTTTGCGGCTGTCCTGTTGCTGGTGTTTGTTTTTCACGGGCTGATGCAAAAAGCCGGAAGCAAGCTGCCACATATCATCGGAGCAATCTCGATTGCCGCGTGCCTGCTTCCAATCCGTGTTTCATCGCCCCTGACCGCCCTGTTTCTCGGACAAGCTGATTTCCCTGTATTTGCGGTTTTGCCGTATTGCCTTTATTTTACCTGCGGTATCTTGTTTGCACAAAAAGATATACGCAAAGCAAACACGAAATTTTTTATCGTCAGCGCTGCGGGATTTGCTTGCTTTTCGGCTATGTTTTTTATAAGCGGGCTGCCGTCGCGTTTTCCGCTTTCGTTCGCGTGGCTTGTCGGCGCAATGCCTTTTGTGTATATGTATTACCTGATGTCGATATGGCTGAAAAGATTCAAGCAATGCGATATTTTACAGACAATCGGTGCCAATTCACTGTTTTATCTGTTGCTTTCCAATGTTTTCATATTTGCATTGAGATGCGCGCCCTTTTTCAGGGCTTCAATGTCATTT
>WRLK01000079.1 GCA_009777635.1 Oscillospiraceae bacterium | reverse complement strand
CGCGGTACAAACCGTAAAATATCAATCGGAAATGATGTGTGGATTGGCGCAAATGTATTTATAAATGCTTCTAAAGCCGCTAAAATTGGCGATGGAGCTATTATTGGAACAGGCTCATTGGTAATGGACGACGTCCCGCCTTACTCTATTGTATACGGAACCCCTGCCAAGGTTCAGCGGTACAGGTTTTCCCCTGAACAGATAGAAGCCCTGTTACGTGTTAAATGGTGGGAATGGAGTAAGGACGCTATAAACGAAAAAATTGAACTTTTGATGAGCCCTGAATTGTTTTTTAAAGAATTTGGCTTAAGCGATAAGGAATAAAACGATGAAAGCACTCATAATCGCGGCAGATGCCGCTACACCTGATTATATAATCGAAAAAAGCTTCCTGTTTCCCAACATAAACCGTATGATTGGGCGCGGCGCAGCCTGCACCTACTCCGCTTATGTGCAGAAAGGCTATACCGGTTCTTATTCGTCGGAGCAGAATTGGGCTTCTGTTTATACGGGCCTTGCTCCGATGGAACACCAAATCAATAACAAGGGAAGCAAGCTGCTTCCGCCCAGGATGGAGGAATTCAACGGATTGCGTCCATTTTGGCAGCTTTTAAACGAAACCGGCCTGACAGTTGGATTGTGGTCGGCTTATTGCTGCAATGACCCGGTTGAAATCAACGGGTATGCTGTTTCGTGCAGATATGAGCCGATTTTTACCCCGTCGGAAAACCGGGAGGCCCCGCGCAAGGTAACAGTATGTGAAAAAGACAAGCGCATGTTGCGTTTTTTAGACGGTACTCCGCCGCCGAGGCTATACCCCCGCACCTTAAAGCAACAAGGATTCACCTTTCATGAACTAAAAACCACTCCCGAATTGATTGATAAAATAGCGAACGAGCAGGCCTTTCAGGCAATTTTAGACAACTTTGACAGCGAATTGAGGTTTTGGTTTGCCGCGATGGCAAAGGCGCAGCGGGAAAGCCCGGTTGACGTCATATACCTATTTACCCCGACGACGGATATCCTTGCGCACTTTTCCTTGTATTGCGACGAAAATCCGGTGCTGATAAAGGCATATCTGCTGCTTGACCGGTATATCGGAGAATTTGTCAGGGAATTCTGCCCTGAGATAACCGTTTTTATGTCCGACCACGGTCAGCAGAATTTTAAGTACTTGATTCAATGCTCCGATTCCGCAATACAGCGCGAGGCTTTTGATGCGTGCGACAATGTCGTATGGATGAAAAACGGATATATCGCTTTCGAGGCCCAGAACGGCGGCCTGCTGTTCACTGCCCACTCTTTAAAAGGTGTATTTATTGCGTGTGGCAGCGGTATCCGGCATACAAAAATCAGTGAAATGCGAACGCTTGACGTTTACCCCACACTGCTTGAACTGTTCGGGATAAAAGTACCGCCCGGGCGCATTGGGCATGTGGTGGAGATTTTTGATAAACCAATTGTGAACGCCGAAAAATTGCTGAAAGAGGATGACGTCCGGTACAAAAACATTGCCTTGATACAGACTCACAAGGTAAGCGTTACCGATATTATTTTAAACGAGCTTTATATTGAGAATCGCTTCGCGCGCATTACCGTTGCCGGCGAACCGAAATATGAGGAAATTTTCCGGAACAACCCGCGCGTATTTGATTTTATCGCAATCGAGCATTTCAATGCTGATGGCTTCGATGAAGCATACTGCGGATTTTATAACGAAACAACTAAGCTTATGCGGCATATAAGGGTGAAGTAAAAATGACGAAGCATTATCTTTTATACGGTCACGGCGGTTCGTATAACCATGGCGGCGAAGCGTTGGCGCGCACCACAATTGCCCTGTTAAGGCGCGAAATGCCCGGATGCCGCATTACGCTGTCCACCCATTTTGCCGGGCAGGATATACAGTTTCGGCTTGATGCCGACGAAATCGTCGAGCGCAATCCGAACGGACGTACAAACGAAGAGGTTTATGCCCCGACCATTGCGCGCATTACGCCCGATACGGTGTGCATGCAAATTGGCGGTGACAATTATTGCTACAATAACTGGCAGCGTTATGCCTTCGTACATTACAAAGCGCTGGAGCGCGGCGCCAAAAGTGTTATGTGGAGCTGCTCAATTGACCCGGATGTAATCACCGGTGAAATGCTTGACGCCTTACGCACACACCACCTCATTACCGCGCGGGAGCGCGTTACCTGCGACGCGCTGACAGCTCACGGGCTTTCCAATATTACAAGGGTTGCCGATATTGCTTTTACTCTCATGCCGGAATCTGCCGAGATTGAGCTTGAGAATTTTGTGGCGCTTAATTTTAGTCCATTGATCCTTAAAAGGAACCATATGTTACTTCCGGCGTTTCGAAATCTGGTCCGCTATATTCTTAATAAAACAGATATGAACATCGCGCTTGTGCCGCACGTGGTCAATCCGGTGGACAACGACTGTGATGCGTTTCGGCAGCTTGATATGCCCGCCTCCCCACGGATCGCGCTTGTCTCTGGTAACTTATCAGCGGGACAATATAAGCATATTGTGTCAAAGGCAAGCTTTTGTGTCGCCGCCAGAACACATCTGGCTATAGCAGCGTATTCTTCCTGCGTGCCGGCATTGGCGATTGGTTACAGCTCAAAGTCGCGGGGAATCGCCGGGGAGCTTGGAATGGAAGCGCATGTCTTGCAGGTGGAGGACGTGCAAAGCGAAGACGCCATCGCAAACGCTTTTATAAAGCTTGTTGAACACAGAAATACCATCTCCGGCGTTTTAGAAAACAAAATGAATCGCTATATCGCAAGCGCGGTTCCGGTTGGGTTTTTTGATTTGTAAGCACATGTGTATAAATTCATGCGGATGTATTGACAATCGATAGCTTATACTATATAATAGCAATTATTATTAAGAGAAGCCGAAAGGATTGACTGCGGCTATGGATAACAAAAGAAATACCATCCAGCGCAGGCTAATTTTTGACGCGTTAAAAGAGCTTAATATACACGCAACTGCCGAGCAGGTTTATGAGCATGTTGCAGCGGGGCATCCGTCAATCAGTAAGGCGACTGTCTACAGAAATCTTGGTCAGATGTCGGAGTCGGGCGAAATCATAAATATCGGGAGTTTTTATGGCTCTGCGCATTACGATCACAGATGTCACGATCATTATCATTTTATATGCGAAAAATGTAAAAGGGTTTTCGATATTAACAGTTACTTTCCTGAAATTTGCAGCCATATTACAAACGCGGACGGATTTGAAATAAAAAGCCATAATCTTTCCTTTAGCGGCTTGTGCCGGGAATGTAAGCGCAAGCGTGATGATTAACTGTTACTATAATAGGCTTATGCCTAGATAATAAGAAGGGATGAATGTAAAATGTCAAATCTGAAAGGAACAAAAACCGAGAAAAACCTGATGGAAGCGTTCGCCGGAGAAAGCCAAGCAAGAAATAAGTACACATATTTTGCCGGCAAAGCGAAAAAGGAGGGCTATGAGCAGATCGCCGCCTTCTTCGAAGAAACTGCCGGAAACGAAAAGGAGCACGCTAAGATTTGGTTTAAGCTGCTTTGTGGCGGTCAAATCCCATCGACCGCCGAAAACCTCAAATCCGCCGCTGCCGGTGAGAACGGCGAATGGACGGACATGTACAAGCGCATGGCCGCCGAAGCCCGCGAGGAAGGCTTCAATGATATCGCATACCTTTTTGATTCCGTTGGGAAAATTGAAAAGGAGCATGAGGAGCGCTATCTAAAGCTGCTTAAAAATATTGAGGATGGTTCGGTATTCTCCAAGAAGGAAAAATCCGTTTGGATATGCCGCAACTGCGGGCATATTGTTGACTCCGAAAGCGCGCCGCAAATATGTCCCGTATGCAAGCATCCGCAGGCGTACTTCGAACTGCACGTAGTCAGTTATTAAAGGCAAATCCGCATAGTCAATGTGGAAAAGGCAAGCTTTGAGGGGGAAGATATAGAAATATAGAAAAATCAAATAAGTTGTGGTATACTGGCTTCGTTGGATCTTAATATATAATGGAGGGCATACTATGTGGAAAGAAAGCTATAAGATCGGAAACGAGCTTGTTGACGCACAGCACAAAGAGCTGTTTGAAAGAACCGGAAAGCTCATCGCCATTATAAAAGACGGAGACGCAAGCTCCCACAAGCAGGAATGTATAGACGCCATATTGTTTTTAAAAGACTATGCCCTAAATCATTTCGCGACAGAAGAGGGTTTTCAGGATTACATAGGCTATGAATCGTCGGAAATCCATAAATTGATTCACAGATATTTTGTGGCGACCGTCGTTGAGTGGGAACAGAGAATGACCGACGCGGATTTCAGCGTTGCGTCAATAAAGGAATTCTGCGGGTTTCTGATCATGTGGCTGACTTATCATGTTGCCGGAGCCGATCAGAAAATCATAACCGGCGAAACTATATCATACAAGGAACTGGTGGTCGGCGTCTCATATGAGATTTTGTTTCAGGAAAGCATAAAGGACGTCCTTAGCGTAATGCTGGGAGAATCAGAAGGCGGCTTAAAGCCTATTTGCGACGCTATAACGGGCGACGCCGTCAGTATCAATGTTAAATTTGACGCGGGCCGGTGCAGCAATGTAATTTTCTCGTTTTCAAAGGAAACGGCGTTGAATTTGGTTAACGCCACAGCCGATATGAAGCTGAGTGAAATTGACGAGCTTGCGTATGCCGCCTTATCCCAGCTCATGAAAACTATAAGCGGAAACGTTGTTTCACTCATAGCTGAAAATGCGTCCGAAGCGGCGGCGGGCCTTTCCGATTCAAACAAGAGCTTTGCATTTGACACAAAGCTTGGAACTATTGCCATCACGCTTTTATACTGATCATAACGCCAATAGACAAGGCCCTGCCTAAAATTTTAGCGCGGGCCTTGTTTATGCTTTTGACGGGGCTATACTGCGGCGTGTTGCAAAAATAATTGCATTATAGGCTTTGACATGTTATTCTTTGTATATGATGAGTTTACATAACCGCAAAGGCCCGGTCTGTATGGTTCTCGCCTCCTTTTGCTGGAGCCTCGGCGGACTTGGCATCAAGCTGATACCTTGGGACGCGATGACGATCATCGGCTTGCGCGCGCTGCTGGGAGCCGCCGTGTTCGCCATTTTCCGCAAAAGCATCCGGATTGACTTTACAAAAGGCAATGTCTTAGCCGCCGTATGCCTTGCGGGAACCATTATATTATTTGTGTTCTCAAACAAGCTGACGACTGCTGCCGCCGCGATTCTGCTTCAGTTCACGGCGCCGATTTTCATTATTCTGATACAGTTTGTGCTTTACGGGCAGAAGCCGAAGATAAGCGAAGCCGTCGCGGTATCCGTGACAATTTTCGGGATGCTTTTGTTTTTCGCCGACAAGCTTGAGCCGGGAAACGTGCTCGGCAACATACTTGCCATCGGCTCGGGGCTGTCGTTCGCCGGAGTTTTCGTCTTTAACAAGCGCCCCGACAACACCCCGGAGCACGCTTTGCTGCTGGGATTTTTGATTACCGCCTTAATCGGGCTGCCGTTTGTGCCTTTTGGCGTGACCTTAGACCCGGTCGCGTGGGGCGCCGTCGCCGTTTTAGGGATTGTACAGGTGGGTCTTGCGTATGTGTTTTTCTCTATCGGAATCAAAGCGACTCCGGCGCTCCTTGCCTGTTTGATTACAGCAATGGAGCCTGTGCTAAACCCCGTCTGGGTATTCATCGCGACGAGAGAAGCGCCCGGCCCCTTTGCCGCGGCGGGCGGCGCGGTTATCTTTTTGACCGTCCTGCTTTATAATATCTGGGTTGAGAAACGGGGCGCAATCTAGGGGGTGACATCATGCAAAAGCTTGAAGGCATTGATGGCGGAAACGCCTTTGACTGGGGACGCGCTTCGCCGGATTACGCGAAATACAGGGATATTTACCCGGAAGAATTCTACCGCCGTATGATAGAAGCGGGCCTTTGCGTAAAAGGTCAAAAAATACTGGATATTGGAACCGGTACGGGCGTTTTGCCAAGGAACCTCTACAAATACGGCGCGAAATTTACAGGGGCCGACATTTCTGAAAACCAAATCAGCGAGGCAAGGCGGCTTTCCGGCGAGCAAGGCATGGATATCGAATATATTGTGTCTTCTGCGGAGGATGTTGATTTTCCCGTTGAAAGCTTTGACGTCGTCACGGCCTGCCAGTGCTTCATGTATTTCGATAAAGCCATTGCTCTTCCCAAGATTCATAAAATGTTGAAAGCCGAAGGGCGTTTTTGCATTGTGTACATGTACCATCTTCCATACGAGGATGAAATCGCAAGGGCAAGCGAGGAGCTTGTGCTGAAATACAACCCCTCATGGACGGGAGCGGGCTGGCGGCGCGAAGAATTAACGGAGCCCGATTGGGCCCCGCTGCTGTTTGCGATGGATAAGGCTCAGGCCTTTGACGTTATGCTGCCGTTTACCCGCGAAAGCTGGCACGGCAGGATAAAGGCCTGCCGCGGGATTGGAGCGTCGTCGCTTCCGCCAAAAACAATTGCGGCTTTTGAGAAAGAGCATGCCGCCATGCTTTCACGCATACCCGAAAGCTTTGAAATTCTTCATTTTGTGACGATACAGAGCTTTGTAAAAAATACT
>WRLK01000078.1 GCA_009777635.1 Oscillospiraceae bacterium | reverse complement strand
TATCTACATTGTGTATACTATAGGTGAGAGGAGTTGACTAAAATGCAAACCACAATTCAGAAATGGGGAAATAGTCAAGCTATCCGTTTACCAAAAGCTATCCTTGAAACCGCCCAGCTGGGTGAAAATGAAACGGTGCAGATTTTTGCTGAACAAGATAAAATCATCATTAAGAGAGCTAACATCAGGAAACATCGGACACTAACAGAAAGGCTTGAGGGCTGGACTGGCGAATATGTGTTTGAAGAATGGGATACAGGCGCGCCGGTCGGAAGAGAGATATTGTGATGGCTTATAGAGCGGCACAAGGGGATATTATTTGGCTGACACTTGACCCGCAAGCAGGCCATGAGCAGAAAGGGCGCAGACCGGTTCTTGTGGTAAGCAATAACAGTTTTAACAATTTTGTGAAAACAGGGGCTATGATATGTCCAATCACAAATAAAGACAGAAATATTCCCGTACAGGTAAAATTAGATGGCAGGACGAAAACAAGCGGCGTTATTATGTGCGACCAAGCAAAAATTTTAGATTTAAAAGAGCGTTACGCTGATTTCATAGAGAAAGTGCCGGACGATATTATTTTAGAGGTAATTGATATTATTGAAGGCTTCATAGAAATTTAGCGCAAGAAGTGATATATTCCCGCCGAAGCGGGTTGTTGACAGTTTCATATTCAGCGGTTATAATATAAATACAAAAGGCGCTGCCGGTAAACGGTTAGCCTAAAAAGGGTTAGCTATGAAAATAGCCGCATCTATTTTGAGACTAGGGGCGGTTATTTTCTTTTGCCTATGTGCTCTATCATCAATGCCGCAAAAGCAATCATCAATACTAAGACTGCAAGCAGGGATTTCATTCTATGTGCAGATATGGAAAAATTCTTCCAGTCACACTCGCTTACAAGCCGATGCATTGTTTCGCAAGGCGCCGGCAAAGTTAGGCCTTATTGGCGGCGCTTCTAACGGTGTAAATCAATTTTATTTTAACGTATAAAGCATTTTGACACAATAGTTATTAAAACCAGCCTGAAAATCACAAAAAATCCGAATCTTTCATACAATACTAAGGAAAGAGCTTCAGTAATTGATATAGGAGGATTGTTATGCCGGATTTAAAACAAGGACGCGCCGCGAACGATACGCAGCGCTTTAGAGAAGCCGTATGTATAGACACCGCGAGAATTTATGACAGTTGCAGCGATAAAGACTGCTTTGAGGATTTGCAGGTATTCTTCACTGAGCAGGGGCAGTCGATCATCAACCGGAGCGCGCTTGTAAAATGTAAATCTGCCGAGGTATTGGACGCCGGTATCTCGGTTGAGCCCGTCCCGTTCAACAGGGGTTACTTCACCGTTGATATTACATTTTACTTCAGGCTGCATTTTAGCTGTTACTGTCCGCCCGCTACAACGCCTGTAAATGTGCGCGGGCTTTGCCACCACGCGAAAAAGGTGATACTATACGGCGGCGAAGGCAGCGTGAAAACCTTTTACTCCGGGGATAACTGCGTAAACTTCGGGCAAAGCCATACAAGCGAAAACCCGACGGCGTGTTTAAAAACCGCAAGCCCCATTACATTAAGCAGCCGGATCGTTGAAAGCCTGCCCGCTTACAGCGAACCGCTGGGACCGTTGCCCTCCTGCGTTTTAAGCTCGTTTGACGGCGAAATCATCACGCATCCGGGGGATAACGGCAAGACAGTGCTTTCAACGCTCGGGCTGTTCACAATCGTGACGCTTCAGCGGGGCGTTCAGGTGATGGTTCCTGTTTATGACTATGTAATACCTGAAAAGGATTGTGTGGGCTCCTGGACGGCGGACGATCCGTGCGAGATGTTCAAGCGCATCAGGTTCCCGTCGGAGGAATTTTTCCCCGGCGATTTGGACGGCGGCTGCGACCTGTGTATCGATACCTTAAAAAGGCCTGAGCAATAGTCAATGGAAAAGCTTTAGGCGGCGCCGGACTTGAATACCGGCGCCGTTTAAAGCTTAAATTATAAAAAGCCTTTGTAATTTACTTTTTTGTTATATATGCTATAATATTATAAGCATAAAAATTAAGGAGTGTTTTAGTGCTATCGTTTCAAGATATACGCTTATCGGACCGGCCGTGGGCGGACAAGCTTTTCAGAATGGGAAACAATAACTCCGAGGAATATAATTTTTCCTTCTCTTATATCTGGAAAGAGGTTTTCGCGTACAAAGCCGCAAGGATGAACGACTATGTCATCATCGGATCGTTTAAACCGGGGCATCCTCCGGCGTACCTCTTCCCTGCCGGAAGCGGCGACGTAGTCCCCGTTTTAGAGGCGCTTAAAAATACCGCGGACGAAATGGGCGACCCCTTAGTTTTTTATTGCGTTCTAGCACCGCACAAAAAGCTGCTTGAAGCCTTGTATCCCGGCCGGTTTGTGTTCATGGAGCTCACCGATTACTATGATTATGTTTACAGCGCCGAAAGCCTCATTACGCTGTCCGGCAAAAAGCTGCACTCCAAACGCAACCACATCAACCGCTTCAAGGAGTATTATCCGGATTGGAGCTTTGAACCCATCACGCCCAAGGATCTGCCGGAAGTGATGGAGATGAACGAGAAATGGCATAAGGAAAACGAAATCTATAGGGACCGGACGTTTGACGATGAAGTAATGTCGGTTGATAACGCAATGCATGACTTCTTTGCGCTCGGCATGGACGGCGGGCTTCTAAGGGCGGGCGGAAAGGTCGTCGCTTTTTCAATGGGCGAGCCTTTAAATACCGACACATACCTTGTGCATATCGAAAAGGCGCTGACCGAAGTCCCGGGCGCGTACTCTATGATAAACCAGCAGTTCGCATCGCATTACTGCGTCGATTTCCTTTACATAAACCGCGAGGACGACTCCGGCAACGAGGGGCTTAGAAAAGCAAAAAGAAGCTACAGGCCGTTGTTTATGGTTGAAAAATACGCGGCGAAGATGGTGGACAAGGTATCAAGATGATTAGATTTGCAAAAGATAAAGACATGATCAGGCTCCGTGAAATCTGGAAAGCCTCCTTTCACGACAGCGACGAAGGTACTGCGCGAATTTTTGAAACGCTGAACATCCCCCAAAACATACTTGTCTTAACAAACGATGATGATCTTGCGGCCTCAATGCTGTGTATCCGTGAATTTGCCTTGACGTTCCCGCAAAAAAGCTACAAGGCCGCGTATATATACGGCGTCGCGACAGACGAAAAACAGCGCGGCAAGGGCTTTGGCACACGGCTTTTAGAACACGCGCACGAGCTTCTCAAGCATAACGGCTGCGTCTTGTCGGCGCTTGTGCCGTCACAAAAAAGCCTGTTTGGTTTTTACGGCGCCCGCGGCTATGAAACCGCGTTTAACCTGAATAAAGCCGAGGTATCCTCCGGCGAGATCAAAGGCGGGGAGATTTTCCCGCTATTTCCGGTAAACGCTCAGCGATACGCAAAAATCCGTAATTCAATTTTTCAAAGCTCCAAAATGTTCGCGCGCTGGGACTTGGAGTGGATTTCCTACATTGCGCTGGAAAGCGCATTTTACGGCGGCGGGATGTTTACGCTTACCGTGGACGGCAAGCAGCTTTGCGCGGCCTGCTATCTTATCGGCGGCACGCTTTATGTAAAAGAGCTCGGTACTACAGCCGATACGGCGGATACCGCGATTCGCTGCCTTTCAGCGCATTTTAACCCGGAAAAGCTTGTCCTGTACCTGCGTGAAGATGTTCAAACTTCGTACACAAATAATTTATTGCCTTTCGGTATGATTAGATGGTATGATGGTATGGTAAAAAATGAGACGTCCGCTTTTTGTGGCAACGCGCCGTATATAACACATGTGCTGGATTGAAAGTAGGTAACGTTATGGTTTATATTTTTTTCGGACACGGCTTTGAAGAAATCGAAGCCGTCACAACCCTTGACATCTTAAGGCGCGCGGACGTGACCGTGCACTCCGTCGGAATCGGCTCGAAGACCGTGACGGGCGCGCACGGGCTTACCGTCCACTGCGATATGCTCGACAAGCAGGCCCAAAGCGCCAAGGGGCTTGAGATGATCGTCCTGCCCGGAGGTATGCCCGGCAGGACTTCGCTTGAGAACTCTCCGGTTGTCACGGCATATATCGATCATGTTATAAAAAACGATTTATGGCTTGGAGCCATTTGCGCGGCCCCATCTATTTTAAGGCACAAAAACCTGTTAAACGGCAAAAAGGCCACATGCTACCCCGGCTTCGAAACACAGCTCGGCGAGGGCGCTATTTATACCGGCGCGGCCGTTGAGGTTGACGGTAAGATTGTAACCGCCAAGGGCGCAGGCGTTTCGGTGCCCTTTGCCCTAAAGCTTGTGGAATGCTTGCGCGATAAGAAGACCGCCGATAAAATTGGTGAATCCATACATTACCCTTGATATACAATGTGCAACGCATTGTACATCGTATATCAAGGGTATCTTTTAGAAAAACCAAAAGCCCCCGATTGGAGGCTTTTAGCAGGTTTATGTCCTATTTTGACAATGGACTAAACTATGCCGTTAGTTGCAGCAGCAGATCAAGAAGATTATGATGAGGATAATCCACCAGCAGCTATTCCCGCCGAAGCCGAAGCCACAGCCTCCGCCGCATCCGCAGCCTCCGCCGCATCCGCCGCAGCCGCCGCAGCCGCCGCCGCAGTTGTCATCGCAGCAATTATTGCAGCTATTGCATCCACAACAATTTCTAAACATTCCCATGTCAACTCCTTTTTTAAGGTTTGCTCTATACTATGTATCGTTTTTTGCTTTAGTGACTTCGCTTTTCCGCCCTTTGTCAAGCGATTTTTGCGTATTTTATAAAGGCCGCGGAAAACCGCTGCTGTTTTTACCGTAAATCTTAATAAAATTCAAATTTTACTATTATTTTAGTACGCAATCATGGAGGACCCATATGCCAGCAAACAGCATGCCACAAAACAGACCGGGGACAGGCCGCCCAAAACCTTCGGGAGGCCTTCCGCCACGGCGTCCGGCAAGGCCGCCCGCTCCGCCGCCGCAGGGACGGCGTCAGGGCCGCCCTCCGCTCAAATCCGATGAAGAACAGTCCCGGCTTCGTCCCAAACGGGTAGGAAGCAACTGGTTCATGGCGATTATCATGGTAATGATGACGCTTGGGGCCTGCTTCTTTTTGGCTATGTTTATACTGCAAAGCGCAAGCGATTTGTTCGGCCTCAATCAGAATGACAGCGAAATCGTGGTCGTCGTGCCCGAAAACTCCACCATCTCTTCCATTTCGGCGCTTTTATACGATAAAGGCGTTGTGTCGCAGCCGTTCACTTTTGGCGTCTATGCCGGCCTTAAAGCAAATGACGACGAGATATTAGCCGGGAATTACATCTTTAACTCAAACGACAGCTACGACCAGATCATCTTAGCGCTTAAAACGGGCATCACAAAACGCGAACAAGTAACCGTAACCCTGATAGAAGGCTGGACGGTTTACGAAATCGCCATGAAGCTCGAGGAAAACGGGGTCTGCAGCGCCGATGAGTTGATAGATTATTTAAACCACGGCGACATCAGCTATGATTTTGTAAAAGCAATCCCGCGAAGCCCGCTGCGCTTTCAGCGGCTTGAGGGGTATATGTTCCCCGACACTTATGATTTTTATGTCGGCATGGAGGTAGAATTCGTCGCCGATAGATTCTTTAGAAACTTTAACCGCCGCATCACAAGCGATATGTACGAGAAAATGGAAGAGCTTGAAATGACGCTTGACGAGGTGATCACTTTAGCGTCCATCATCCAGAAGGAAGCCGATACCAATATCGAGAACAAGACCGTTGCTCAGGTGTTTTACAACCGCTTAAGGTCGCCGGACTTCCCGCTTTTGCAATCCGACGTCACGATCCACTATGTCGAGCGTTTTATAAAGCCGTTCCTCGAACGGGATAACCAAGCTATGTTCGACGCGTATAACACCTACATCCGCGAAGGGCTGCCTATCGGACCGGTCTGCAACCCCAGCCTTGACGCCATTAACGCGGTGCTCAATCCCGACGGCACAGGATTCTACTATTTCGTCACGGACGACGCCGGTACGTACTATTACGCCACAAATTATCAGCAGCATTTAAACAATATCACAAGGGCCGAGGCGGTCGGCGGCGAAAACGTACACGGTACAAATACGGTGAGGGAATAATGTTAGCCCCTGAAATTTTAGCGCCCGCCGGAGATTTGGAGCGCATTACCGCCGCCGTCTTATTCGGTGCGGACGCGGTTTACCTTGCGGGCAAATCGTTTGGTATGCGCGCGTCGCCGGACAACTTCACGCACGACGGCATAATAAACGCGGTCAAACTGTGCCATGAACGCGGCGTCAAGGTTTATTTGACGTGCAATACACTTCCGACAAATGAAGAAGCCGGCAGGCTTCCGGAATTTATCAGGTTCGCGGGGGACGCGGGCGTTGACGCGCTCATAGTGGCAGACATCGGCGTTTTGATGGCGGCGAAGCGTATGCTGCCGGACATGCCTGTTCATATCTCGACCCAGATGGGCGTCGTCAACTACCTTTTAGCGACTGAGCTTTACAACCTCGGCGCCACCCGCGTTATTTTAGCGCGGGAGCTTTCGCTTTCCGATATTTCGGTAATCCGCGATAAAACCCCTGCCGGGCTTGCGCTTGAGGCGTTTGTCCACGGGGCGATGTGCATGTCGTTTTCAGGACGCTGCGTCATCTCGCAGTACCTTACGGGCCGCGACCCGAACCGCGGGCAATGCGCGCAGCCATGCCGGTGGGCGTACCATCTGATGGAGGAAAAACGGGAGGGGCTGTATTTTCCGGTTTTCGAGGACGAAGACGGCAGCTATATCTTAAACGCGCAGGACCTGTGCATGATCGGGCACATCGACAAGCTTTGCAATGCCGGAATCTCAAGCTTCAAGATAGAGGGGCGCGCGAAATCGGCGTACTATGTGGCGGCCGTGACAAACGCATATAAGCTTGCGGTGGAAATATACAAGCAAAGCCCCGGAGACTACAAGGCGCCCGATTGGCTGCTTGAGGAGGTTCGCAAGGTTAGCCACCGGCAGTATTCGACGGGATTCTTTTTCGGGGAAAGCAATCCGGGGCAGTACTATGAAAGCGGAGGATATGTGCGGGACTGGGACGTCGCCGCGGTCGTAACCGGCTATAAAAACGGCCTTTTGACCATAACCGAGCGAAACCGTTTTTCATGCGGAGAAACTTTTGAAATCCTGTCGCCGGGAAAAAGACCGGAGCCTTTCGCCGTAACTAAAATTCTCGACGAAGCCGGTGAGGATACCGAAACCGCAAGGCACCCGATGTCGGTTTACAAAATACCGTGCGAAAAAGAATATCCCGCAGGCTCTATTATAAGGCGAAAGAAATGATATAGAAACGGCAATAAAATAAACGAAACAGGTGTATGAATGAACACTCCCTGGAAGAATGAGCGCAACCTTACCATGCTGCTTGATTTTTACGAGCTTACCATGTCGAACGGGTTTCTTTTAAACGGTATGCGGGATAAAACCGTCGTGTTCGACATGTTTTTCAGGCATATACCCGACGGCGGCGGCTTCGCGATTTT
>WRLK01000077.1 GCA_009777635.1 Oscillospiraceae bacterium | reverse complement strand
GATTTCGAGGAAAACCCCGAAAAAATATGGAGCTCGAATATCTTCGGCAAAAGCCTGCATGAGCTTGTCAACGAGGGGCTTCACAACAAGCTTTACCGGATGCCGTCGGACGCGCGCATGAAGCTTCAGGAAACCATCGAGAGGATTATCAACGAGGGCTGCGGCGGACTTGTCTGCATCATCCTGTAGCAGCTGCATAAAATAAAAAAACTCCCGCGCATTTTTGCCGCCGGAGTTTTTTTATTTATTTTTAAAGTCGGCTGGACATTTTAAGTCTATTGCTATAAAATATACAAAGGAGGAGGCGCATGGTTTAATGGCACTCGTTAACTGGCATGATGGATATAATTTTGGCATCCCTCAGATAGACTCGCAGCACGAGACGATCTTCAACCTTGTCAAAAGCTATGAGAAAAACTTAAATAGAAGCCTGATCCCCGCTAACAGATCTGATACGGCGCAGTTTCTCGAGACCCTTATCGGACTTCTGGACGAGCATTTTGCGTGTGAAGAAAAGCTAATGGATGAGCTCGGATATCCATTAGCCGAATATCATAATCTTGATCATTTCGAGTGTAAGAACGATTTGACTCAAATTTTACATGCTGTAAATAAAAAGGAAACGGACGGCATCCACGGCGAAATCCTAGATAAGATTACAGACTGGCAGCTTCATGTGGAAAAAGAAGATTCCGCATTCTTTGCGTTTTACGATAAGCCTAACAGGGAAGAGTATATGCCTCCCGACGCCGTTGGCTGTCAGTGCGAGGTGTTCGGCCTCAATAACGAGCTGATTACCTACGGGCGTATCATCAGCGTATCGGAGCGGGGGACCGAAATCGAATACCGGAACAGGGCGTTTGATATTTCCTTAAGCGAGATCATCAAAATTACGCTTTTCAATAAGGAAGGCGAGTTTATCTGCTTCATGGCAAGAACAACATATAAAGACAATAACCGGCTGATCGTCGGCGTCGGCGTCATGATAAAGAACGCAAACGAACGGGCGCATTTCAGGGTGCCGATGAATATAACGGCAGACGTGTTCAGCGATGAGAAGGGCAGTCTCTACGACATCAAAATAATCGATATGAGCATAGGAGGTTTGCTGCTGGAGTCGAACAGCGCCCTTGAAAAAGGCGATAATGTCGAAGTCAGCTTCGAGATCAGCAGGATTAAATTCAAGCTAAGCTGCAAAATAGTAAGGATTATCAAAAAATTCAACCGCCTTTGTTTTTATGGCGTAAAATTCGTAAAGCTTGATAAGGCGTCACAAAACAACCTAGCCAGATGTATATTGCAGGAACAAGCCAGAAGCATCCGAAAAAACAAGGAAATTCAGCAGGAGCTTCTATAAATCCACAAATTTGCTGTTCAAATGAAGACAATTTGTGCTATAATAAGGTGTATGCGATATGAACCATAATAATACAAACCCGCGCGACGATATTGTAGCGGGCAGGAACGCCGTTTTAGAGCTTTTGAAAACCGGCCGCCACATCGAGTGCGTGTATCTTCAAAAAGGGATTTCCGGTACCGTTTTAAAAATTGCCGCCATCGCAAGGGATAAGGGTATCGTAATAAAGGACGTGCCGCAACAAAAGCTGGACGAGCTTTGCGGCGGGGAAAGGCATCAGGGCGTCGCCGCACAGACGTCCTCCATCCCGTACAGCGAAATGGACGACGTCTTTAAAAAAGCAAAGGAACAAGACGTCCCGCCGTTTATCGTCATCGCCGATGAGATTGAAGACCCGCACAATTTAGGCGCCATAATACGCAGCGCCGAAGCGGCCGGAGCCCACGGGCTCATCATCCCGAAGCGGCGCAGCGCGGGCTTGAGCCTTATCGTATCGAAAACATCGGCGGGCGCCGCTTTACATTTGCCGGTAGTGCGGGTTTCAAACCTTGTATCCGCGATTGAGGCGCTAAAATCGCGCGGTGTGTGGATTTACGCCGCGGATACGGGCGGCGGGGACTGGTGCCGCACGGATTTCTCGGGGGCCGTCGCTCTTGTTATAGGCTCCGAGGGGCGCGGCATCGGGCGGCTTATAAAGGAAAAATGCGATTTTACCGTATCATTGCCGATGCTTGGCAAGCTAAGCTCGCTAAATGCTTCCGTAGCGGCAGGCGTCATCATGTATGAAATCGCCCGCCAGCGCTTGAATATCCCGGCTCGAACATGACTATAAAGCCACTCCACCGGTGAAAGGAATG
Source organism: Oscillospiraceae bacterium (assembly GCA_009777635.1). Classification (GTDB taxonomy): domain Bacteria; phylum Bacillota; class Clostridia; order Oscillospirales; family Ruminococcaceae; genus WRAV01. Next base: position 5,758 of record WRLK01000077.1, on the reverse strand, counting down.
GTCATATGGATAAAAACAATTACAATGTTGACGACATCCTCTCGGAAATAAAAGCAAGGAAACGCCGCAGCAAGAGCGTGGTCAGGGATTCGCCGGAAAGCACCTCCCCGCCTCAAGCGGGTGCGCCTTACGCCGCGCAGGAACCTCCTAAACGCCCGGCGCCGAAAAAGAAGCCTCCAAGGCCCATGACGCCTGAATATACGGAAAACGCAGCCGGCGAACCCGCGCGGGCTCCGCGGGCCTCGCAGGTAAATCCCGCGGGGACAAGAAACGCTTCCGCCATGCCGGAAAACATGCCCCCGCCTTCCCGCGCAAAGGTTCAGCCACCGGCTGAACCCGCAAGGCCCAGGGCTGTGGTAAAAGAGCCCGCGCATTTACCGTCGGAGTCTCGGCCGTTCAAGGTTACGATACCGGACGATACCCAGCCGGAGCAGGCAAAAAACCCGCTTGAATTCGGCGAGTCGGTGCAATCGATAGGCGAGCGGGCCCGCCGCCGTAACGCCGACGGCACAAAACGGCTTCCGAAGTTTCATTTTAACCCGGGCACAGAGGCCGAACCGGACGCCTCAAGCGACACGGGACGCACCCGCTTGCTGCCGAACGTACCCGCAAGGCCCAACGCGCAAAAACCGCAATCCCCCGCGCCCAGAAGGGCAAGCTATGCTAAGGCGGCAAACGACGGCTATTACGACGACTATGAAAGCGCCGAAGTGCACAGCTCCCCTATCGATTACAGCGAATATAATTCCACAAGCGACAAGCACGACGTCCAGACGGATATCGCTAAGGTGAAGCTGTGGCTATTTATCCGCATTGCCGCCACATTTATTTTAGCTATTGTATTGTTTATGTTTACCATTTGGGGCAAATATGAAATACCGCTTTTACCCTCGGCGCTCGAGCCGGTGCCGGAAACCATGCGTGCGTATATGATTGCGTGCACGGTTATCGCCATCCTGATTGCGCTTGTCAACAGCTCGGCTGTCGGCGGCGGGCTCATCGGGCTTTTCAGGCTTCAGGCAAACTCCGACACGCTGCCTGCCTGCGCTGTCCTCGCGGCTGTGGGGCAAGGCGTCGTCGGCACCTTGAACCCTGACGCGGTAGACCCCTCGAAGTTTAACCTTTATTTTATAGCTGCCGCCGTCATCATGCTGTTTAACGGGTTCGGCAAGATTTTAATGGTTAACCGCATCATGTCAAACTTCAGGACCATCTCGTCCGATATACCTAAAAAAGCTTTGCTGAATGTTAGAAGCGACGATTTTTGCCATGAGTTTTTCAAAAGCGAGGTGCGCCGCCCGGCAATTGCCTACTGTGTGAAATCAGGATTCCTTACGGATTTTTTGGGGCTTTCCTACTCCGATCGTTATGACGTCGGCATCAACCGCATCGTCGCTCCCGCTTGTCTGGGAGCGTCCGTCGTCGTCGGAATCCTTACCTATTTTTTGGCGGGAAGCGCGATTTCCGCCATATCGTCCTTGGCGGCTGTGCTCTGTATATGCGCCACGCTTTCGTCCACGTTTATTGAGAATGTGCCGCTTGGCGGCCTCGCAAAAAAGCTCGAGCCGATGGGCGGCATGGTTTCCGGTATCAAGGCCGTCGACGGCTTTTGCGATACGAAGGCCGTCGTGCTGACCGAAAACGACCTGTTCCCCGCGGGAAATGTAACGGTGAGCGGCATCAAAGCGTTTTCACAGCGTATTGACGAAGCGATAGTCGACGCCGCGAGCGTTTTGTGCGCTATGGACGGCGCGCTCGGGTTCGTGTTTCTTGACATGATCGGCGGTAACCGCAAGCTGTTAAAGCAGGTCGACAATATTGTTTTTGAAAATGATATGGGCGTTTCCGCCTGGGTTGACGGGCGCCGCGTATTAATCGGCAACCGCAAGCTTATGATGAATCACGGCATTGCGCTTCCCGGAGAAGCCGCCGTCCAAAAGCCAGGGCAGCTAAGCCATGACTCGGAGCCGCTGTTTTTATCAAGCTCCGGCGAAGCCTCGGCGCAGTTCTCCGTCAGCTACCGCATCGACGAGGACCTTGCCGTCGAGCTCGACCACTTCGGGACGCTCGGCAGGCTTCTTATCGTGTATACGACCGATGCGAACATCACCGCCGAAAAAATCTGGGAGCTGTACGGCTATCCGCTTGAATTGATACGCGTGCTGCCGTCCGAGATGCACCCCGCCTATCAGGATATGTCGAAACCGCGCGACAAAGCCCCCGCCCAAATTGCGTATACCGGCAACGCCGCCGCTATCGTAAAGGCAATCGTGTCGTGCATATCGGTGAAAAGCTCGATTGTGCTGGCGACGGTCATACAGCTTTCGGGGGTTGTGCTGGGCTACGCGTTCGTGACATACATGGCCTTTATGGGCACCATCAGCGCCTTAAACGTAATGGGGATTATAGCATACCAGCTTTTCTGGTTCGCAGCCATCTTTATCGTTCAGAAGGTAAGGCAGACGTAAGCCCCACGCCAAAAGAAAAAACAAAGCGCCGTGTTTTAAAACCGGCGCTTTGTTTATTAACGGGCTGTTGCCCCGCTTTTTTCAATAAGGCCATAATCATCATTAGAATCATTTCGCCTTTTGATTTTTTCTCTTGTTTCTTTTACTACCTTGTCTACAGCGCTATTTTTCGGAATTTTGCGATAAAGATTTATATATCGTCCTGTGCCCCCGATTAGGCTTTTTATCTCCGTGAACCAGTCGGTAGGCTCTTTTATGTATTCAACGGAGCTTAAATCAATTTGAATAATTCGTTTTAGCTTAATCTTATCAAGGCGTAGCTTGCTTGTCCATCCCCGTATTTTCTTCAAATCCGACTCCAAGCGCCGTATATAATCGGAATGCCAGTCATCTCCAGGATTGTGAAGCCTCTTGGTTAGATTTAACGAGTCAATCTGAGAAACCAACTCTTCATCCACCGTTTGCAGGAGCTCTACATATACGTCGACAAGCGCCCGGTTCATATGCTCAACAAACAAATGAAACTGCACTATAATGTCAATTGCCTGCTGCTCAAAGTCCCCGCCTTGTTCATGAAGCTCTGTGCACTTTTTAAAGCAATCGTACATTTCCCTGTAATGATTCAGGGAATCTCTGAAATTAGTGATATAAGACGATGTTAAAATTTTGTATTCAAACAAAGCGTAATAAGATGTCGCATTTCTATGCTCTTCATCGATATCCCACATGGCCTGCGCGGCAAAGCTTAGTAATTCTTCAAGGTAACCGGTATCGTTGTGTCGTTTTCCCATTATTGCTTTTATCCATCCTGTTTATTTTTTGTATCCGCGCAACACAAAAATCATAAAATGTAAGCCCGTAACATTTTATGATTTTTAGCTGTTTTAAAGTTGGAAATCAGCAGGATCGAAGTCAATACCGGCCAATATTTCTTCCGGAGGAATCGGTCCCCGCCGCGGCATATAACCGTACGATTTGGAGTCGCATGCATATTCAAGTTCAAAGTCGTAGTTTTCAATTTCCTCGCCGAGAATGCCGTTTAAAATCTCCCAGCCCGCTATCGTTGATTCAACAAGATAATTCATACAATCTCACCCTTCAATTCTTTATAATGTAAGCCCTCGCCAGCGAAGAAGCGTCCGTGCTCATGTCTGCAATATTCCATTATAGAATCGACAGTTATAGCGTTTTCATCTATCCCGGCGCCCGCCGTATATGTACCGGATGACTTTTCCTCCAAGCACCTTTGGAAATCATTATATGTTTCTCGCATCCTTTTGGTGCTAACCTCATTCACATCCCCGCCATGTTCAAAGACGCTCCTGAAGTCTTCCCGTATGCTGTTATAGAAGGGTTTATACTTCCCGGGAGATATGTTCTCAATCATAACGCAAAGCTCAAAAAAAGGGGCGGCGTACTTACGCACATATTCCGCCAGCTTCTCAGGGTTTATGTCTCTTTTAACATAGCTGTTTGATACCGGCAAAATTGCATCCCCTTGTTTATGTTTTATAAAATTTTACTTAAATATATATAAAATATATTTATAATAACCATCAATTATGTAACGATGTTATTATTATAAACCATTCTTCTAAGTTTTTCAAGATGTTTTCCGTTTATTTCCAAGTTTACTTCAAATTTTTTCAAGATTCTTTGTCGAGCGTAGGCGTCCCGGACGAGCCCAAGCTTAAATAATATCCGCCGTAGCCGTCATATTCGTAGACATTGAGAATCATATGGTTTCCGTACAGCCCTGTTACCGTAATTTGCCCATCCAATACGGAAATGCTTTCCACGGTTAGCATGTTATCCACATCAATCTGGGCTTCAATCAGGTTCGTTTCAGTGTTTACAATGTCTATCGTGACGGGATAGCCGAGCTTGTCGGGGTCGTTTTCGTCATTTTGGCGGGCGTAATAAGCGTATCCGTCCTGCTCTAAAAGCAGCGTGGACAAAAGTCCGCCGACGCCAAGATTATCGGCTCCATAAGAATCGCTTACGGCTTCGCCGCCTTCCATTTCCGCTTGGGCGGCCGATGGCTCCGCAAAGGCTTCCCCGGCTGCCGACGCCGATGGCGCCCCCGTTTCGGCCCCTGCGTCGAACGACGCTCTTGTATCCGGCATTTGTTCCGCCTCATGTTCTGCGACGGACGCCTGCTGCATAATCTGCATGCCGCCGCTTATCATTTCGGGACGGTTCATCCTAAGGCCGTAAAACATCCCGATAATCAGCATGAATGCGGCAGCATACGCAATAGCGGAACGAAGCGTCAGTCGCTTCCTGCGAGAGGCTATGTCTCTCGGCGTTGCGCTTTCCACATCGTCAATGAGGGCGCGCAGACGGTCCCCGCTGATTGCTTCAGGCACCTGGATGCGTTTATCGACCTGAATGAGCACCTTGCGCAGATATTTCATTTCTAGGTTTTGTTCGCGGTTTTCGGAATACCCGGCCAATATCATCAACCTCTCTTGACGGCGTGTCAATCGAAATCCGGTCTTGAAGCGCTTAACATTTTCCTAAGCTTTGCAAGCGTCCTGTGGAGCTTTGAGCTTATCGTGCCCTGAGGCGTGGATAATATTTCAGCAATTTCTTTCGTGGTGTACCCCTGCAATACGGAAAGCACGACAATCAGGCGCTCCTGATGATTGAGTCTTGCCATCGCGTTCATGACGGTAATCTGCTCCGACACGTTTGCTGAAACGTCGGTCTCGTCCGCAAGGGTCGTCATAAACCCCTCGATGTCAAAGACTGCCTTGCCTTTTACGTATTCGGCGATCTTCCGTTTGCAGCGGATAGACAGAATTTTCATTATCCACGGCTTGAAGCTTGCGGCGTCACGGAGCTTCGTGATACTTTTATACGCTTCCACAAACGCTTCGGAAACGGCGTCCTCCGCATCGTGAGGGTTGCCGAGCGCATAATAGGCGACCTTGTATAAATCAGATGAAATCGATTCATACACCTGAGCAAAGCTATCCTTGTCGCCTTTTCTTGCGGCTTCTATCTTTTGAACGTCAATAACCACGGTACACCTACCGGTTAATCATATAGTGCCTAGATGCGGCCAATCTGTTGCATAATTGTAAAAAAGTTTTATGTTTTATATTTTTTAAGATGCATATAATAATATATCATACAACTTTTTAGCGCATATGTCCAGTAATACGCATTGACAAGTCATGATGAATATGATTAAATAAAATAGCTGTATTCCTCAATAGCTCAGTTGGTAGAGCATGCGGCTGTTAACCGCAGGGTCGTTGGTTCGAGTCCAACTTGGGGAGCCA
>WRLK01000076.1 GCA_009777635.1 Oscillospiraceae bacterium | reverse complement strand
GATAGCGGTACGGTAACGCAAAGAACGAAAACAAGTATTTTCAGTATGTTTTTTTCATCTTACAATCACTTTTCATAAATATTTCAGAAGCTCATTTTTACATCCGCGCGCTTTTCTGCATCCGCTTCAAAGAAATCACGGGGCTGATGGTTCTGGGCGCCCGCGATAATGCTGGAGGGAAATACTACGATGGACTGATTAAACGAGGACACATTCATGTTGTAAACCCGGCGCGCGGCCTGCAAATGATCCTCCGCGTCTACAATTGCAAATTGAAGCTGTTTAAAATTTTCGGCCGAACGCAGCTCAGGGTAGTTTTCCGCGAGTATGTTCAGCCTGTCGGTTGCTGTTATCATCTTTTGATGGGCGTCAGCCCTTTCTGCCATACTCATTCCGGCGCGGAGCTTTACAATGTTCTCAAAAACTTCCGTTTCATGCTTGGCGTAGGCTTTCACTACGTCAAGCATTTTTGTGAGCGTATCGTAACGCTTGGTAAGCGCAACGCTGATGCCTGAATCCGCTTCGCTTATTTTAACGATCAGAATCCTAAAGCGGTTCGAGGTTTTGATTGCCCAGCCGATTGCCAAAACAACCGGAATCGCGGCGACAATAGCAATGTACATATCCGTGGCCTCCGTTTATTTTCTAAGATATTTTACCCTTGATATACGATGTACAACGCGTTGTACATCGTATATCAAGGGTATAATCATTCAACACATGGTCTATAAACACGGTAATGCTTTCCACTTCTGCTTTGAATTTTTTTTGCAGGCTATCCAAATCAATGCCTTGTGATAACTTGCCAAACGCAAAATAGGACTCATTACTTTTTGCCGTTACGTGCATCATATTTCCCGCGTGATGAACGGCATAGGTTATTTCCTTGCTTTTATCCTTTTCTTCTACTATACTCGCGTGGATATCGGCAACAGATCGGTTTAGATTGTTTGCGCCACCCGCATTTTTTATGTTATGATCCTCGCCTGATCCGCCGCGCTAAATGAATCGTAGAAGTCATTATACAGATATTGCCGCAGGGTGCAGGTTTCCCATATCGCATAATCAAGCTCGGTTTCGTATGCCATGCAGTCGAGGATTTTATCGCTTATGATGAAAGCGATACCCTCTTGTACATCCAGAACCCGCCAGTCATAGCCGCCGAATTGCATGATGCCGCCGGCATGGACGTCAATGGCGGGGAGTTCGGATTCCAGGGCATATATTTCGCCGTGCATTTCCTGTAAGGTGGAGCTGTCAATGATTGTAAAGTTGCTGTCGTCCCCATTCCCAAATACGATTGCGATTGTTTCGCCGTCTACGATATAATCGCCTGTGAAAACGCCGTCGCTTTTGTCAAGTGTGAATGTTTCATCCTGATTGAACACGATTGACCTTTCGGGATCGTCGATGCAATAATATTTTACGCCGATTAAAAATTCGGGAGTGCCGCTGCTGCCCGCGTTATCCTCACCGCTTGATGGTACAGTATCTGTAGTCGGTTGGGGATCGTGGGCTGTGCCGCAAGCGGCAAGTGTTAAAATAATGACCGCCGCCATAATTGCTGAAAATATTTTTTTCATTGCCTTTCCTCCGGCTATGTAGTTTTTATCTTAGATATAGTGTTTCCACCATATCGCAAATTGCCTGAACGTCACGTTTCACTTTGCCTAGCTGTTCCGAGAACGTCGCATCGCCTTCTGTCGCCCCTTCAAAACTCTCGCCGCTTTCTATGGCTATATAAATTTTATCGTTCAAAAACGCAAGCGACATTGGATGTTTTATCCTTTTAGACGCAAGGGCAATACCCTCTATTACCGGCGGAGTCAAAATACGCAGTGCAGCGATTGCATCCTTCGCGGTTATGCCGAATGTTTTGTTAAATGAATCAAGCGCGGTTTGAATTGCGCCGCTGCCGGCTTTCATGCGTTTGTCATGTACCCAAACAGGCTCGCCAGATATGGCCCTGTAATCAAACACCATAAAACGCCCACGGAACACCACGCCGCGCTCACCGCTTTGCCCGACATGAATATCCGACAAAACAAACTGCCTGTTATTATATTTTGCAGACAACAGATCGTTTCCCCCAAAACTGCTGATACCGGTAAACAACCGGCTCTCCGCAACCAGGTCCTGCCCTATGCACATACCGGGCTCAAACAATACATCTTCAAGAAAGGATTCCAATTCTTTACGCACAATATCTTCTTTGAAAGATTTGTCATATTGTTTTTTCAGGCCCTCATGCCCTAAGCGCAATATGCCGGCAAGCAACGCACTTACTATCAATATTGCTATAAATGCGCCATATTCCGCCGCGTCTCCGTCGATTGTGAGTCCGCTTGCAAGCATAACGACAATGAATGATACACCCGCGACGGCAGCTGCAAAACGTGAAAAGAAGCGCAAAAGCTGCGCTTTGAGCCTTATTTTATCGAGATTTAATATTTCCGCCGACCCGGAAGCCGCTGATTCCTGTAAACTCCTCACTTGCTTTCTGCCGCTGCTTATCCCGCCGAATAGCACGGCGGCGCCTACGGAAATCCCGATTAGTACGGCCAGTGTCGGCGCGAAGATTACGGCCAAAACGACAAGAAAAATAACACCCCCTACTATGCCGGCGTCCCCAAAGAAATCTACAAATTCAGCCCCAAACATAAGGGCTATAATAAGTGCGATAGCGGCAAAGGTCATTCGCAGCCATTTCATCCATGAGTAGGGGCTGTCGAAGCCCAGGATTCGTTTGATTCGCTTTCCGGCAAGCTTCATAATCCACCTTCTTTTTTAATTCTCGGCTGTGTTTATTATAGCAATACTTGAACGTGTTCGAGGTACTGAAAAGGTATTGTCGAGGTATCATCTTTTTTCGATACCATGACAGTACCTTTTCAGTACCTTTGTTAATCTGTTTTTATGCTATTGTAATAAGCAGCGAACAAACCTGTTTATTTACGGAGGTTCCCTATGAAAAGGAAATGGTCAACGAGTTTGCCGGGGAAGCCTATCCTATCCCATATATCGGTGCGTTTACGTTTGAGCTTCTGGCAGTAAGCCTGTCGGAGCTTACAGGGCTGGACTATATTTTGTTTGATACCACGGCAGTGGGTTAATATAAACCGTTTATATAAACTTTGAGAGGGGAGCCAAGCATGAGTCAAGAAAACAAAAACACCACGGGCGCGCCTGCTGGCGACACCACATCGGCGTTGTTTGTATCGGCGCGAAAAAAGCAGCTCGAACAGCAGGAATCGGATCGCAGGGCCAAGGAAAAGGAAGACCAACGCCTTGCCGCCGAGGCCGAGGTGCGGCGTTTGGAGCGTGAAGTGGAAGAACGCCGCCGCAAGGCTGAAGAAAACGCACGGCGGGCGGAAGCCGACGCCGCAGCGGAAACACGCCGTATCGCCGAGGAAGCCAAAGCAAGGCAAACGCAGGCCGCGGCGAACCCGGATGCGGTTTTAGGTGCGCAGCCGCAAAAAAAAGAAATTAAGATGCCGTCAATGCCGAAATCCTCATCTGCAAGTCCCGCCACATCCCCGGCGGCGTCTGGCGGTGCGGCAGCCGCGAAAGCCCCGTTAAATACGAAAATGCTGGCGATCATCGGCGGCGTGGCGGGTGTTATCATACTTATTGTTGTGCTGATCTTCGCGCTTGGGCGCGGCAATGATTCAGGCGGCGGGTCTAAGGCGCCGACATCCTATTCGGTATCCGGCGGTTATTATCTGAACGGCGATGCGGAGGGCCTTAACATCCATTTCTCAGACAGTGGAAGCGCTGAGGTATATTTGGGCGATTCGCTCCTTTATAATGGGCACTGCGAAGTAACCGAAAACCGTTTAGTCCTCACCATCGCCTCTATAGGTGATGAGATGCATTTCACCATCATTGACGGGGATACCATCATGGATAACGATGGCGATTCCTACTACCGAAAAGGAAGCGCAGAGGGGGCGCAAACCGCACAGGCTCCATCCTTTACGCTGGACGGCGGTTACTACCTGGGCGGCGATAAGAACATGCTTAATATTTATTTCTACAACGACGGCACAGTGGTATTGTATCAGGGCGGCGTCTCGCAGGGCGAAGGCCACTATTCAATAAACGGCAGCCGTTTGAATGTCACAGTCCCCGGCGTATACGATTACGCGTTTGACATCATTGATGAAGAAACCATCGTAGATTCCGACGGGGATTATTTTTTCAAAATTGATTAACAAATATCACTTGGAGGAGTTTTGCAATGTATAAAAAAACAGCTGTTATTTTGGCAATTGTCTTAGCGTTTTCTATGATACTGGCAGGCTGCAATGACAAGGAAAAGCCTGCCGAACCTGTAACCGACTTAAAAACACCTGCGCAGAATTCGCCGCAAACACCGGCGGCGCCCGCCACCCCCGTAAATATTACATATAACAGCAGCGGGCTTGCCATATCCTTCGAGCATCCCGAAAATTGGAATGTGGAAGAAAACGGCAATATGGTTTTTGTATCTTCTCCCCCGGCAAGTGACAGCATGATTGTAATTGCCGACATAACCTATGAGGTTGAGCTGTTCCTGGCAGGTCACGGCGATTTGGAAAACTCTGTTGAAGCCCTTGTGGATAAATATCAATCCCTTGTTACACAGAATTCTACCCTTACCAGCTATGAGTATAACTGGGATCAGTCAGGCGGCGGAAATATACAGGCAAAGGCGAATTTTACATACACGACAACCGCGGGGATTTATAAAGGGCTTGTGGATGTGGAGCAGCTTGGCGGCAGGGTGTTCTTATCCATCACTGTCGGGCCTAACGATGGACGCGCAGATGAATTGGCTGAGGTATACGGTCATCTGAACGCAACCTTTGTGGCGCAGTACACAGACAGGCAGTTGCAGCCCGCCGACCTCTCCGACCTTGGCTTTCCCGAGCCTCCCCGTGGCTTCGAGCGCTTTTACAGTCCCGTTTCCGGCCAGTATTTCATTTTCCCCAGCGACTGGACCTTGGTGAGCAACCCACATGATTCAACCGTCATCCTCGTCAATGACCGGGGCGCCCTTATGCTCACCACGAACTGGACGGAAACTTTCTTTGAGCATTACAACAGCAACGGAAACGACCTTGAAGATTGTTTTGACGAATTCCTGCTGGAATGTGCCGAAGCGCTTGAGATGATCTACGGTGAGGTTCCGCGTTACCATGATTTCGCCCCGATGCGAACAGAAAACCAAGAGCTCATCAAGGCGACGTTTAACTATACCGTCAGTTCAGGGACCGGGCGCGCTTTCGCGGAACTTGGCTACCGCGAGTCGGGCGGCCAGGAATTTGTGCAGGCAACCCTGTGCCTGTATAAAGCAGGAGATTCCTATTCCATAGACATGTTCAGCATTATCATGGACTCCACCCATATCCTCTTTCCCGAATTGTAATTAGCCGAGTAATAAAAGCTGCATAAAGGAGGCCCATATGAGCCTGTTAATCACTGTCGTTTTTGAGAACGGCTTTCAGGAAATCTATCTGCCGGGCATCAATAATAAGTCATCGCCTGTGGATATCCGGCCCCACATCAGCGGTTGGCGTGAGGACATCACTCTGCCGCTGGCGGTGTGGGACAATGTCTGGAGCATGAGCGGCTCAAAACAGTTTATAATTACGATAAATGAACACCCCGTGGATAAAGTGGAATTAAAACCCGGCCTGCTGCTCAACTGTCAGCTTGCGGGCAGCGATGAGATCTTTGCCGTAACGGTGGACGAAGCCGATTCCGGCAATACCCAGTTCGATAAGTTCCTGTTGGATTTTAACGTCTGCCAATGGGTGAAAATCGGCAGCGGCGGGGATTCCGTCGTCCGTTACGCGAGCCATCACTGCTCGCCGAAACACGCGGAGATTGTGAACGAGGGCGGCGGGGCGGTGGTTCGTGACCTGCAAAGCGTCAACGGAACCTTTGTAAATGGCCGCCTGCTCACAGGCGACCACACGCTTCGCTACGGCGACGTTATCTATATTATCGGTCTGAAAATCGTGTATTTGGGCAATATCCTAGCTATCAACAACCCAAAGGCCAGCCGTACGGTTGACGACCTCAAGCTAAAGCCCATCCACATAGAAGCCGAGACGGAAGCTAAGGAAGAAAGCGATTATGAAGCCGAGGAAAACTACTTCCTGCGTACACCCCGCAAGCTAGAGAAGCTGGACGACGAAACCTTCACCATTGAGAAATGCCCGCCCAAAAACGAGCAGAAGCAGCAGCCGATCCTCTTTACCATCGGCCCCGCGTTTACCATGATGATCCCCATGGTCATCGGCGCGATGATGATGGGCGGGGAAGGTTCAGCAATGAGCGGGCTGATTATGTCACTGGGCGCAGGCGGCCTGGGCGCCATGTGGGCGCTGCTCAATATCCGCTATCAGAAAAAAGAGGAGGCGGAAACCGAAGCAAGGCGTGTAACCGGCTATTCTACATATATCGCCAAGATCGCGGAACAGATTCAAAAGAAAATCGAATACAACCGCGGCGTACTTGCCCGGATGCTTCCCTCCTCAAACGATGTGGCGGCATTTGTTTCGCAAGGCTCCCCGCGCCTGTGGGAAAAAAGTGCCGGCCATGAGGACTTCCTCGGCATCCGGCTGGGTACGAGCAACATCCCCTCCCCGAACCAAATTACCGTCCCCAAGGAGCAAATCATGTCCGTCCACGATCCGCTCAACGACAAGGTGGATGAAATCAAGTCGGCTATGGCTTTTTTGAATAATGTGCCGGTAGATTTATCCCTCTACGACAACCGCATGGTAGGCATCGTCAGTAAAAACCGGGCTTGTGCGCTGAATCTCAGCAGGCTGCTCACCATCCAGAAGGCGGGCCTGCACCCGTATACCGACGTTCGCATGTGCTATGTCTATCCCATACGCGAATCCGATCATTGGGACTGGACGCGCTTTTTGCCCCATGTCTGGGCGCCGGACGGCAGCGTCCGCCTGATTGCGAACGACAAAAACACCTTGGGCGACGTGATGTTTTTCCTCACCGGCGTAATCCGCGACCGGCTTGAGCTGCAAAGCGACAAAGAAGAGGACGCCAAAGTCCTGCCCCATTATGTAGTGACGGTAGCCGACTGGTCGCTGGTGGAAAACGAGCCAATCGCCAAGTATTTGATGAATCCCACGCCGGAGCTTGGCATAACGGTCGTGTTCTTGGTGGATTCCATCGACAAGCTGCCCTCCGGCTGTACGGCGATTGTCCGCGACGACGAGGAACTGCGCGGCTTCTACAGTACCGCAGGGGAATTTCCGCAGCGCGCACCCGTCGCTTTCGATAACGTGTCACTGGAACAAGCCGGGGCATTTGCCCGTAATCTTTCCAACTTCCGGGTGCGTGAGCTGGGCGTCTCCACCGCCATCCCCGACGTCCTCTCGTTCCTCGACATGTACAAGACCTCCAAGGTTGAGGAGTTGGGTATGCTCCATAAGTGGCTGGAAAACCGCACCTATGAGAGCATGAAATCCATGGTGGGCTACAAGTCCGGCAACCAGCCCCTGTTCCTCGACATTCACGAGAAATATCACGGGCCCCACGGCCTTGTGGCGGGTACTACCGGCTCCGGTAAATCGGAAACGCTGCAAAGCTACATCCTTTCGCTGGTGGTCAACTATCACCCCCATGAGGTCGCCTTTATCCTCATAGACTACAAGGGCGGCGGCATGGCGCAGAGCTTTTTGGGCCTGCCCCATCTCTCCGGCGTGATTACAAACCTGGGCGGCAACGCGACGAACCGGGCGCTGCTCTCCATCAACGCGGAGATTAAATCCCGCCAGCGGATTTTCAACGAGTATAAGGTCAAGCATATCGACGCGTACATAGAGCTGTACCGCTCCGGCGTGGCTGTAGAACCGATGCCCCACCTGCTCATCATCGCGGACGAATTTGCCGAGCTGAAAAAGGAACAGCCGGAGTTTGTCCGGGCGCTTGTATCGGCGGCGCGCGTGGGCCGTTCCCTGGGCGTGAACCTGATTTTGGCGACGCAGAAGCCCTCCGGCGTTGTGGACGACGAAATCTGGTCGAACACACGCTTTAGGCTCTGCTTGCGCGTGGCGGATAAGCAGGATTCCGGCGAGATGCTCAAACGCCCCGACGCTGCGTTCATCACCGGCACAGGCCGCGGTTACTTCCAAGTGGGCAATGACGAGATATTCGAGGAATTTCAGTCCGGCTGGTCCGGCGCGGAATACGAGCCGGAAATCCCGTTCACAGACGATAAAAACGTCAAGGTGGAGCATATCAACTTAATAGGCAAAAATGGCGTGCCAAAACAGAAAAAGGCGAAAAAGAGCGACAACATCGCCAAGGTAACGCAGCTTGACGCGGTTGTGAAATACGCCGCTAAAATCGCGGAGGAAAACGATATTCCCGCCATCAAGCAAATCTGGATGCTGCCGCTGCCAAGGGCCATATATCTTGATGAGCTCGCCCAAATGCCGAAGCCCGAGGGCTTCTCCCTCATCCTGCCTATTGGCCTTGTGGATAACCCGGAAAGCCAGAACCAGTATCCTGTTGCGGTAGATTTCCTGACCGACGGGCATCTGCTGGTCTGTGGCGCGGGCGGCTCCGGCAGGACGACGCTCCTGCAAACGCTGATTTACAGCGCGTCGGAAAGGTACTTAGCAAGGCAGGTTAATCTATATATCGCGGACTTTTCCAGCCGCACGATGGCAGTGTTCGGCAGCTTGCCGCATGTGGGCGGCGTATTGTTCGAGGGCGACGACGACAAAATCTCTGAGGTATTCGAGCTGCTGCAAAACACGCTGGCACGGCGTAAGAGCGA
>WRLK01000075.1 GCA_009777635.1 Oscillospiraceae bacterium | reverse complement strand
TCCTCTTATTATCAACTCAATCTTAATGGCAAACAACCTTGCAATATCGCTGACAAACCGCGGCTATGGCGCAAATAATTCCATCACAACTTTATATGATATTAAAATGAAGCCGGTTGATTACATAATGGTATTGCTCATGCTCCTCGCCACTGCCGCGTGCTTTTATCTGCGGTTCGGGTTAAGTCTGGGCCGGATTTGATATTCCCGGTAGGATTGAAAGTAAGCGTCCATGCAGCCGGGACATATGAAAAGCCGTAGGAAAGTGAGAAAATGAACTCATACCAGTTGAAAAAGTATGACATACTTTTTCAACTATATAACAGAAAAGGGGGAGAAACAGCATAATCAATGAAATGAAAAAGCTTGCAATCCCACCTATGTTTTTGGCAAATCGAAAATGCAAATATCCGATTGCTATATTTATTAAGAATATTATTGGAAATAAAATTATAAACGCTAACCCTGAATGATTAATATAAAGACAGAAAATTACAACCAATAAAAATGGATACTGAACGAAGGGATAAATAATGGCCTCTCTTTTATCTAATCTTTTCGCTAATGATTTGTAACAAAGTTTAAGACAAGAGGTTGCGAGCAATTGTTAATTTAATCCTCGTATAAATCACCACTATTTTCCTTATTGAGTGTTCCATCAAGCTCAATCAATAAAACCTTGGATAATTCTTTTACCACCGGCCTGTGCCGCATTCCTTTGGGGACAATAATAAATTCACCTTTATCAATTTTAATCATTCCATCGTCTGTTTCAATATGAAACCCACCATCAATTACATAGAAAAGCTCATCCGATTTTTCGTGCACATGAAAATCCAATGTGCGATTTTCAACATTCACAACGCTTAATACATGGCCGTTTAATCGCCCGACTTTCTTATAAACATACAGTTTATCAATCGCATCGGCGGCTTTTGTAAGATTCACCTTTTCAATCATAGCATTTTCCTCATTTTCAATGTTATTTAGAGTGTACGCCAATTTTATCACTGCGGACATTACAGCAACCATCAATTTCTAAAAGCATATCTACGGTAGGCTTTGAAAGCAAACCCTCAACCGCGCTGCTTCCAATATGATTAATGCGTACAACGTCATCGGCTTTTATTTTTTTCAAAATGTTTTGTTTTTCGGTTTCATACCAATTTTTATACTGTGGATTATGTTCCTTCAAAACGATAGGGAAAAGCTCCCATAATTCCTCTAACGACATTTCTGATAATTGCTTTTTCACAAGCGACCACTCCGTAACTATAATTGCGTAATGATTTCCTTGACCGATTTGCAAAAGCCCTCCGGGTTGCCTACATCTGTGAGATGCCCCGCATCTTCTACCCAGTAAATCCCCTTTTTGGGCGCGTCAATTTTGTCAAAATATTCAGCAACCAGAATACTGGGGGTCTGCCAGTCATTTCTGCCGAGAATGTAGTATACGGGTATCTGATATTTGATTTTATCCCAAATGCGATGTTGGAGAAAAATGTCCATCAGATTTTTATTTGTTTTAAGGCTTTTAAGCATAGGAAAAATATCATTCAAGCTAAAAATAGGGCTTTTAAGAACAAGTTCCCGCACTTTGGCCGTATCAGGGG
This sequence comes from Oscillospiraceae bacterium, assembly GCA_009777635.1. Classification (GTDB taxonomy): domain Bacteria; phylum Bacillota; class Clostridia; order Oscillospirales; family Ruminococcaceae; genus WRAV01. The sequence continues at coordinate 7,204 of WRLK01000075.1, read as the reverse complement.
CATATCCATGTTTCGCTTGCATTTTGCGAAAAGCCATAGCGGTTTTCATAAAGCCTTTGGCAACAGCTCCATATGGATAATCTCCGAATGCTTTTAACTTTTTTATATCTTTTTTCGCGCCTTTTCTTTCAATGGAATCCTTTAGTTTTTCATATCCGATTTTTTCGCCGCGAAGCAGATCGACAACTTGACCGTAGCCAATATAGCAAATAACATCATCGGGGTATTTAAGAATATATTCAGTACCCAAAATGCTTCCCCATGAATGGCCTATCAAGATTATCCTATCCGTTTGATATTTTCCCTTCACATATTGAATGGTTTGTTTTAAATCGGCCATTAAGGCTTCTAATGTTATAGAGTCCGGTTTTGATTTGTTCTTTATTTGCGTTTTACCCGCTCCACGCTGGTCATAGTAAACAACATTACAAAAATCCCAATACGGCCTTAAGCTATAGGCCAGATGTGCCTCTGACTGTCCGGGGCCGCCATGCAGCATAATAGCGACCTCCTTTTGCGGCGAAGGATAGTGTAAGAAATATTGGGTTATATCGTTAATTTCAATGTATTCTTCCGTATAATCTCTAGCGCTCACAAGCATACCTCCAACATTATGTAAATTGTATATCAAGGGTAACATTGTATCATGCAATAGTCAATGAAAAAGTAAATGCTGTTGCCCTGGATCATCGCGTCTTTTTATTGACGAAAGCTACGAATCGTGCTATGATAAAATGCGTAAATAATTTACTTTTTTGCAAAGGGGATTTCGTTATATATAAGGGGAAAACTGTAAGCGGAATTTTGTTAGCGGCAGGATCAAGCAATCGAATGGGGCTAAATATTAACAAAGTCTATCTTTCTCTCAAAGCGCAACAAATTCCGGCGCTTTATTATCCGCTGGCAGCGTTTGAAGAAAATGATTATATTGATGAAATTGTCATTGTTGTCCGTACAGAAGATCGGGCAGAGCTGCAAGATATGATCATTCATGAGAAATTCCCAAGAAAGCCTGTATGGATTGCGATTGGCGGAGAAAATAGATACGATTCAGTATATAATGGCCTGTCAATATCTACAGGAGAAATTGTTATGATCCACGACGGCGCCCGCCCGCTTTTAAAACAGCGGTTTATTTCTGATTGCGTGGAAGCAATGGATGCGTTTCCGGGAGCCATTGTCGGAGTGAAAAGCATAGACAGGCTTTGCTATACAGATAAAAACGGCAACATGGTTCAGGGAGGATTTGAAGGCAACACATATAGGGTTCAAACCCCTCAGTGTTTTCGCGCGAAGATTCTAAAAGAGTGTCATGATAAAATTGCAGATAAGAGCAATATTACGGATGACAGCACGCTTCTTGAACGGTGTGGATATCCGGTAAAAATGCTTGCCGGGGATGAAACAAATATTAAGATTACCGTTCCCTCTGATATAAATATAGCCGAGCATTACATAATGCACGATGAAGAAATATATGATTTGTTGGCATAACATTGTCTCTTTTATACTCATTCGGATATTTTGCCGTTCCAAAGGGTACGTTGCCATCCTTCTGTTTCAACAGACAGGATGGCTTTTTCTTGGCGATGAAACCACTAAAATGGAAAGGTCTTATCAAATCCATCGATCAGTTCCACTGTTTTTGGCAATAAATAAATTAATATGAGCCCGGAGCTTATGTATAAAAGCGTAGGCTTAATCATTGAAACGTTAAAGACGTCTTTTCCTATAAAAGTGATTGTTCCCATTAATAATATCAAGCTGTCCAAAACACGCATTGTATTAGGCTTACCAATATTTTTTTTATCCTCAATCACATGGGCTATCAGATCAAGGCCACAGGTACTGCCTCCCGATTTTATTATAATACCTATACCGAGCCCCAATAAAACCGCTCCTAGTGATGATGTAACAGGCATGAATAAAAAGTCTGCCGGTTCGGGTAACGGCAAGCGGAATGCCGTTAAGCTTTTGGTAAGGGGAAGAAAAACAAAGGAAACCCATATGATTCCGGCAAACGACCGAAATATAAAATCTCCCTTATGGCGATCCTGTTGCAGCAAGCTGCCCATCAACAGTATAAACGTGCTTATAAACCAATAAACATAATTTCGCGGAATATCCAGCCATTTTTCAATCATTCTGCTTATTCCGCCGATGCCTATTACTAAATCGTTATTGAATAAAAACGCGTTTAACGCGATTGACATTATGAATGAGCCGACAGCTATTAAAATAAAGCTATTAAGCTCATCCCTGCGCTGTATTTTCAACCGGCTCACCCCTTTGTCTACAATTTATGCCGCCTGTCTTGCTCCTTATGCCGGCTATTCCAGAATAGAACCGCTAAATCCCTGTGCGCATATATATAATCATAAGTCAAGAATAAGCGGGGAGATGAAAAGATGGGCCGAACAATCATAGCGGGGGCGGCAAACGGGCTTATCTCAACCCAATGCTGCGAAAAGGGGAAAGTGGTATACTTCGGGACGGGGCTTGCCACCGCAAGGGAAGAAAGCCTCGGATTTGGATTTGAATTGTTGAATCTTGTTTTAACGGCGCTTGTGCTGATGGATGAGCTTGGCGCAGACGGGATTTTACATGAAATTGGGACTGTGGGCTATGATATCTCGGAAAAACACCGCAACTGGCTTATTGAGAATCAACTAAGCTTTATTGAAAAAATGACCCGGAACTTAGACGTTGCGGATATCTACAGCGTCAAGCTCTCTCATTCATATCACGACAGTGATTATTTCAAGCGTATTCTTCAACATGTAAAAATGAAAATGCGCGCGTTCAGCGATTTGGCTAACTTCCGGAAATATGGCAATTATACACTTTTTCAGATATCTCAGATGAAATATCTTTATGATATTGAAAAAGCAGCCGTCAAAGTAGGATGGATTATCGGCAATAAGCCGGTATTAGACCGGCTTGACGCCAATGTGGTAGAAGCGCTTATACTGAAAGGCCACTTAAACGAATATTATTTTGATTCGATATACCGGTATGTTTTCCCGGACGATGAATTTCTCTTTGTATACACGCAGGCGGGAATAGACGTCATGAACGGGAAGAGATATGCGCCATATACCGTTACCGTATCACAAAACAGGCCGCTTATGGTTGACCCGATCAAGCCATACCTCTCAAGAATCCCGGATTCCAAGCATAAGAAGAAAGTCCTTTCACTATACAACAAAAGGATTATATATAACTGGGAATACCTTTTTGGTGAAATAGAGACTTTAGACCACATGCCGGACGACGACAAAGTCATAGACAAATTACAGCATATTCAAGACAGGATTTTAGGCGAAAACGCAGGTTGATGTTCCAAGGGGTTTCGCTCTATTATTTTATCCAGCTTCCGATATGTGTTTTTTGTTTCCAGCGTGCGGCTGATTATATTGCCGTCTTCGCTCATAATTACGCGGTAGGTCTCTGACACATAACCGGTAAAAGGCGGCTGGACGACCTTCTCCTCGCCCGGGCCAAGACCCGGGTTGTCCCTGTATATCGTCTGAAATGGTGTGATTGAAAGGATTTCGCTTTCAATTACTACCGTGTTATTGTCAGCTTTCGTGCCTGAAATCTCAACATATACCTCGTTATCTTCTACCCGTGCAAAGATTTTGATGGGGTTGTCCGTATTATTTTTGAATTTGTAATCAAGGCTTCCCCAGCTAACCGTGGCGTCCAGTCCGGGGCTCTCAATATAGTCCGGGCACATGGAATGGGCTGCACGGTACACAATTTCAAGATTAGACAGCAAACAGGCGTAATATAACGTGGAGGACACCTGGCAAATGCCGCCGCCCACGCTATCCTCTACACGGCCGTTCACAAAGGTGGGAGCTGCTTTGAAGCCGCGGGCTTCCGTACGGTTACCGACAATTTGATTGAAGCTGAATATATCCCCGGGCATTAGAACGGTTTTGTTAATCATTCCGCAAGCAAGGACGATATTGCCGGTACGATTGGGTATGTCGCTCAGCAGCGGCGTACTTGTCCGAGCTAAAGTGTTCTCATGGTAATCGGATATGACCTGTGCGGCAGGGGCGGCAAAAGCGCAGGCGCAAAACAACGAAAAAAATATGATCAGGGAAATATATATTTGAAATAATCGTTTCATACTAATCCTCCTCCACGATTAGTATTTCCTCTTTTGCCCGCGTGATAATCCCTAAAAAGCTAATTAATAATTTTGTGTAATTTATCCAGCGTTTATTCTTAATTTAAACTTTTAGGCAGCTTAAGCGCGCGCGGCGGTTTGTTCGCTGTAACAGCTTACTCTTGACAAAACATGAAAGAATTATTACAATCAAAACCGGGTGAAGAATATATGATTAAATTGAGAACGCAAATCCTGTGCGCGTCGGTTGCGATTGCGCTTATTATGTTAGCGGGCTGCGGCCCCCCAAACGAACCGCCCGCCCCTGACCGTCAGGACGCTTCCCTGCCGGAGGACAGCAGTCGGGAGACGGAAGGTGCAAATCAGAACGGCGGTCGGATTTACAGCATCCCGATGGGGGACGATCAATGGTTCACCACCGAATACTGGGTTATTGACGGGGACGGCAACGAGGTTGCGGTAAGCGAGGACGACCCTTCCGGTTACACCGAGATGGATCTAACCGACTTAGCCACCGGAGAAGTGCGTTACCGCTTTCGCGTGCGCGAGGAAGTCGTCCGCGACGAGCAGGGTTACCTGCGAACCAACGCGCTGTGGTCGCTCTATGATCTGGACGGCAGCATGCTCATAGATTGGGAAGAAAAAAGATACGGTGACGCTTTTGGCGAGTATATCATCCGGCAGGACCGCCTCGACGGGATTGTATCGGCGGAGGATGTGCCGCAGGATTACCATACGGCCTTGTACCATGTGCCGACAGGCGCCGAACGCTACGAGGGCGCGTTTGGCGCAAACAGGCTGGATGACGGAGCCTTCCTGCTAAGCGATCACTGGGGCACTCCGCTCGGCGTGGTTGATTCGGCGGGAGAAGCGGTTTCCGGCTTTCCGACGCCCAAGCCTTATTTCGGCGCATATACATGGAACGGTTACTTGATTGCGGAATCGGTGCATTCAAATGAGCGGAATGATGATAATCCGGGAATATCTTACATTCTTGACCAAAGCTTTCGGGAGCTATACATCTTTGACGGCATCAGCGGCTTTCACGAAGGCTTGCGCGGCGATTACCTCATGTATGAAAACGGCGGCGAACGCGGGATATTTTCCCCGAAGGACGGCATACTGTTCTCAGTAAATGGCGCTTCTGTCGGGTATTATGACGGCGAGCTTGCCATCGTGCAGACAGGCTCTCCCTACCGCCCGGAGGATGGGCCGGTCAGCGTTGCGCTCGTCACGGCGGACCACACGGAGCTGATAGGCGGACTTTCGCGGCTCGCGCCGGCTGAAGTCCATATCTACGGCGAGAAGCGCCCCGCCGAAAGATTTCTGGGCCTGTTAGACGGGAAAGCCGTGCTGGTTGACCGCGGCGGCAATATACTCGCCTCCTCTTTTGAGCTGCCGGAAGTAAGCTCTATAAATATGATGTGCGACGGGCTTTACACATATTCGGTTGAACTTGACGGACAATACCGGGTAGGCTTGCTCGGCTCTGCGCTTGAGGTGATCCTGCCGGCGGATCGCTACACCGGTATCTATCTGGCGAGCGAGGAGTGGGACTGCAGCGCGGAAATCGTCCTGCTTCAGGCAGGCAGGTATGCCGACGAATCCGAACATGTTACCCGATTTGATATTTTGGACGATACAGGCAGGGTGATTGTGGATAACATAACCGCGTTTTATGACGCCGGCCCGAACCGCATCGCCATAAAACGCGGCTTCGATATAGGCCTTATTGACTGGGATGGCAATTGGATTATTAAGCGGAGAATATTCACCGGCTTAGGCAATGATTAATGGAGGATTATAAAATGACTGGAAAACGTATGATCATATTTTTTGCGGCGGCTCTGCTGCTGGGGCTTTGCGCCTGCGGCGGTGGAAACGGAATACCGTCAAGCGAGGCCCCGGCTGAGAGCGGCTCCCCCGAGAATATATCAAGCGCTCCCATTTCCATGCCGTCGGGCATAAACGCCGGCAACTACCCGCGTATAGACGGCTCCACCGCAAACATGCCTTTGATGGCGGAGCTATACAGCGAAATATGCGGTGTACCTCTGGAGGAGGCCGAGACGACGGTTCAGGTAAGCGGCGGCACCGGCGCCGTTTGGCGCAATATGATGTACGAGGGCGCCGATCTGCTGCTGGTATACGAAGCGCCTGAAAACATCAAAGCCGAGATGGAGGAAACGGGGCTGCTCGACCAGCTTGAGATCATCCCCATCGGGCGCGACGGCTTGGTATTCCTCGTCAACGCACAAAACCCTGTTGACAGCCTTACCCGCGAACAGCTTATTGGCATATACTCCGGAAAGCTCACGGATTGGTCGGAGGTCGGGGGCGAAAGCGGCCCTATCGCCGCGTTCCAGCGCAATCTGGAAAGCGGCAGCCAAACCTTGTTCCTGGGGCTATTAATGCAAGGCATGGAGCCTATGGAGCCGCCGACCGAGCTCAGGCCCGCCGGAATGGGCGCGCTGATCGACGCCGTGGCGGAGTACGACGCATCCGGCGGCGCGATCGGGTTTTCCGTCTATTACTACGCCAATCTCATGTATGAAAACCCTAACCTCAAGCTGCTTTCCGTGGACGGCGTTAATCCCTCTGCGCAGAGCATCGGGGACGGCGACTATCCCCTTGTAAACGATTTCTACGCTGTCATCCGCAAGAGCGAGCCGGAAAACAGCCCCGCCCGCATCCTCCGCGACTGGCTGCTGACCGATGACGGGCGGCAATTACTCGTCAACGCAAACTATGTGCCGGTATCTGACTATGTCTACGAAAAGAATTAGGGCCTGTTGACACTACCGATCGATAGTCCGCGACTCACGCCGAGATATTCAAATCAACAAATAATAGGGGGCACGTTATCGTGCCCCCTATTAAATATCAACAGACCCTAAAAAGGTTTTTACCTGATTTCGGTTACGGCTGTATTTTCAACCGGAATCGCCGATGCGCTGTCAACGTCGGCATCCCCCAAAATCGTGATGGAGTTCGACGCAAGCTGTGCGAAAATATTATCGTAATCGGCATTAGAAAACGTATCGAACCTTGACGTCGACATCG
>WRLK01000074.1 GCA_009777635.1 Oscillospiraceae bacterium | reverse complement strand
CTTTTTAAGAAAGCTGAAAATGCAAGCTCTCTTAAAAAGAGGTCTGGAGCTTCCGGCCGGAATCGAACCGGCGACCTGTTCATTACGAGTGAACCGCTCTACCGACTGAGCCACGGAAGCAAAGCGCTGTACTGCGTATGTGATAAACGAACGAAATAAATTATAACACCAAAAAATAAAAATATCAAGACTACTTTGAATTATTAATTTTTATATGTATGTTAAAAATTTATTCTTGACAAATAAAATAAATAAGGTATAATTAGTTACCATATAAATGCTTTGACGGAGACAGTATGCCATAAGCAAACGCCACAGTGAGCCGGAGACAGTGAAAACCCGGTGCAAGTAGGTTATGGTTGAAAATCACTCCCGAGCAGCGCGCCGAAAGCCGGATGGCCGAGTAGGTTGCGACGACTTCCCGCCGTTACAGGGGACGCATATGCTGGTATGGCGAAAATGGGTGGTACAGCGAAAGCTTTAAAAATTTAGCTTTCGTCCCATGCGGATTTTTCGTATTGGGTCGAAGGCTTTTTTGTTTGCCTCGACTATAAGCGGGAGGTGTTAAGGCTATGACGGTAGCCGATTTAATTGATATCCTGTCAAGATAATCAAATCAAATTTGATGGGGGATTTTACTGTTATGAATAATAAAAAACAAGGCGTCCTTTCCGTACTCGCGGCGATCGCGATTCAACTGACACTCGGGATTGCATATATCTGGAGCGTGTTTCAGACCGGCATCGCGGACAGTATTTTCGGCGGCGACAACGCCTCGGCCGGTCTTACCTTTTCGCTGCTGCTTTCAACGCTCACAATCGGAAGCGTACTTGGCGGCAAGCTTGCGTTTAAGTATTCCACGCGCCTTGTCGTGTTTATCGGAGGCTTGATCTTAAGCGCCGGATTCTTCCTTGCTTCATTCGTCACAGAGGCAAATGCATGGATGCTGTGGATTACTTACGGTTTCATGGGCGGTACAGGCATGGGCTTTACGTATTCCACGACCATTGCCTGCGCACAGAAATGGTATCCGCATAAAAAAGGCCTTGTGACGGGAATCATTGTGGCTTCCCTTGGTTTTGGCGGCGTTGTGTTCACTCCGATCGTCGAAAGCCTGATCGTGACGTTCGGCGGCGCGGGCTCAGGGGAGCTTCAAACCTTCAGAGTTCTGGCGTCGGTATTCTTAGTCGTATGCACCCTCGGATGCCTGTTCCTCAAAAACCCTCCGGACGGATATATGACGGGTCAGACGGCTTCTAAAGGCACGGCGGCTGCTACTGCGGCGTCAAAGAACTACACGTCCGGCCAAATGCTTAAAACGCCGCAATTTTACCTTATCACCATAACGTTCATGCTCGCCTGCATGGGCGGGCTGATGATGATTGGCTTCGCAAGGCCTATCGCGGTTGCGAAAGGCCTTGCGTCAACCGCCACCGTCGGCGTTTTGGCCGTTACCATGTTCAACTCGTTTGGCCGCCTTGCCTGGGGCATAGTCTCCGACCGGCTTGGGCGCAGCAATACCATTATCGTTTTGCTTTGCGGCTCCGCGGTTTTGTCGCTGTTTGTGAACGCATCGCAGGGTTACTGGGTTTATGTCCTGATTGCGCTGATCGGATTCTTTTACGGCGGGCTGCTGAGCACTTTCCCGTCGCTGATCGCGGATTTGTTCGGGGCAAAGCATCTTGCGGAAAACTATGGCTTCGTTCTTTTGGGATTCGGCTCCGGAGCCGTCATCTCGTCGCAGATCGCGGGATATTATAAAAACATTGCCGCAAACGACATCAACCTGATGTTCCCGGCATTCGTAATCGCGTCATGCGCCGCCGCCGCCGGAATTGTTATGATGCTGATTTTGAAAGCGATAAACAACGGCTCTTTGAGCTTTAAGAAAGAACGTACGCATTCGAGCGCGTAAATATCGTCTAATACTAATCTCCGTTCAAAGAGTCGAATAGGTTTGCAAGGATTTTTTTGTATCGCAAGGCGGACGACGCAGGCGGGCTTTCGCCCGGCAAGGAGGACAACGCAGTGATGCGAAAAAAGACCGCAAAGATATCGACTGTTTGGATGGAGATTAGTATCAAGTATACGCGTTAAACCAGACTGGCTAAAGCCGCCCGCCCGGGATTGATACTCGGGACGGGTGGTTTTATTTTCAATTCATATTCATTCATATGATTACCGACAATTGTCATTTTAAACCTTGTAATTCTATTTTATGTATGCTATAATTATTTTTCCGTATACTCACGAAAGGCGGTCGCTTTTTTATGTCGACAGAACATGAGAAATGGTCCAGCATCGAAGAATTGGCAGCGCACCTTCAAGTCCACAAGGATACTATCCGCCTGTGGATTAAGAAAAATGAAATTCCGGCGCATAAGATTGGAAAGCTTTGGCGTTTCAAGATATCGGAGATAGACGACTGGATTCTCAGTGGGAGAAGCGCCAAAATTGGAAATGACGCTGATTAACGCGGCGTCATGTAACTACATAGCCTTTGACATTGATTGGTTCTTGTGCAGACGCAAACTGTAAGAATACGCGCAAAAATATCTTTGAAAGGGCCGGCTTAAAATGAAAGATAAAATCGTGCGGATAACTTCAATCGCCCTTGCGCTTGCGTTTGTGCTTGCAGCCTCCGCGGGCTGCTTGCCGAAGTCGGAGGATTACTTTGATATTTCTCTCGTGACGTCTTACCGGGACATTCCGGGGGTAACCGATGAAGAGATTGAAGCGATAGACGCGCTTCGGCAAACCAGAGGCAGCTTTTATTGCGGCAGCGAGTACTCGACGGAAGCGTTTATCCTGCCGGACGGCACGCTCGCCGGATTCTCCGCGCTTTTTTACGAATTTCTCTCGGAATTTTTCGATATACCCTTTGTTTTTGAATTGCGCCAATGGGATGAGCTCATGGACGGGTTTAACGGCAAAAGCGTAGATTTTACAAATGAGCTTACCGCCACCATCGGGCGCAGGCTCAGGTACCATATGACCACCCCCATCGCCGAACGCAGCCTGAAAGCTTTCAAGCACGACGGTTTAGACATGATGATCAATGAAAACAACATGAGCGGCGTGAGGGCGGGGTTCCTGACCGGGACTATCACGGCGCAGTCAATTCTTGATGTTTACCCGGGCGCCGGCTTTGAAATAGTGGACGTCAGAAACGGCGAAGAAGCGGCCGAATTTCTCCGGGAGGGCATGATTGACGTCTTTATCGAGGAGGCGGTTACCCGCAGTTATTTCAGCGATTACAGCGACATTAGCTCCATGGACATTTTTCCGCTTGTGTATACCCCGGTGTCGCTGGCTACCGCTAACCCGGAGCTTGCGCCCGTTATATCCGTTATGAATAAATATATAGCCGCCGGCGGGATTGACAAGCTGCACGAGCTGTATACGCAAGGCGAATATGAATATGCGAAATATGCTTTCGAGCTAACGCTTTCCGATGAAGAAAAAGATTATCTGGGCGCTTTAAAGGCGGACGAGGCAAAAATACCCGTCGCATTTGAAAACGACAACTACCCCTTGAGCTTTTGGAACGAGCGGGAGGGGCGGTTCGAGGGTATCGCCTTGGATGTTTTGGCGGAAATATCCACGCTTTCAGGTATTGAATTTGAGGCGAAGACCGAAAAGGACACGCGTTGGTCTGACATGCTCGAGGGCCTTCGGAGCGGCGAATACGCCATTATTTCGCAGCTTATTAAATCCGACGAGCGAAAGGGCGTTTATTTATGGGCCGAGCCTTCCTATTTCACTTCAAACTTTGCGTTTTTATCAAAAATAGATTATCCAAACCTGAAAATGCATCAGGTTGTACAGTCAACCGTAGGGATCGCCGCCGATACGGCGCATGAGGAGCTTTACAAAAAATGGTTTGGCAACGACGCAAACGTGATATATTATCATGATTATCACGACATGGTTATCGCCCTTGAAAGCGGCGAGATCGATTTGGCGCTGCTTTCGGAAAGCATGCTCCTTTTCTTTACGCACTACCATGAAATGCCGGGATTTAAAGCCAATGTCATCGTGCCCTCGCCATTGGAGGAATCCTTTTTCGGCCTGAATATAAACGAAACTGAGCTTTGCTCGATCATCAGCAAGGCAATGCCTTTCGTGAATACCGAATCAATCGGTGACGACTGGACGTCCCGCTTATTTGACTATTCAAGGCAAATCGTACAAGCACGCGTCGTTTTTATGACCATTTCGGCCATATTGCTTTTGCTTATGCTCGTTATCGTTTCGATCTTTTTTATATTAAACAATCAAAAAAAGAAAACAATTTCAAAGCAGGCGGCCGAGCTTTCCGTCCTTTTGGAAAAGACAAAGCAACTCTCGGAATATGAGCTTATAAAATACACCCTTACAAACAAAGCGGTAGGCGTCGCCCTGTGGGATAAGGATATTATCGCCGACAATCTCAAGAATTTAAACCTGTTTGACCGCGACAGCCATTTTAGATGGTCGCAGGAAATCCGGGATATGCTGGGCTATATGGATGAAAACGATTTTCCCGACAAGCTTCACAGCTGGACCGACCGCATACATCCCGACGACAAGGAAATGACGATGAAGGCCGTTCTTGCCCATTTGAGCGACCGCACCGGAAAAACCCCCTATGATGTTGAATTCCGCCTTATGACAAAAAGCGGTGAGTTTCGGCACTTCCACTCGTTTGGGGGAACGCAGAGGGACTCCTCGGGCGCGCCGCTCAGAATTGTCGGCGCTTTGCAGGACATAACCGAAGAGAAGAAAATGCAGCTAAAGCTCAAGGAGGCAACCGATAAGGCCATCGCTTCCTCCACGCAATTGGAAGCCGTTATATCGAATTATCCGGGGCTTATTTACTGCGTTGATAAAAATGAAACCATTATATTATTCAACGGCATTTTCCTGACGAGGCTCGGGTTTGTCCCCGAACGTTTTTGCGGCAAGTCGCTTAAAGACATGCATTTCGATTACATGCATTCGGAAATCGTTTCCTATATACGCAAAACCTTTTCAGAGGGCCCTCAGGAATGGAAGATCCAGTTCCGTGGCATGGTGCTTAACGCGCATACCGTCCCCGTATTGAGCGACTTGGGCGAGGCTATGTTTGTAGTTGGCAGCATCGACGACATCACTGATCTTGCGCGCCTGCAAAACGAGCTTCAGGACGCGCTGCATAAGGCCAACGAGGCAAGCCGCGCAAAGACCGACTTCCTCGCCAAGATGAGCCATGAAATCCGCACGCCTATGAACGCGATCATCGGCATGACCGAGCTTGCGTTGCGCGAGAGGAAGCCGGACTTTAAAAACGAGCACATCTTCACGGTAAAGCAGGCTGCCTCAAACCTTCTTGCAATCATCAACGACATCCTGGATTTTTCAAAAATCGAAGCGGGCAAAATGGAAATAATCCCGCGGGATTATTCCGTTTCATCCCTTATAAACGACGTTGTGAGCATTATTAGGATGAGAGTTGTGGATTCGCAGATCCGTTTAGCCGTCAATCTTGACAGGAATATCCCGCACACGCTTTTAGGCGACGAAACAAGAATTCGGCAGGTAATCTTAAATGTTCTTAACAACGCCGTAAAATTCACGGATAAAGGCTTTGTGTGCTTTACAGCGCGCGGGGAATTTATAGACGACGATACCGTAAACATTATCTTTAATGTCACAGATACCGGCATCGGGATCAAACAGGAAAACATAAATAAATTATTCTCCGACTTTACGCAGTTCGACCTTGAGAGAAACGCCGTAAATGAAGGCGTCGGGCTTGGGCTTGCCATCACGCACAGCATTGTCACGGCAATGGGCGGGAAGATCGGCGTTGCGTCCGAATACGGCAAAGGCAGCACCTTTACCGTTGTTCTGCCGCAGAAATATAATACGCGAAAGAAGCTTGCAGAGGTTGAAAACCCGGAGGAAAAAAGCGCCCTTATCTTTGAGCGGCGCGAAATATACGCCAATTCAATCAGCTACTCGCTTGATAACCTCGGCGTTCGCCATACCCTTGTCACAAACGGGACCGAGCTTTACGAAAAGATGGAAAAAGGGTGGTACGGCCATCTTTTCATTTCATTCGCACTGTTTCGCAAGAACGAGGATACTATAAAAAAATTCGGGAAAAACACAAAGACCATTTTGCTTGCCGAATTTGGGGAAGCAATTCCCGAAAAGAATGTAAGCATACTTGCCATGCCGGTTTACTGCACTTATATCGCCGATATTCTAAACGGTATAAGCAGTAATTTCTCATATGCCGAAAACAACGAAATCATCGCCATGTTCTCAGCGCCCGACGCGAAGGTGCTCGTTGTCGACGACATACACACGAACCTGAAGGTAGCGCAGGGTCTCCTGATACCGTATAATATGAGCGTTGATTTATGCAGCAGCGGCCCGGCCGCAATCGAAGCCGTAAAAGCCGAACGCTACGATCTGGTGTTCATGGACCACAAGATGCCGGGAATGGACGGAATCGAAGCGACACGGCTCATAAGGGAAATGGGCAAAAACGACCGGTACTACAAGGAAGTCCCAATCATCGCGCTGACGGCAAACGCAGTCCTTGGAATGATGGAAATGTTTTTGGAAAACGGGTTTAACGACTTTTTGTCGAAGCCGATCGATACCGTCAAGCTTGACGCGCTGCTCGGAAAATGGATACCCAAAAGCATGCAGAAAGCCTTGAGCAGCGAAGCCGCCGCTTTCGCAAAAGAAAACGCCGGCGGCGAAAATATGCATGTCATAATAAACGGGCTGGATTATCAAAACGGGCTCGCAAGAGCGAGGGGAAGAACCGACGTCTATGCTGAAACGCTTTCTGTGTTTTGTACCGACATATCCGAAAAGCTCGATAAAATCGAGGATTGCCTTTTGTCCGGCGACCTTTCCCTTTACACTACATATGTACACGGTATCAAAGGAGCTTCGGCGGCAATAGGCGCCATAGAGCTTTCCGGCGCCGCCGAGGCCCTGGAGGCTGCCGGAAGGCGGCAGGATACCGCTTTTATAAACGATTACCACGGCGACTTCATCAAGCAGCTCAAAGCAATCATAGATAATATAAAGAACGCGATCAAGCCTGAGCCGGAGCGGGAAGAAACCGGCTATGACAAGGAAGCGGTAAACGCGGGGCTCTTGGCGTTAAAAGACGCGCTTGAAAACTTAAACGCCGGGGAAATAAACAGGATTACCGAGAATTTGAAGAAATCTACGCGCGGGCAAAGCGTCGGAGCCGATATCAGGAAAATATACGGCAGCGTATTGGTCGGGGACTACGACGAAGCGATTACGCTGATAGACGCGCTGCGGCATGGGTTATGAGTAATTGGTGTTTTCTCGCGGCAAACGGCCCTGTATGGATACGAAAGCATCCATACAAGGCCGTTAATTGTTCAGGCAAAGCCCTTAAGCCTCGTTAATCCTCATCAAGAGCTCCCCTGCTTTGATCTGCATCCCCTCTTTGACAAGGATTTCGCCGACAACGCCGTCAAAGTTCGCGACAATGCCGGTTTCCATCTTCATGGCCTCAACGATCAGCAGAACCTGGTTCTTCGTGACCTTGTCGCCCTTTTTGACCTGTATCTTGCTGACCATCCCCGGGATTGTCGCCCCGACCTGCGTCAAGTCGGAGGTATCCGCAAGCAGTGTGGTTTCGCTGATTTCCCTTGCGCCATAATCCAAGACGGCAACCTCGCGGCGCACACCGTTTAGCGTAAACATCACGTTGCGGGTGCCGTCCGGGTTGACGTCGCCCTTGCCCAGATATTTGATGACAAGCTTCTTGCCGTCGTCAATATTGACGCGGTGCGTCTCGCCCTCCGCCATGCCGTGGAAAAATACATGGCTGCTAAGCCGGTTGATATATCCGAATTCCTTGCGGTTCTTTAAGAATTCCTCCACCACCTTCGGGTAGAAGCACCAGCTTATCACCATGCGGTCGTTGGGATCGCTTGTAAACTTTTTCAAGTGTTCGCGGGCGGCCTCAAAATCCACGTCGGGCAAAAGGTCGCCGGGACGGCCGTCAACCGGCTCTTCTCCTTTGAGCACGACGCGCTGCAAATCCTTCGGGAACCCCCATGACGGCTGGCCCATCATGCCTTTAAAATAGCTGACGACAGAATCCGGGAACGTGATCGTCTCCCCGCGCTTCACGATATTTTCCGGCGTCAGGTCGTTTTGCACCATGTAAATCGCAAGGTCGCCCACCATCTTTGACGACGGCGTGACCTTGACGATGCCGCCCATCATTTCGTTAACCGCCTTGTACATCTTTTTGACGTCGTCGAATCGGTAGCCAAGGCCTAAGCTGTCCACCTGCGTTTTTAGGTTCGTGTACTGCCCGCCGGGTATTTCGTACTCATAAATGTCGGTGGCGGGATGCTTGATCCCGCTTTCAAAGTTGCAGTACCGCGTGCGGACGTCGGCCCAGTAATCCGAAAGGCCCTGGATTTTCTCAAGGCTCAGGCCGGTGTCGCGCTCCTCGCCCTGCATCGCCGCCACAAGGGAATCCATCGACGGCTGGCTTGTTCCCGTAGCCATGCTGGAAACCGCGACGTCAACGATGTCCACGCCGCATTCCGCGGCCATAAGCAGCGTCGCTATCTGGTTGCCGCTTGTGTCATGGGTATGCAGGTGGATCGGAATCCCGATCTCATTTTTGAGCGCGGTTATGAGTTTTTTCGCAGCATACGGCTTGATAAGCCCCGCCATATCCTTGATAGCCAGAATGTGCGCGCCCATTTTCTCAAGCTGCTTTGCCATATCGACGTAATACTGAAGCGTCCATTTATCCTCTTTCTGGTTCGACACGTCGCCTGTGTAGCATATGACGGCTTCCGCGAGCTTGCCGGTTTTCAGCACCTCGTCGATGGCGATTTCCATGCCGGGTATCCAGTTGAGGGAGTCGAATATGCGGAACACGTCGATACCGCTTTTCGCCGATTCCTGAATGAACGCGCGTATCAGATTGTCGGGATAATTGGTGTACCCGACGGCGTTCGCCCCGCGTATCAGCATCTGGAACATGATATTGGGGATTTTTTTGCGCAGCACGTCAAGGCGTTCCCACGGCGATTCCTTTAAAAAGCGGTAAGCCACGTCGTATGTAGCGCCGCCCCACATTTCAAGCGAGAACGCGCCGCCGAGCGCTTCGGCGGTCGCAGGCGCTATCCGCAGCATGTCGCGCGTGCGCAGGCGCGTCGCAATCAGGGACTGGTGCGCGTCGCGCATCGTGGTGTCGGTAATCAGCAGCTTTTTCTCTTTAAGCACAGCGTCACAGACCGCCTTCGGGCCTTTTTCATCGAGAAGCTGCTTATATCCGGGCTTTACCGCGCCGTCAAGCTTCGGCATCCGCGACGGGTTATACATTTGCCGCCCGGCGGTGGGGTCGTTTACGATGATGTTGCCGATATATTTAAGCATCTTTGTGGCGCGGTCGCGCGAGTCTTCGATCTGGAAAAGCTCGGGCGTTTCATCGATAAACTTCGTGTGGCACGCGCCCGCTAAAAATTGGGGGTGCTGCAGGACATTGCCGATAAACCCCATGTTTGTCTTAACGCCGCGTATGCGCGTCTCGTTGAGCGCGCGAAGGGCCTTTTTAGCGGCGCCGTCAAAGGTGCTGTCGTGGGTTATGAGCTTGACAAGCAGACTGTCGTAAAACGGAAGCACCTCCGCCCCGGTAAACGCGTTGCCGCCGTCAAGGCGCACGCCGAA
>WRLK01000073.1 GCA_009777635.1 Oscillospiraceae bacterium | reverse complement strand
TGTAACCGCGCCATTAATTTTGTAATTATAGTGGCTATTTTTTCAGGTGCGAAGCTGAAGTGGTCATAAATATGCGAGGAGGTTCGCACCATGATATTGCTCGATTATTACTAGTCATTGGGGAGGTTCGTATATTTAGAAATGAAGACCAAGGTGAAAGTTGACATCATTATTAAATCAACACTGCATTTTTATAATTTTATTATTTATTTTTGCTGTCGCCCCCCGCGTGGGGGCGTGGATTGAAACTGTGGCTGCACCGGGCTTACGTCCGTGACGCTCCCGTCGCCCCCTGCGCGGGGGCGTGGATTGAAACCAGCGTGGTTGTCTTGGCGGTTTCCGAACACAGTTGTCGCCCCCTGCGCGGGGGCGTGGATTGAAACACGATATCAAGGTTATCCAAGGCCCTGACCGCCTTGTCGCCCCCCGCGTGGGGGCGTGGATTGAAATGGGAACTGGCACGGTTAAGACACACGAACATGAACGTCGCCCCCCGCGTGGGGGCGTGGATTGAAACTGTCTTTATACATTCCTAACTGTGATAATTCATGTCGCCCCCCGCGTGGGGGCGTGGATTGAAACAACCCGCCCCGTACATAGAAAGCGAACGGTACGAGTCGCCCCCCGCGTGGGGGCGTGGATTGAAACGAGGATGTAACTGCTTATCGTGCCGCCGCCGCTTGTCGCCCCCCGCGTGGGGGCGTGGATTGAAACTGGTATAAAGTCGATAAAACAAAACTTGAATCGAGTCGCCCCCCGCGTGGGGGCGTGGATTGAAACAAGTATCAAGTATAGCGCTATAAAATAGCGGGGCGACCGATGTTGCCCCGCTACCCGCATAGATTACCATTGTTCAATTTCAAGCGCTTGCTCCTGCTCCTGCAACCGCTCAAACCGCTGCTGTAATTGTTTGCGATAATCCTCCGGGATGGATTCAATAAACTCCTCATATTCCCAAGGCTGCCGTTGCAAATTATCAGCGTTCACTTTGTAGTGCTGAATATTCCATGATTGCCGTTCAACTTTTTCGTGAAGATAGCGGTTGTCATCCTGCGTTTCTTTAATTTGGCGCTTAAACGGTTCAAGCTGTGCCTGAAAACTATTGTAGAGTGGAATCCAAGCGTTGAATTTCTGCAGAACATCCTCTTTCTTTTTCTGCGCATTAAACGTGCCGATGGATGAAATCTCACTTTTGATAAGCGTCATTTCTTCTGTCAAGCGCACAGCCTGTTAATAAATCCGCACCGGCATATGTTTGCGCTTAGTCTCGATGACAGGCTCGCCGCGCTCAAGCTCCGGGAACGCCGCCGACATATAGGTAAATATTGGCCTCCCTTCAAAATGGGCAAACAAAAAACCGCGCTGCCGCCGGGGAGGCGGAGGGCGGTTATGGCGAACAATTATTATTTCTCAAGGTCATTTGGTAAGACATCGTCTAACCATTGCGGCAAAACATCTTCATACTCTGTTAACGCACCTCGCTCAATTGATAGAACATAGCGGAGACTTTCTTCCGAATTATCATAAATTCGAACGAAGTCACACAGAGGAATCGCTAGCTTTAAATGCTCCAACGATTTAAAATATCTTTTTTCTATCAAGGCTTCGTCTATGCCATGACCGCCTTTTTGAACGCGGGTGCGAACCCGTTCCTTTGCGACACTGGGAGAACTAACGCCAACATAATACATTGCGACTTCAAAACCAGCCTTTTTCGCCTGCCTGATTGTGCGGAAAATACTTTTGCCTGCAAGCGTGGTTTCTTGATGGAACGAAGTGCCGTCACTGAGATATTGACGCACAAGACGGACGGCTTGTTTTCCTGCATCAAGCTGAAGTTTTTCATCTCGCCAATCGCCAAGCTCACGGACAATCTCATCCAAGTTGATGCGCTTGCCCATAGCTTCACTGTTCATAAAAGCAACATTGTACAAGCTGGTCTTGCCTGCGCCATTCACGCCGGCAAAGATTGTATATCGCCTCAAAACGGTTTCTCCTCCATTATACGAGGCTGGTTCTTAGCAAGAAAAAAGTTGCAGAGTTGGACATAAAACTCACGCTCGGTCTTATCGTTCGCTCTGCTTGCCAACTCCTCAAGTTCCTGATAATCACAAGTGGAGAAATCTTTAAATAGTCTTTCACCGTTCTTTTGCTCCGACATGTAAGCACCCCCTCGGGTTGATTTCTAATTTCAGTATACTATATTCCATGCAGTTTTACAAGAATACGGAATGGTAAAAAACCTTGTCAGTGGCAGGCTTTAGCTTTTAACTCTCTAAATTCCTTGGGTTTTCTACCAACACTTTTCCTACACTTCAGTTAGAAATCGCGAATAGATTTTTGCCGGCGGTATTCCAGCGCAAGGAAGAGAAGGAAGGTGGGCTGACGTCCTCCGACGACGATGACGCGGTGATGGGATGCCGCCGGTAGAAAAGATGTCGTGATTTGTGGCTGGTCAGGGTACTAATATGCCTTCCCCCAGACGACCATGCTTTTCGCGGGCTCTTTGCAGCAGACGCATCCGCCGGAAATTTCCTCCTGCTCAAACGGGATGCACCGCGACGTCAGCCCGGCTTTGTCCTTGATTAGAAGCTCGCATTCAAGCTTGCCGCACCACATCGCCTTGATGAAGCCTGTGGTCTTCTCGGAAATCTTTATCATCTCATCGACCGACCCGGCGGTAAACGTCCTTGTCTTGCGGTTTTCTATGGCTTTATCGTAAATAGACCGCCTGTATTCCACAAGGATTTTCTCTATCTCCGCCTCAAGCCCGTTTAGGCTTACGAAATATTTTTGGCGGTTATCACGCCGCACGATCACGCATTTGTTTTCGGCGATGTCACGCGGGCCAAGCTCCAAGCGAAGGGGTACGCCCTTCATCTCATACTCCGCGTATTTCCACCCGGCAGAGTTGTCGGAGTCGTCAAGCTTCACCCGGTAGGAAGCCGCGCGAAGCCGGTCCGCGACTTTGTTTGCGGCGTCCAGCACACCCTCCTTATGCTGAGCGACCGGAATCACCGCCACCTGTATCGGAGCGACCGCAGGCGGCAGGACAAGCCCGTTGTCGTCGCCGTGCGTCATTATAATTCCGCCGATAATCCTCGTGCTCATTCCCCAGCTCGTCTGGTGCGGGTATTGCTGTGTGTTGTCCCTTCCCTGAAACGCGATATCAAACGCCTTCGCGAATCCGTCGCCAAAATAGTGCGACGTTCCGGATTGCAGCGCCCTGCCGTCGTGCATCATGGCTTCTATTGCGTATGTCGAAACGGCGCCCGCGAACTTTTCCTTGTCGGTTTTGATTCCGCGCAAAACAGGTATCGCTAAGGTATTCTCGCAAAAATCGGCATAAACGCCGAGCATCCTGAGCGTCTCGGCCTCGGCTTCCCCTGCAGTCTCGTGGAGCGTATGCCCCTCCTGCCACCAAAACTCCGCCGTCCTTAGGAACGGGCGTGTCGTTTTTTCCCACCGCATGACGCTGCACCACTGATTGTACAGCTTCGGCAAATCGCGGTACGACTTTACGATATGCGAAAAATGTTCGCAGAACAGCGTCTCCGACGTGGGCCGTATGCAAAGCCGTTCGCTTAGCATCTCGCTGCCGCCGTGGGTTACCCACGCAACCTCCGGCGCGAAGCCCTCCACATGGTCTTTTTCCTTTTGCAAAAGGCTTTCCGGGATTAACAGCGGCATCCCTACGTTTTCGTGGCCAAGCCGTTTAAACTCGGCGTCAAGTATCCGCTGTATATTCTCCCAGATCGCGTAGCCGTAGGGCCGCACGATCATACAGCCTCGGACCGGCGAATAATCCGCAAGCTCCGCTTTTTTAACGATATCCGTATACCATTTGGCGAAATCAACATCCATCGACGTGATTGCCTCAACCATTTTTTTCTGTTCCGGCATTGTTTACCCTCTCCTTTACAGAGGAGATTATAGCACGGTAAATAAAATTTTACAACCAACCGTATTGACATTTTTTTGAAATATGATATATTTTGATTGCTGTCTTTTATCGAAGCCTTAAAACCCCCGCTTCTTTCGCGGCGGGTTGCCGATTTTGGCTTCGATATATTCTGGGTCGCCGCGAGGTTTTCACGGCGACAATCAAAGGGGGATGTATAGTTGGAAGAAAACATCATCGTATCGCTTAAAAACATAGCTGTTGATTATGACGGTGAACGCGTCCTGAACGGTATTGACCTTGATATCCGCGATAAGGAGTTCGTCACGTTTCTAGGCCCGTCGGGCTGCGGGAAAACAACGACTCTCCGCATCATAGGCGGGTTTGTCGAGGCCGGCGAGGGGGACGTTTTTTTTGACGGGATGCGCATCAACGATTTACCGCCTCATAAGCGCAAGGTCAACACCGTGTTCCAGAAATACGCACTGTTCCCGCATTTAAACGTATATGAGAACATTGAGTTCGGGTTAAAAATCAATAAGGTCCCGGAGCCCCAGCGCCGTGAGCGGATTAAGGATATGCTCGAGCTTGTAAACCTGATGGGCTTTGAGACACGCGGCGCAAACCAGCTTTCAGGCGGGCAGCAGCAGCGCGTCGCAATTGCGCGCGCGCTCGTCAACCGCCCGCGCGTCCTGCTGCTTGACGAGCCGCTCGGAGCCCTCGACTTAAAGCTGCGCAAGGAAATGCAGGTGGAGTTAAAACGCATCCAGCAAAGCATGGAGATCACATTCATCTATGTCACCCACGACCAGGAAGAAGCTTTGACGATGAGCGACCGCGTCGTGGTCATGAAGGACGGCGAAATTCTTCAGGTCGGCACACCTCAGGACATCTACAACGAGCCTGTGAACGCGTTTGTTGCTGATTTCATCGGCGAGAGCAACATTCTTCCCGGCGTTATGAAAAAGGATTTCCAAGCGGAGTTCGCGGGCCATGTGTTCGAGTGCGTCGACAAGGGCTTCGGCGAAAATGAGGAAGTACAAGTCGTCGTCCGCCCCGAGGACGTAAAGGTCGTCTCTTACGAGGACGGCCCCATTGACGGCATCGTGGAGTCCGTCATATTCAAGGGTGTACATTATGAGATGACGGTCGATTCTCACGGCTTTAAGTGGCTGATCCACTCGACTAAGAAAGAGGATGTGGGCAAGGTCATCGGCATGGACATCCTGCCCGACGACATTCACATCATGCGCGCGGAGGAGGAATAAGCTTGAAGAACAAATCCTCCGCCTTCCCCTACGGCGTATGGATGGTCATCTTTATCGTCCTGCCGCTTTTACTCGTCGGATACTTTGCGTTTACCACCGAGGACGGCGCGCCGACGATGGAAAACATCTCAAAGGTCGGCGAATTTATGCCCGTGCTCATGCGCTCCGTCTGGTACGCCGTTGTCGCCACGGTCGTCTGCCTTGTCATCGCCTACCCGCTCGGATACCTGATATCGCGCGGCGCGGGCAGCCGCCGGCGCACGCTTTTGATGCTTGTCATCCTGCCCATGTGGATGAACTTTTTGCTCCGCACATACGCGTGGATGACGCTTCTTGAAAATAACGGCTTAATCAACCGGTTCTTAGGATTTTTCAACGTCGGCCCGTTTGAGATGATCAACACGTCGGGCGCCGTTATCCTCGGCATGGTGTACAATTATATGCCCTTTATGATTTTACCGCTTTACGCAGTCATGTCGAAGATTGACCAGACGACGCTCGAGGCCGCTCAGGACCTGGGCAGCAGCTTCGTCTCGACGTTTGCAAGGGTGATCCTGCCGCTGTCCATGCCGGGTGTTAAAACCGGTATCATCATGGTGTTTGTACCTAGTGTATCTACTTTCATCATATCACGTATGCTTGGCGGCGGAGGCAACCTGCTCATCGGCGACCTGATTGAGCTTCAGTTCCTTGGCAACGCGTACAACCCGAATCTGGGCGCTGCAATTTCGCTTGTGCTTTTAGTCATCGTATTACTATGTATGAGCCTGTTAAACCAATTCGGAGGCGAAGAGGAAATGGAGGGTGCATTGCTTGACAAATAAACTAAGATGGTACGCGAAGACGTATATCGGCTTTATTCTTGCGTTTTTCTATATCCCCATCCTCGTGATGATCGCCTATTCGTTTAACGAAAGCAAGTCCCGGACTTTTTTCACCGGCTTTACCCTTGACTGGTATAACCGGCTTTTCACAAACGACTTAATCATAAGCTCCCTGCAAAACACGCTTATCATCGCATTTGCGGCGTCAATCACCGCCACGGTCATCGGCACTGCCGCGGCCATCGGCCTTTACAACATGAATAAGTGGCTCAAATCGGTGATGCTCAACTTCACGTACCTGCCCATCGTCAACCCCGAAATCATCACCGGCGTTTCGTTTATGCTGCTGTTTGTGTCCATTCAGGCGCTGATCGAAGGCATAAACACGTCGTTTGGCGCTGCTATCCCGATGCTGGAGTTTGGCCGCGCCACGCTGATTTTGGCGCACATCACGTTTTGCCTGCCTTACGTCATCTTAAACGTGATGCCGAAGCTCCGCCAGATGGACAAAAACATCTACGAGGCGGCGCTTGATCTTGGCTGCAACGAGTGGCAGGCGTTTTACAAAATCGTTGTGCCCGATATAATGCCCGGTATCATCGCGGGATTCCTCACCTCCTTTACCATGTCGCTCGATGATTTTATCATCAGCTATTTTGTTACAGGCCCTACCTCACAGACGTTGCCGATAACCATATTCTCCATGACGCGGCGAAGGGTAAGCCCCGAAATCAACGCGCTTTCCGCAATAATTTTCGTCGTCGTCCTGCTTGTATTGTTAACCTTGAATTTCTACGATATCAGGCGCGAAAAGCATATGCTAAAACGCATGGAGGTGCGAAGCCGTGCGTAAACTGTTTATACTGTTGATGTTGTGTTTTGTGTGCTTGATGTTGTCATTACTTGTATACGCCGAACTGGAGGACCCCTCAACTGCTGAGGATTATTACACGCGCTTTATGGGTCAGAATATTTCGCTTAACGTGTATAACTGGGGCGAATACATCTCCGACGGCAACTACGACCTGATGAACGTCAACGCCGAGTTTGAGGCGCTTACCGGTATCCGTGTATATTACACCACGTACGCCACAAACGAGGAGCTGTATTCGAAGCTTCGCGGCGGCGGCGCAAGCTACGACGTCATCATTCCGTCGGATTATATGATAAGCCGCATGATCATCGAGGATATGCTTGAGCCGCTTGACCTTGCGAATATACCGAATCTAAGCGAAGTGGGCGACGAATTTTTAAATCCCAGCTACGACCCGGATAACCGGTACTCCGTCCCCTATATGTGGGGGATTACCGGCATCATCTACAACACAACCATGATCGACGAGGACGAGGAGATTACAAGCTGGGACATCCTGTGGGACCAGCGTTTCATGGGCCAGATACTGATGTTTTCGAACCAGCGCGACGCATTTGGCATCGCGCAGTTCCGGCGCGGGTTTTCGGCCAACACGACGGACCCCGACGAGCTGAAAGCCTGCCTTGACGACTTAAAGGAACAAAAACTGCTTGTCCAGGCGTATGTAATGGATGAAATCTTCGACAAGATGTTAGGCGGCGAGGCGGCGCTTGCACCGTATTATGCGGGCGACGCCATGATTATGATGGAGGAAAATCCCGACCTTGATTTTGCAATCCCGGAGGAAGGCGTTAACTTTTTCGTAGACGCCGCCTGTATCCCCAAGGGCAGCCGCCGGAAGCAGGCCGCCGAAATGTATATCAACTTCCTTTGCGAGCCCGAGGTGTCGGCGGCAAACTCCGAGTATATCGGATATGCAACGCCCATTACAAAAGCGCTTGAGCTTGTGGATGAGGAATTCGCCGAAAACCCCATCGTCTTCCCCTCCGAGGAAATACTCGCGAACACTGAAACCTTCACCTCTCTGCCGCGCGAAACAAACCTTTTGCTGGACGGCTACTGGACGCAGCTTTTAAGCAGCGATGAAAATTACAGCCGTTTGCTTGTCCCCGTCATGCTGTTTTCGGGTATCATCCTTGTCGTCGGCATCAACGTCTACCGCGCTATGAATAAGAAGAAAAAGCAGAAATATTACTTCTAACAAAAAAACCGGGTTAAAAAGACCGGGGATGCAGTCATCCCCGGTTTTTTGGTTAATTTTCTGGCTATAGTTTTGCAAAGCTCTTTTCAAAATCTAAAAGGATGTCGTCAATGCTCTCAAGCCCTACCGAAACCCTCACAAGCCCCTCCGGTATACATGCTTCGGCCAAGGCTTCGGGCGTATAGCTGTGATGCGTCATGGATGCGGGATGCTCCACAAGGGTCTCCACGTCGCCAAGCGAAACTGCCAAAGCGCAGGTTTCCAGGTTGTTGAGCAGCGTTTCGCCTGCTTTTCGGCCTCCTTTTACCTCGAACGCGATCATGCCGCCAAACTTTAACATTTGCTTTTTGGCGGTTTCATGTCCTGCATGGTGTTCAAGCCCCGGATAATACACCTTTTCCACCTTAGGATGACCGTCTAAGTATTCGGCCATCTTAGATGCATTTGAGCAATGGCGGTCCATGCGGATATCCAGCGTCTTAAGTCCGCGGAGAATCAAAAACGATTCGAACGGGCCGATAACGCAGCCGGTCATTTCCTTGAGCCCGGACATGCGGATATCATTTATGTCGCCGGTTTTTCCGCAGACAAACCCGGCGATTACGTCGCCGTGCCCGTTTAAGTATTTTGTGGCGGAGTGTACGACTATATCACAACCCAGCTTCAGCGGCTGGGTGAGATATGGAGTTGAAAACGTATTATCGGCGACGACCTTAATCTTCGGGTTATAATCGTGGACGATTTGAGCGACAGCCTCGATATCGATAATCTTTAATGTCGGATTGGCGGGAGTCTCGAAGTAAACCGCCGCCGTATCAGGGCGCAGGGCCGATTCAAGCTCCTGCCTGTTGCTTAAATCGGCAAGCGTCAGCTCAACGCCGAAACGCGTGATATGGTTTACCAGAAATGAGAAGGTACAGCCATAAAGGGTGCGGTCCGCCACGATATGTTTTCCGGCTGCGCAGATCGTCCACAATGCGGAAGTGATCGCCCCCATCCCGGAGCTGCACGCCAGCGCCGCTTCGGCGTCCTCAAGAATGGCGATTTTGTTTTCCAGCACACCTGTGGTAGGGTTTCCCGCCCTTGTGTATATGTACCCCGGTTCAATGCCCGCAAAGCGGTTTCCGCCTTGTTCGCAACTGTCAAAGCAAAAGGTCGAGCTTTGATATATCGGCATGGCAAGCGAGCCGTACTGCGCATCCCGTATATTGCCCCCGTGAATCGCTTTTGTCGCAAACCCCGCGTTATTAACCATCTCATCTTCTCCTCTAAGTAAATTATGCGTCCGGTTTTGAATGATTTAAATTTATAAAATTATCTTGGATTTGTCAACAGATAAATGTGGAATAATCAATATTTATGTGGAATTAACAAATTATTATATTGTATTATGTTGATTATCCCTATTGATACCGCAATGAAATTTATATATAATATGAATATGTTTCGGCGCAAAAATTGGTAATGAGGCATAAGGCAAGCAATTATACCATAACGGAAGAGCGGAGCGATGGAAATGTATCCTGAGAATCGTTTGGAGTATATCACAAACAAAATCACCACAAGCAAATATGTTTCGGTTGAAAAACTGGGGCAGGCGCTTAACGTAAGCGGTGAAACGATACGCCGCGACCTTAAGTTGCTTGAGGAAAAGGGAATCCTTAAGCGCACGCACGGCGGGGCGTATCTTGAGGGCTCGACGCAAAGCGACGTCAGCATACAGGTGCGTAAGAATATACTGCTTGCGAATAAAGAGCAAATCGCGGTTTTATGCAGCCGCTTCGTCCAGCCGGACGACACCGTTTTTCTTGACAGCTCCACAACGTCGTTTGAAATCGCAAAGAACATTACGCAAATGCCAATCACGGTCATAACCCATTCCTTGCCGATTATAAGTTATCTGTCCAATTACCGCAATATCCGGCTCATGGCTCTGGGCGGCGTTTTAGACCATGTTAACATGTGCTTTACCGGCAAAATTGCGTTGGAATCCATGTTAGACTTATATGCGCGCAGGGGGTTTGTGTCCTGCCGCACGGTATCCATGCGGTATGGTGTAATGGATTCAAACGAACAAATCGGCCAGATACGGTCCGCCGCCCTTAAAAACTGCAATAAGCGCTATCTCATAGCGGATCACACTAAATTTGGGAATACATCCATGCATAAAATTGCGGGCCTTGACAGCTATGACGTCATCGTCACCGACAAAAGGCTTTCCGACAAGTGGATGGAATACTTTGAACAGTGCGAAATACCGGTGCATTACCCTGAAGGCGTGACATATTCTAAAACCCCTTTGGACCCCGATAATACAGATGAAAGCCTTTGATCTGCGCCATAAAGTCAGGAGATGAAAAGCCAATTGGTACAAAAGATAAAGCCCGGACAGGCGCTGGAGTTATTACGGCAAGGCGAGGAACAAAACCGTTATCCTGTCTTGCTGCTGCTTCAAGACATGGTAAGCGAGTGCTGGCTGAATAACAGTAGTGTCTGTCTGTGGGACAGTATGTTCAATAAGTACTGCTTTTCCGTGCAAAGCGCCGAAGACTTAAGCACACTGTATGATGTTGTCAAGCATCGCGAAGGACCGCTTGTTTCGCTTTTAAGCGATATTAATTTGCTTGACGCGGCCCGGGCGCTTGACATAAACATGCGGACGCGCGTCTGCGTTCAGCTTAGCTCATCGCCTTACACGGGGACTCCGCCTAGATTGGACGGCATACGCTTGGGCGGCGTTACCGGGGCTGTCGCGAAATGGATGCATTCGGT
>WRLK01000072.1 GCA_009777635.1 Oscillospiraceae bacterium | reverse complement strand
CTGGTGCCGCAGACCGGAATCGAACCGGTACGATGTTGCCATCACAGGATTTTAAGTCCTGGGCGTCTGCCAGTTCCGCCACTGCGGCATATTTGATACCTACACATTTTATAATAAAATCGCGTTTACGTCAAGCCTTGCTTTATGGTATACTATATGCAGCCGTGTTAAAAGGAAAGGAAGGTGCTTTTATGCCGATGGCATTTCGGGAAACTTCTATTGGAATAATCGGGATCGCCGAGGAAAACGGCATGATTATAAACTTGTGTTTTAACGACCGGAAATCCCCCCGTGATATTAAGCTCGAAGAAACTCCGCTGATTCAAAAAGCTTTTTTGCAGCTTGAGGAATACTTAAACGGCAAACGCCGATTGTTCGACCTGCCGCTTTCTCCCCGTGGCACCGAATGGCAAATGAAATGCTGGCGGGCGCTTTTGACAATCCCGTATGGCGAAACGCGCTCATACGGCGAAATTGCCGCTATGTCCGGTAACCCGAAGGCGTGCCGGGCGGTGGGGCTTGCAAATAACCGCAACCCGATCGCCGTTTTTATCCCATGCCACAGGGTGATTGGCAAGGACGGCTCCTTGACGGGATTCGGCGGCGGCCTTGACTTAAAGGAAAAGCTGCTCTTGCTTGAAAAGCAAAATATATAAATTGTTATATCAAAAGATAAAAAACGGAAGCCTTTTCGCTTCCGCTTTTTTCATGTGTAGATTTATCTGTTTGTTTTCTTTTATTTACCCCCTTTTTTACCTCCTTTATTTTTGGCGCTTCCGGATTTGTTTTGCATATTTTGCGTGTTCTGCGTGTTCTGCGTCATCTCGGAGGTCTCGTTCGTCATGCCGGGACCCTTCATATCGGCATTGTTGTTCCCGCCTTTATTTTTGGACATAATATTTCACCTCTTTTCCTGTATTCTGGAAATATTATCGCCAAAATTAATACTGCTTATACATAAATTTTTATTCGACAGATTCGGTGAAGTTTTTTTGAATTCTGCTGATATACTGTAAAAAAGGCGAAAGAGAAAGGATAGTTATGATGTCCCAATTTATATGCACGCTATGCGGATATTTGCATGAAAATGACGCTCCGCCCGCATTTTGCCCGCAATGCAAGGCGGCGCAGAATAAGTTCAAGGCCATGAAGCGCGACGGCTTAAACTGGGCGGATGAGCACAGGATTGGCATAGCCGACGGCGTTGATTTTGACATTATGAACGATTTGCGTTCTAGTTTTTTGGAGGAATGCACAGAAGTCGGCATGTATGAGGCTATGGCGCGGCAGGCGGACAGGGAGGGCTACCCCGAAATCTCCGGCATGTACCACCGCATCTCCCTTGAGGAAGCCGAGCACGCGGGAAAGCTCGCCGAAATTTTAGGGGAGATTGTGTTTAACAACACGAAAAAGAACCTTGAGCTTCGCTATGAATCCGCCTACGAATCGTGCAGGAACAAAAAAAAGCTTGCCAATAAGGCAAAGCAGATGGGTCTTGACGCAATCCACGACACGCTTCACGAAATGTGCAAGGACGAAGCGCGCCACGGATGTATGTTTGGAGGCGTTTTAGAGCGCTATTTCAGCAAATCGGAGGAAAAGGACAAAGACAAGATCAAGGTGTAGGTTTTCTATCCCGGCAAGCTTTAGGGGCTGTGGACACGAGGAAGCTTCGCAAAGCTAAAAATCAAACGTATAGTTATCCAGATAATCCAAGCCGGACGGCGATTTTTCCATCATGCCGCAATACAGCGAAAGGTTTAGCGTAAGGCTTTTCTTTACGTTGTTACACAGCCTGTCGCGGCGGCCCGTATCAATAACGTCGGATGTAAAAACGTCAATAAAGCACAGCGGACAGAACCTCACCGCCCAACACGACGCGCATTTTTCTTCGTTTGCGTTTTTATAGTCAAAAAGAAACTTTTTTATTTTAGCAATGTTAAAACCGTTATGTACGTCCCCATAATCGCAATAATCGCCTGCTTTTTCGCACAGGTTAAACTGACCGTCGGTATTTACGAACAGCCTTTGCAAAAACGGCGCGCAAATGCCGGTAAAATAAGCCTTTTCCCCGACAGGATGCATCTGCCTTTGATGTATCGGAAACAGCGAATGGTCAAAAAGTCTCTTGAGAATCGGATTGCCGTTGCCTTTTTCATCGCAAAACATTTCCACAAGCTCGTCATAAACGGCTTTATCCGAAAATGTACGCCCTTTATCGGCCCTTTTGTTTCTTAGCGCAGACACGAACCCGTCATGATCCGAATCCTTGATTCTTGAAATAAATACAGGCGTTTTCCCTTGCAGTATTTTTTCCGTTTCATGAAAACGCATAATATCATAAACATCGCTTAAATTCAGATAATTGCATAAAAAATTAACCCGGCTGTGATAAGCTTCCGGGTTTCGTTTTGTAATGCTTGTGATAAAATCCATGATTAAGCGATGGCTCCCGCTTCCCCCTGATGTATGCCTGTAACGGTCGTGGCAGTCCTCGGGGCCGCTTAACGTTATACTTATTTGCACATCGGGGTTTTCTATAAACCAGTTCATGAACTCGTCGTTTAGCAGCGTTCCGTTAGATGAAATCAGATAAAGCTGTTCCTTGCCGCCGAAGATGTTTTGGCAGTATGATACCAGCTTTTTTATTTTTTCAAATTCAATAAGCGGCTCGCCGCCGTAAAAGCTGACGATGCTTTTATCGCATTTCGTTGAGTGGGCGCAATAAAAATCAATGGCTTTTACCGCAATATCATAAGCCATTGATTTTTTCGAATGCTTGCGCGAGTATAGATAATGCCCTGAATATGTGCAGTAATCACATCGCAGATTGCAGTCCTGCGTGACGCACAAAGAAAGATGCCGCAATGAATCGCCTAACCCTTTTATTATGTCGTCAACAGCAAAAGGATAATCAACGCTTTCAATGGTGTTAACAGAAATATCGCCTTGTTTAAAAGAATTTTCAAGCTTTATATATTCTTCTGTTATTTTTTCATACAAAGGGTTTTCATAAAGCTTGAAAAGGTTTAATTTATCCTCCAGCGCATCAAATATAACGCAACGATGCGAATAAAATATATCCGACACCTGGAATATCTTATTTGTAATTGCGTCGTACAGATATTTATTGCCGGTTCCCGATTCAAAAAAATTATGCAGGAAATTCATAGTTGCTATCAGTTAGACTGCCCGGTCGCATATGACATGGGCGCCGGACGATTCAACGCTTGTGCGGTTTCTCCGCAGCCCCCTGCCAAAGAGCATCTGCTGCTGCAAATGCCAGCCATGCCGAAGGTTACCGGCGACGGGCCCGACCTTGCCATTTCAGATAAGGTTGCGCCCTGATTGTTTGCGTTTTTGCCTTTGCTCGAAATACTATACGCGTATGAAAGCGCCGCCTTGATCTCACCGTCGCTGTAAGAAGAAAGGTCTACGTTGTTCGCCCTTAAAATATCAAGGAAAGCACGGAAGTATTCGTTGTTGTCAAAGTATGATATGTGTGCGTCCTGCTGGTTGAAAAAATCCACGAATATTTTAAGATATGTTTCGTTCATTTAAATCCCGTCCTTTTCTAAAATTATGACTTTTTAACGATTGCATATTATTTTTTGACATGCAAATATGTTTGCCCCCAACATCCGCCGTCAGTCAAAGCAGGAAAACGCGTCGTCCACAACCGGCTTGTCCGGCGCCTTTGTAAACATGCTGACGACAGGGACAATCAGCAGCCCCAGTATCATCGCAAACGCGCCCGCGTTTATGGGCGACCTTAGAAGCGGAGGGAACATATCCCTTACAAGGATGTTGAGCGTCATAAAAACGGTGCTGAAGATAAAGCAGCACCATACGGCGGTTTTAGTCGCGCGCTTCCAGTAAAGGCCGTAAAGGAACGGCGCTAAAAACGCCCCCGCAAGCGCTCCCCATGAGATGCCCATGAGCTGCGCGATAAAGATGAGGCTGTTTTTATACTGGATCATGGCGATGGCCGCGGATATGACAATAAAAAACAAAATCATAATCCTAATCGTCAAAAGCTGTGATTTCTCGTTCATTTTGCCTTTGAAGCCCGGCTTTAAAAAATCAAGGGTAAAGGTGGAGGCCGACGTCATTACAAGCGCGGAAAGCGTTGACATCGAGGCCGCGAAAACCAAAACGATGACAAAGCCGATAAGCGCGTCGGAAAACCCCGAAAGCATGGCGGGCACGATTGAGTCATACCCGTTTGCCTTTACGTAATCAACATCGGTGAACAGCCTGCCGAAGCTGCCGAGGAAGTAGCTTCCGCCCGCGATAACAAGGGCGAACAGCGTTGAGATGACCGTGCCCTTTAGCACGGCTTTTTCGCTTTGTATGGCATAAAACCTCTGCACCATCTGCGGAAGCCCCCATGCCCCGAGCGAGGTTAAGATGACAACGCCCAAAAGCGTGACGGGGTCGGGGCCGAAGAACGACGCGAAAGCACCCGGGGTCGTTGAGATTTCAAGGTCCTGGACGCGCGCAAGGGCGTCAATCGAGGCCGTAAAGCCGCCGTTCACATTTAAGACCGCCGCCACAACCATGATTATACCGGCTAACATAATGATCCCCTGTATGAAATCATTGACGGATGACGCGAAGTATCCGCCCGCGATAACATAAATTGCGGTAAGGGCCGCCATCACGACGATGCAAATGGTAAAATCAATGCCGAAGGCCATCGAGAACAGGCGGGAAAGCCCGTTATAAAGCGACGCCGTGTACGGGATCAGAAAAATAAATATGATCGCGGACGCGGCAGTCCTCATCCTTTTGCAGTCGTAGCGCTTCGTAAAAAACGCGGGCATGGTGGCGCTACCAAGATGCCTTGTCATAACCATAGTGCGGCGGCCCAGAACAATCCACGCGAGAAGCCCGCCGATGATAGCGTTTCCAAGGCCGATCCAAACCGCCGATATACCGAAACGCCAGCCGAACTGTCCCGCGTAACCGATAAACACGACCGCTGAAAAATATGCGGTGCCGTAGGAAAACGCCGACATCCACGGCCCGATTGAGCGCCCCCCCAAAACAAAGTTATGTACGCTCGTGGCCTTTTTTCGGCAATACAGCCCCACGCTTATGATGACAGCGAAAAAGACAACAAGCATTGCGATTTTGATAATCATTTAAAACACATCCTAATTATATTGAAATGTTGCGATTTTTTATAGATGATACATAAATATGTACGCCGCCGCAAGCGCCGACGAAAATGCCGTGCATCCCGCGAAATATGTATATCTAAGCTTTTTAAGTCCGATTGCGCGGGATAATATCAAAGAGCTCAAGATCCCGCACCAAAGCCCTGCCGCATCCATCGCCACATGAAACCCGACGATGGAGATTACGCCTCCCATAAGCGGACGGTATACGGCATACGCAAGCAGGTGGAACAGCGGCACGCTGATAAGCGGCAGCGCGAAAACCGCCCCCGTGCGCTTGCCCGAGCGCAGGAACATAAGCGACATAACCAATATCAAAATGATAATCGCAAAACTTTGTCCTATCATTACCTATCGCCCTTACCTATTTAAATATTTCTCCTATCAGCTTTTCAGCCTTTGCCGTATCGTCGGCGATCACCATAACGGCAACATCTCCTTTTGTGACAATCACAGGGTTGTCAAGCTTTACCATCTCCGCCGGGACATAATCCTTAAACCGTGTCTTTAAATTTTCCACGCGCCTTATGAGCGCTTCCTCCGCTGTTTTTACGTCCTTCGATTTTACGACCGCGATCTCGTTTGCCGTACCGCCCGTCGCGCTCACATATACCGTAAAATCTACTACCATGTCGTCGAATGTATACCACTCGTTAATCACTTCCGCCGGCGCTTCCATGAGCTGGTCGTTTGTCACGCCGATGCCGTCTGCGATTGTTTCGGCAGCTTTTTGGGCGTCAATGTCAAGTGTTTCGCCGCCGTTGCAGCTTGAAAATATTACCGCCGACATGAAAAGCGCCATCAGGGTTTTCTTCATCTTTTATCTTCCTTTTTAAACGGTGTGATATCTTAAATAATCGAACCATTTTATATAGTATTCGGGGGTCAGGTGCATCCCGTCAAATGGGCTTGCGTTTGTGGGAAGCGCGCCGGTCTCGTCTATCATAGCCTGAGCGACGTCGACATAATGTGCGTTGAGGCCCACTGCCATGTCGCGGATAAGCTCGTTAAACTCCACAATTCGTTCGTTGTTGATATACTCCGCCGGATACACCTCGTTTACATTTGCCGTCACCGGCAAAAT
Source organism: Oscillospiraceae bacterium (assembly GCA_009777635.1). GTDB lineage: Bacteria > Bacillota > Clostridia > Oscillospirales > Ruminococcaceae > WRAV01. The sequence continues at coordinate 4,782 of WRLK01000072.1, read as the reverse complement.
CGACTGGATATAAACCACCGCGTCGGGATACAGCTCAAAAACAGACTTCACAAACTCGGTATACCCGTCGATAAAGCGATTCTCATCCAAGCCAAGGCTGTTTGCACCCAGCATGATATATACCTTTTTGCGGTCGCCCTTTGTTTTGGCGGCGTCAATCATCGTGAGCTGCGTTCCGTTTATGTCTATGAGCGGACTTGTGTTCGCGGTCATGGTATTTACCCCTTGCATTGCGACGACGGCGACGTCGGGTACCATCGTTATCATATAAAGCGGGATTCCAGTACTGATGGAGTCCCCAAAAAATATGGCGTCGTTAAAATAATCGTAGCCGACAGATTCCTCATTTTGCGGCACGGCTCCGGCGATTGCCTGCCTTTCATACAATATGCTTTTCGTGTCCGGTAAGGACTCGTCTTCCCCGTCCTGTTCATCCTGACCGTCAAGGCCGGTTTCATCGTCATCAGATGCTATGGAACCCGCAACGCTTACATCTTCGGGGTCTGCGTCGTAGTCCGGCTGCTCGTCTTCCGTGAGCATTGCCGAGGCGGGCGCTTTTTTCTCCGGAGCGGACGCCGATTCCTGCGCGTTTTGCCAAAGCGTGGCAATCCCGTATGAAGCCGCCGCTATCATCAAAAAGACGGCGATAAACTTTATCAGCGGCGAAAGCGATGCTTTTTGCCGGTGCCTTACAACTTGCATTGGACCACCTTTCCATATGGCCTGTTGACACTGCCGCTCAACGCCCGTCCAAACGGCGCATTTCAGATCGTGTCAAAGGCCCTAAACCTCCGGCGCCTTGAGATTCCGGTTTACCGCGAGGCTTGATTCGTTTTTAAGGTTTTGCCTGTCGGTAATAAGCCTTGCCATCACGGCGTACCGGTACCCATTGTCGGCCGTGACCAGCGGGAACCTTCGCCCGTCCGGCAGGCTGTAGGTGCACGTTGACAGCGTAAGGATTTTGTCGCCCTCTTTCACATCCACGTCATAGCTGTAAATGGAACGAGCTTTGCACTCCGCGATCAATGCGTTGAAGTCTTCCGGTTCGGGGCTGTTGTAAAGTAGTCCCGTGGACGCGTGCATCACCGAAAAAACCTCGAATATCAGGTCCTCCCCATGGGTGGAAAGGTAGATATACGGCGTTTTTCTTGCAAATTCTTCATCCCTGAAGAATTTAAGCGGCGAAAACTGCTGCCTGTAATCAAGCGGGTCGTCGCTCATGGAGTGCCCGTAAATCACGGTGTTTCTTGAAAGACCCGCGGCGGTGCCGTCAAATTTACAGCGGTAATCCGCGAAAAAGATGCCGTTAAAGTCGCTTCTTTTTTCAAAGTTGCGGCGCAGGTAAAACTCGTTTCTGTCGTTCGGATACCACACAACCACATCGTCGATCGTCGTGTTCGGCACCTTCAGCCACGCCACCGTGTCAGAATTCAGCGCATGCTTTTCATGGACAAGCTTCGTCATCTTCGGAAGCCCAAACCTCGCGTACGGCCCCGCGGGAAGCTCCAGCGTATTGATAAAGGTCTTGCCGTCAAAAACCTGTTCTTGCGCTATTACCGAGCCCGGGGGCACCGGAGGGGCGGTAGGCTCCCGGGGAGGCTTAGCGCACGCCGCTATTGTAAACCCGGCCACGAAACAAAGAACAAGCAAGCGTATTCTTTGTTTATTTAAATTCACGTTATGCCACCCCTTGTCAGTCGTTATAAAATAGAGAATGGAGAATCGTAAAACGCGGTTCGTTCGCTTCGTTTTCGCCTCCTGCTATTTTCTATTCCCTACTATATAATGCCACGGTTTTCAAGTGTTTATTGCATTCTTTTATAATTTTAACTCCCTTTTTTTAAATGTACATTGACATTTTCTCATAAAACAGCTATAATTGCAAGTGCCATCCGCATTTTGTCCGGGTGGTTTTTGATTGTCGTTCGCTTCAATGCTTGACGGGAGATGCATATATCATGGACAACCAAAAAGCAAACCCGCTCGCCACGCGGCGGATTCCCTCCCTGATGATTCAATATGCGGTTCCCAGCGTCATTTCAATGGTTGTCACGGCTTTATTCAATATTGTAGACCAAATTTTCATAGGCTGGGGCGTCGGATATCTCGGCAATACGGCAACGACCGTGGCGTTCCCGTTTATGATTGTGGGGCTTGCGTTTGCGCTTTTAACCGGCAACGGCGCCGCCGCTCTGATCAGCCTTGACTTAGGCCGCGGATCTTCTGAAAACGCGAAGCGGGCGCTCGGCAGCGCTATCGTCACGCTGGCTTCTATTAGCCTTTTGCTTGTAGCCATATCGCTTTTATTTCTAGACCCGCTGTTGACCGCGTTTGGCGCGACCGACGCCGTCATGCCGTATGCCCGCGATTACGCAAGTATTATTGTAGCCTCACTGCCGTTTTCAATGCTCGCAACCGCTGTCTCAAACACCATCCGCGCGGACGGCAGCCCGCATTATTCGATGATGTGCATGATTTCAGGCGCAATCTTAAATGCTGTTTTAGACCCGGTTTTCATATTCGTCTTTCACATGGGCGTGAAAGGCGCCGCATACGCGACGCTCATATCGCAAGCCGTATCGTTCTTGCTTGCGGTGTATTATCTTTTAAAACGCGCAAACCATATCCGCATCTCCTTACCGGACTTAAAACCGCAATTCAAGCTTATCCTGCGCACATCGGCGCTCGGCTCCTCAAGCTTTATGAACCAGCTTTCGATGGTTTTAGTCACGGTCGTGATTAACCGGTCCCTTGTCCATTACGGCGCCGCGTCCCCTTACGGCAGCGAGATACCGTTGGCGGCGCTCGGAATCGTCATGAAAACCAATATGATCCTGCTTTCGGTTATCCTCGGCATATCAATCGGGATGCAGCCGATACTTGGATTTAACTACGGCGCAAAAAACTATGTCCGCGTAAAAGAGACGCTTCGTGCCGGCATTATAATTTCCGGATTGATCGCGGCCGCCGTAAACCTTTTGTTTGTCGCGATACCCGATGCGTTTATTTCTGTTTTCGGCGACCAGGACCCTTACTTTATCGCGTTTGCAAGCCTTGCGCTGCGAACGTTTCTGGCATGCGTGTTCGCCGCGGGAATTCAGATCCCGTGCTCCTTGTTCTTCATGGCGACGGGCCGCCCGTTAAAGGCGATGGTGCTTCAGTTAACGCGGTCGGTATTCCTACTGATCCCGCTTGTTCTGATTCTGCCGATGTTTTTCGGCCTGAGCGGCGTCCTTTACGCGGGCCCCGCCTCCGATATTCTGGCGCTTTGCGTGACAAGCTGGTTTGTCTTGCGCGAATTTAGGAATATGGAAAAGAACGCGTTATTGCATGACCGTTGACAGGCAAAACGGATGCCCCGAGGGGTCGAACATTACGGTGGATGTGTCGAAATATTGAACATCCGATTTTATCGCGCCGTTACGCAAGGCAAGCTCTTCGGCTTCTTTCAGATTGTCCACATAGAAATCAGCAAGCTCGTTGGCATTCGGGCAGTCGAATGTGACGCCGATGATGGATTTTATCATTTTTATCCTCCTTAAAAATTTACCGGCCGGAAAACGTGGTTTCCGGCCGGTGTGTGTTTTGTAATCCTTATTCGTACAGCTTCGAAAGTCTTACGAGGTAATCGTACTTGTCTTTCGCTTCGCCGTCGGCGCGGCTGAACAGGTTGTCGGCGCGTTCCGGCATGGAGCGCGTAAGCGAGCTGTAGCGCACCTCGCCGCGGATGAATTCCTCATACGAGGACTTCGGCGCCTTGCTGTCAAGCTGGAACGGGTTTTTGCCGTCAAGCTTGAGCCTCGGGTCAAAGCGGAACAAATGCCAGTAACCGGCTTCAACGGCGCGTTTCGTCTCTTGCTGGGAATTCTTCATGCCGCCGGAGATGCCGTGATTGATACACGGAGCGTAGGCAATGATGACCGAGGGTCCTTTGTAGCTTTCCGCCTCATGGAACGCTTTCACGGTCTGGTTGTAGTCGGCGCCCTGGCCTATCTGAGCCACATAGACGTAGCCGTAGCTCATGCAGATTTCGGCAAGGTTCTTCTTTTTGATCTCCTTGCCGGCTGCCGCGAACTGCGCGACCGAGCCGGTCTGGGAAGCTTTCGAGGACTGCCCGCCTGTATTCGAGTAAACCTCGGTGTCAAATACAAGGATATTGACGTCCTCGCCCATTGCGATCACGTGGTCAAGGCCGCCGAATCCGATGTCGTAGGCCCAGCCGTCGCCGCCGAATACCCATACGGATTTTTTGCCGAGGAAATCTTTTTCGGCAAGGATTTCCTTGCCCAGCTTACAGGCGTGGCAGGTGCAGGTGTCGGCGCCCTCGGCTTTCGCCTTCTGCTGCGCGTCCAGCCATTTTTTGCATTCGTCGCTGTCGTCGGTCTTGAGCTGCTCAATGCAGTCGTCGATGGAAAGGACGCCGTCTTCCAGCGCGGCGATGTATTCCCTTGCGGCTTCGTTGTTCGCCTTTCCGTCGTCTAAGGTATCAAGCCACTTCTGTGCGGCTTCCTTGAGGCCCTCGTAGACGTATTCAACGGCAAGCATGGCCTCGGTCTTTTTAATCAGCCTGTCGCGGATTGCTTTTTGCCCGAGGTACATGCCGTAGCCGTACTCGGCGTTATCTTCAAACAGCGAGTTCGCCCAAGCGGGACCGCGGCCCGCCTTGTTTTTTGTAAACGGAACCGACGGCGCCGAGCCCCCCCAGATTGAGGAGCAGCCGGTGGCGTTTGCGACATACATCCTGTCGCCGAAGAGCTGGGTTGCGAGCTTCGCGTACTGCGT
>WRLK01000071.1 GCA_009777635.1 Oscillospiraceae bacterium | reverse complement strand
CTGATGGAGCGGGAAGACGGCCTTTCCACCCCGCGCACAATCATGGGAGAGCGCGGGCGTACCTTTTGACCTCCCGCCGTAAAGCCTGAACCGCCGGGCGTTTTACTCCTCGGCGGCGAGCCGAAAAAAGCCCGAATCATCTTTTTGAATTTCCACCTGGGGCAAATCTTCAGCGGCAGCTTCCCGGTTATCCGGGGCTTCGACGGAAAAAGCTTTATCGGGCGCCTTTGCCCTTGTGCTTGAGGCTGCATGATGAAGGGAATCCATTTTCTCGGTCAATGTCGAAACGGTATCGGCCACCGTTTGCTTTAGGCCGTTGAGCTCCGTTTGGAAGACGTCGAATTGTTTGTAGCTGTCCTCCATTTTGCGGTGCGTATCGGCGATATGTTTTTTCGCGGATATTTTCGCGTTCTCAATAATTTCATCTGCGTTTCTGGCGGCGCCCGCGGTAATTTTTGCAGCGCTCGTCTTTGCCTGTTCTACAATTTTTACAGCTTCGCTTTTCGCCCGGTCCATAAGATCGGTGATCTGTGACGAGGCAAGCTCAAGCTGCGCGCGCTTTTCGCTGAACGTCTGGTTCTTTTTGGAAAGCTCCTTGTTTTGCTTTTCCAAGTCCTCGTTTATAGATATGTGACGCGAGATATCGCCGTCCTTCTGGGCGATTATCCGGTTTAACCGGTCTATTTCAGCTTTCAGGCTTTTTACCTGCGCGCCGGACTCCTCGCCCTGCTTTGACAATTGTATCCCCTGCTCCGAAAGCTGGTTATTTGCGGCCTGAAGCTCGTTTTGCGCATCGGAGAGCTTCTGGCCCATCTCCTTTAGGTTCTCGCTTAATATGTCGCGCGCTTTCGTCAAGTCCTCAATCTGTGCCGAAAGATTTTTTTCCGTGTCGCGGGTGGCTTCATTCAATTCGAAAATATACGAAAGCACGGCTTTGCGCTTAAATCCACCGAGCAAAGCGGGCTTTAAAAGAATCTTTTCATCTTTTGACATGACCGGATACCCCCTATGTTATTTTTGTTTTGCGCTGGTCCTCAGGGCGTGTCGTGTCGAACGCAGGTCAGCAAGGGCTTTTGTCATTGTCTCTTCCGCATCGCGCAGGACTGCGTCCGAAAATTCGTGCGCTCCGCCGCGGATCTCCCGCGCCTTGAGGTTTGCCTGCGACAGAATCTCCTTTGCCTTTAGCTGAGCGTCTTTTACGATATCCTCTTTGTTTACGAGCGCTTTTGCGCGTGACTCCGCCTTTTGGATTATGGCCTCGGCCTCGCGGGTCGCAACGGACAGTATCTCTTTGCGGTCTACAACAATAGCGTGTGCCTGCTGGATTTCAGTCGGCAGGTTTACGCGTATCTCGTCAATCAAATCACGCACTTTCTCAGCGTCTACAACGCAGCGCCCGCCGGAAAGCGGCATCCTCCATGAATTGTCAAGAAGCTCATCGAGCACGTCTAGGACGTCGTCTACGGTCAAGATTAAAACCCCCTAAAGTTTTATGTATTTATCGCAAAGCCTAAGCTGTATATCCGACAGCACCTGCGGCGGGACAAAAGCCGAAATATCCCCGCCGAACCCCGCGACCTGTTTTACAAGGCTTGAGTTTAAATATAAATGCTCGCTTGTCGTCGTTAAGAAGATGGTCTCGGCCTGCGGCAGGAGTTTTTTATTTGTAAGCGCCATCTGGAACTCATATTCAAAGTCTGACATGGCGCGAAGGCCTTTCACAATGGCGGTGGCGCCTTTGTCCCGTATATAATCCACAAGCAGCCCGCGATGATGGTCAACCGATACGTTTTCAAGGTGAGCCGTTGATTTATTAAGCATGTTTACGCGCTCCTGCGCGGTAAATGACGGCTCCTTATCGGGGTTTACGATGACAAGCGCAATCACCTCGTCAAACAGTACGCTAGCCCTTGTGATGATGTCAAGATGCCCCATTGTAACCGGGTCGAAGCTTCCGGGACAAACCACTCTGGTCATTTAGAACCCTCCGTGTTTTTATAAATCGTTGTTCCTGTAAATCGTTATTTTTGTTTTACCGTAGCGGTATTCCCTGTGCTTTAAAAGCGGGCCCGCTTTTTCCGGCAGCGTATTTGCGCTGTCCGTTTCACAGATAATGATGCCTGACTCCGACATAATCCCGCCGAGCAGAGGGAGAATCTTATTCAAGCCCGTACTTTTATACGGCGGGTCTAAAAACGCGATGTCAAACGGCCCTTTGGCGCTTTGCACATAGGACCAAGCGTCCCCCGGCACAAGACGTGACTTTTCCCCAAATCCGGTGCTTTCAACATTTTTTTCGGTAACCTTGAGCACATCCTTTGCGTTTTCTATAAACACGCAGGAACGCGCTCCTCTTGACAACGCTTCAATTCCCATCTGGCCTGAGCCCGCGAACAAATCTAAAACGGCGGCGCCCTCCACTTCAAACTGGATTGCGGAAAACACCGACTCCTTTACAATCGCAGGCGTCGGGCGGGTTTTAAGTCCCGGCGGTGCGCAAAGCTTGCGGCCCTTGGCCGATCCGGTGACGACTCGCATATACATATTCCTCCATCTAGTATTATGCAGAAAAACCACCTAAATGTCAACTAGGGTCTATTCACATAAAGCGAACGGCCCATATTTTCGTCGGGTTTTGCACCTTTATTCACCGTCAGAATGAAGATGCCCGAAAAGACTCTTCGCCGCCGCCGCGTTCATTCCGGGCGCTGAGGCAAGCTCCTCAAGCGTTGCCGCGGACATCGCCTTCTTTGTTTTAAAATGCTTGAACAGCGATTTGGCGCGTGTGTCCCCGATGCCCTTGACGCTCTTTAGCCCAAGCTCAAAAGACGACTTCGTGTGTTTTTTCTTCATAAAGGTGATGGAAAATCGATGCGCTTCATCTTGGATTGCACTGACCAGCGAAAATGCGCTGCGCGTCGACAGGATGGAGATTTCTCCGCCGGTTTCGGCGATTGCGCGCGTGCGGTGCTTATCGTCCTTTACCATGCCGAAAACCGGGATATCCCCGAAGCCGAGCCCGCCAAGGAGCGGCCTTACGGTGGAGACATGCCCGCGCCCACCGTCCAAAAGGATTAAATCGGGAAGCCTTCCGAAGCCCTCGCCTGTTTCTTTTTCCTCATCGTAGCGCGCAAAACGGCGGGAAATCACCTCCCGCATTGAGGCGTAGTCGTCCGTTCCCGAAACGGTCTTGATGTTGAACTTGCGGTACGCGGATTTTAACGGCCTGCCGTTTTCAAACACGACCATGCCGCCCACGACCGTTTGCTCGCCATAGTTTGAGATATCGTACGCCTCTATATAGTTTGGCGTGGCGCAAAGCCCCAAGAGCCGCGCAAGCTCGTCGAGCGCCGCGAGCTCGCGGCCGGTGCGCTCGATTTTGTGGGCTAAGTTCTGCGCCGCGTTTTGAAGCGCCATGTTCACGACCTTGAGCTGTTCGCCGCGCTGCGGTACGTGCAGCGTCACCTTATGCCCCGATTTTTCGCCAAGATACCGCGCGACAAGCTCCGAGTCCTCGCATTCCCCGTCAAGGGACACCTGCTTCGGGATTTCATTTTCGCCGCCGTAATACGACAGGATAAATTCGCGGCGCGCAGGCTGAAGCCCTGATATTTCCCCAAGCTGGAAATCCTGTTTATCCACAAGCCGCCGGCCTCTAAACTTTAACACGACGGCGCAGCTTTCCGAGCCGTTTTGCGCGACGGCGACGACGTCCTGGTCCGTGATTTTGGCAAACACGACGTTTTGCCGCTCCTTGATTCGCTTTATCGCGCGGATGCGGTCGCGGCATGACGCCGCCTTTTCAAATTCCATGCGCTCGGAATATTCCTCCATGCGCCTTGTGAGCAGTTCTATCGTGCTGTCGCTTCCGCCGCTTATGAACTGCAAGGCCTGCGAAATGATTTCGGTATAGTCCTCCTCGCTGATTTTACCGGCGCAGACGCCCATGCACTGCTTGATGTGGAAATTAAGGCACGGCCTGCCTTTTTTAAAATCCGCGGGGAATTTCCGGTTGCAGACGGGCAGCATGAACGCACGGTTTAGCTCGTCAACGGTTTCATTCACGACAAATGCGGAGGTATACGGCCCTAAATACTGCGCGTTGTCTGACCCCGGTTTTTGTTTTGTCTGCGTGATGCGCGGGTAAGGCTCGCGGCTTATCCGGATGTACCGGTAACCCTTGTCGTCCTTGAGCAGAATATTGTATTTCGGCTTATGCTGTTTGATCATGCTGCACTCTAAGACGAGCGCTTCAAACTCGCTGGAGGTGACGATGGTGTCAAAATCAGCGGCGTTACTTACCATGCGGTATGTTTTTTCCTCGAGCTTATTAACGCTGCGAAAATAGCTTGAGACGCGGTTTTTGAGCGCTTTGGCCTTGCCGATATAGAGGATCTCACGGTTTTTGCCGCGCATGATATAAACCCCCGGCGACATCGGGAGCCGCTTTGATTTATCGCGCAAAAATGGCAGACGGTCGTTTTTCATGATTCCCTCTTACAATGAAAACACGCCGCCGGTTAAAAGCGGCAGCGTGCTTTAGGCTAAAATTGATTCCCACTCGTGGGTTTCATACGCCGCCGCTTGCCGCGGGGCGCTTGATTCTAATCGGCGAAACCGGACTCCACAAGCTTGATAAGCCCTTCGACCGCCGCCTGCTCGTCGGAGCCGTCGGCAATAATCTTTATGTTCGTACCTCCCACGATACCGAGCGATAAAACGCCTAAAAGGCTTTTGGCATTGACCCTGCGTTCTTCCTTCTCGACCCAGATCGAGGATTTATACTCGTTTGCTTTCTGGATAAAAAAAGTTGCGGGACGGGCATGCAAACCAACCTGATTCTGAACGGATACTTCTTTTACAAACATTTACAACTCTCCTACTCGTTATACGGATGGTTGCTGCGAGCAACGCATAATTACTTATATAATAGATTATAGACTGATAATACATAGCAGTCAACGCGACATAATGAAAACAACGTCTATTTTCTGTAATTTCTGTTGTTGCAACAACAATAGACAAGTTTAGCTCAACTACTTTGTATAAAACAACCAAAATAGTTTAAACGATATGGGCACTTTAACGTATCAGACCGGTATTTCATCGTCTTCCAACTTTTTCAAATATTCCATGTCATTTTCATCAAGGCTTGCGGACTTTAAAAGGTCCGGGCGGATAAGCCACGTTTTGTAAAGGCTTTTTTCACGCCTCCAACGGTTTATGTTCGCGTGATGTCCGCTGGTCAGAACCTCGGGGACGCTCCGCCCGCGCCAGAGGTTAGGCCTTGTGTAGTGCGGGTATTCAAGCAAGCCGTCACTGCCGTGGCTTTCATCCTGCCAGCAGATTTCGTCCGGCAGCACGCCGTCGCAAAGGCGGCTGACAGAATCCGCCAGCACAAGCGCCGGCAATTCACCGCCTGTTAAGACATAATCGCCGATAGAAAGCTCCTCGTCGACGATTTCCTCGATTACGCGCTCGTCCACGCCCTCGTAATGGCCGCAGACAATGCAAATATTTTGAAGCCTTGAAAGCTCCGTCGCGCGTTGCTGCGTCAGCAGTCTGCCTTTCGGCGACATGTAGATGGTGTGCGGCTTTTCTTTCAGCTGCATCTCCACCGCCTTGTAGCAGTTGTAGATTGGGTCGGCCTGCATCAGCATCCCCTTGCCGCCGCCGTAAGGTACGTCGTCGGTGCGGGAAAATTTATCGAGTGTATAATCCCTGATATGGTGGCAGCGGATATCGATTTTACCGGCGGCCCTCGCCCTGCCGATAATGCTGGTTGCGATCACCGGCTCGAACATTTCGGGAAACAGCGTCAGAATGTCAATCCTCATCGAACAGTCCTTTCAGCGGCCTGATGCGCATGACGCCGCCGGTTAAGTCCGTCTCGACGATGACGTCCGGGATCGCGGGGACAAGCCGCTGTGTTTTGTTTTCATCGGTAAGCACATAGACGTCGTTCGCGCCGGTAAACAGCACGTCTGTAAGCGTCCCCCATGAGCGCCCGCTGTCGGCGTCCACCACCGAAATCCCCATAAGGTCCTGGACAAACGATTTGCCGTCGTCCGGCGCGTCGTCTCTATCAATATATAATACTTTACCGCGCAGCGTTACCGCATCGTCAAGCGTATCAAAGCCTTTCAGTTTAAGCAAAACCATGTTTTTATTGGGGCGCGCCCGCAAAATTTCGAGCGCGGTTTCTCCCTTTTGCAGATAAAGTGTATCAAATCCGCATAAAAATTCAGGCGAATCGCACCAAGGCATCACGCGGACTTCGCCGCGCACGCCGTGGGTGGACACGATTTTTCCGCATTCAAGATATTGTTTTAGCATCAAACACCTCGAAAGTATAGTTCATTACTACCCTTGATATACAATTTACAACGCACATTGTATATCAAGGGTATATAAGCTGTAAATGAAACAGCGCCGCCGCATACGCGGCGGCGCTGAAGTCGGATAAAACGGCTAGTCGATCTCAACGGCGATTTTTTCGCCGGACTTTACTGCGGCGGCGCGGACAACCGTGCGTATTGCTTTCGCAATCCGCCCCTGCTTGCCGATGACTCTGCCCATATCCCCGGACGCCACCTTGATATGGTATACCACGGTTCCGTCCTCAAGGGGAGAGTCCTTCTCCACGCCGACGTTCTCCTTGTCGTCTACAAGGCCTTTTACTATAGCTATAATCAGTTGTTCCATAAAAGTACCCTTTTACTATATAATTTCGTTTTTCTTGAGTATCGCCCTGACCGTATCGGTGGGTTGTGCGCCGTTTGCAAGCCATTTTTTTACTTTTTCGCCGTCAACCTTGACAACGGACGGCTCTTTCGTGGGATCGTAGTACCCGACCTCCTCGATGAACCTGCCGTCGCGCGGGTAGCGGGAATCGGCAACGACGATCCGGTAAAACGGCGCTTTCTTGGCGCCCATGCGGCGCAGCCTGATTTTAACTGCCATAATATATGTCACCTCCTGAATTTAAAAAACTTCTTAAAACGGTAAATTGCTCATGTCCATGTTGTTAAGGTCGCGGAGCATGCCCGGCGGAAGCCGCCGCTTATTTTTCCTGCCTTTTCCGCCGAACATTTTCATCATTTTCTGCATTTCTCTCAGCTGTTTTAGCAGGCGGTTTACGTCCTCGACCCTTGTGCCGCTGCCGGCCGCGATGCGGCGTTTGCGGCTGGGATTTATAATATCGGGTTTTTCTCGCTCCTTTTTCGTCATGGAGCCGATGATGTTTTCCATCACCCGTAATTGCTTTTCGCCGTACTCGGCTTCCTCGTCGCTGACTTTTGCGCCGCCCGGGAGCATGTCAAGCAGCGATGAAAAGCTGCCCATCTTGCGCACCTGCCGCATTTGCTCGAGCAAATCGTTTAAGTCGAATGAATTGTGCCTGAGCTTTTCAGCCATGATTTCGGCTTTTCGCTCGTCAAAATTTGTCTGTGCCTTTTCGATCAGCGTCAACACGTCGCCCATGCCGAGAATCCTCGACGCCATGCGGTCGGGATAAAATGGCTCCAGCGCGTCGAGTTTTTCCCCGATTCCGGCAAACTTGATGGGCTTTCCGGTCACGGCTTTTACTGAAAGCGCAGCGCCTCCGCGTGTGTCGCCGTCAAGCTTTGTGATGATTACGCCGTCTATGCCAAGCGCATCGTCGAAGCTTTTCGCGGCGTTTACGGCGTCCTGCCCAGTCATGGCGTCAACCACGAGCAGTATCTCATCGGGCTTTACCTCGGATTTTATGTTTTTGAGCTCGCCCATTAGCTCCTCGTCTATGTGGAGGCGTCCGGCGGTGTCTAAAATCACGACGTCGTTGCCGTAATCCCGCGCGTGAAGAGCCGCCTTTTTCGCGATTACCACAGGATTTTCCTTGCCCATTTCAAACACGGGAGCGTTTACCTTGTCGCCGACTACCTTTAGCTGGTCGATGGCGGCGGGCCGGTAGATGTCGCAGGCGACCAGCAGGGGGCGTCTGCCCTCCGACTTGAAAAGCCTTGCGAGCTTTGCCGCGTGGGTAGTCTTACCGGAGCCTTGCAGCCCGCACATCATGATGATGGTCGGGGGCTTGCTTTTAAAATGAATCTTAGCGTTTTCGCTGCCCATCAGTTCCGTCAGACCGTCGTTTACGATTTTTATAATCTGCTGCGCGGGGGTGAGGCTTTCTAGAACCTCCGCGCCCATCGCGCGCTCGGTAACGAAAGCGATAAATTCCTTCGCGACCTTGTAGCTTACGTCGGCTTCCAAAAGCGCAAGCCTAAGCTCCCGCATGGATTCCTTAATATCGGATTCCCGCACTTTTCCTTTTGTTTTAAGCTTTTTAAAAACTTGGTCGAGCTTTTCGCTGAGTCCCTCAAAGGCCAAGCCGCGACCCTCCTATTCCTCGTCGTTGAGGTCGTTTGCAATAGAGATGATTTCCTGGACTTTTTCAGCGGCCTCGCTGTTCTGGCTTAAGTATGCGTTTAGGTCGCCTGCGGTTTTGATGATTCTCTCAAGGCCGTCCCGAATTTTTACAAATCTAGAGTAAAGCCCCAGTTTTTCCTCATAATCAAGAAGCTGGGACTCTGCGCGCTTGATGCTGTCGCGGACGCCCTGACGCGTGATAGCGCTGTGCTCCGCGATTTCCGCAAGGGATAGATCCTCGTTGTAATAAAATTGCACGACCTCACGCTGCTTTTCTGTAAGCATGTCCCCGTAAAAATCCAGCAGCACGGAAATATCCAGATTCTTAGCCATTAACAATCCCCCTACGGATTAGAGCCTGTATTCACAGGTTCTTAAACACAGCCATACTTCCAGTATTATACAAGAATCATTTGCGGATGTCAAGCGTTTCTGCTTTACATATTTTCAAAATTGCGCTACAATGTGAACAGAGTTGGAAAGGCGGGGCGGTATGGCAAAGGATTCAAAAATCCTCGTTAAATTGTTTAAGGCTACGTTTACGCTGAGTGCGTTTACGTTCGGCGGAGGCTATGTGATCGTGCCGCTGATGCGCAAGCGGTTCGTGGAGGACAACCGTTGGATCGGGGAAGACGAAATGTTAGATATCGTCGCGATCGCGCAGTCGGCGCCGGGAGTCATCGCTGTGAATACGGGGCTGCTCGCGGGATACCGTATCGCGGGCGTGGCGGGGGCCTTTGTGGCAACTTTAGCTACGGTTTTGCCGCCGCTCATTATCATAAGCGCAATCGCGATGTTTTACGCGGCCTTTATCGGCAACGCCGCAGTTTCCGCCGTTATGAAAGCCATGCAGGCGGGAGTTGCCGCAGTCATCATCGACGCTGTGATAAAAATGGGCAGGTCCACTGTAAAGGGCAAAGACTTTAAGGATGCTGCGATCATGGCGGGTTGCTTTGCGTTATCATATTTTCTAAGCATCAATGTTGTGGCGATCATACTTTCGTGTGCAGTACTTGGCGCTGTAAACGCGCTGATACGCGCCAAAAAAGCCGGAGGCCGAAATGATATACCTTGAACTGTTCTGGTCGTTTTTCCAGGTCGGGCTATTCTCGTTCGGCGGCGGATATGCTGCGCTTCCGCTGATAAAGGCAAGGATCGTCGACATGCACGGATGGCTTACCTTAGCGGAATTTACCGACGTCGTCACAATTTCGCAAATGACGCCGGGCCCCATCGGAATCAACGCCGCCACGTTTGTGGGCGCCCGCATTGCCGGGATTTCGGGCTCCATAGCCGCAACGGCCGGATGTGTCGCGCCGTCTTTTATTGTTGTTTTAACCTTGGCATATTTATACAATAAGTACAATAAATTAGAAATTATACAAATTGTACTCAAATGGCTGCGTCCCGCAATTGTGGGGCTAATCGCTGCGGCAGGGCTTGCAATCATGCTTCAGGCGTTTTTAAAAGACACGGCCACTCTATACGGACTTTGGAATATCGATATATTTTCCGTCGTGTTATTTGCCGCAGGTTTTTTAGTACTAGCAAAATGGAAAACAAGCCCGGTTTATATTATGCTGGGGTCGGGGCTGGCCGGGCTGATTGCGTATTTAATACAATTAGTATAGCAATATACAAATAGTAATCATTTCGCCGTGAAACGAAATCATTGCTGTTAAGGTGATAAGCTTTACTCGTTTGCGCTGAATTCAAAATAAATAGTATGCTCCAATGGTTTTGGCGCTTCCTGAAGCCTGACAAGCACGCGAAATTCGTTCTTGTTTATAAAAACGGAATCAGCCGCGACGCCCTGTCTCGCATCTCCCTCAAAGGCGTGCATATCGCTTAAAGCCTCCTTGTAAGCGTTTGAAATCAGACTGATGACACGGGGCTCCGATTTTAAAAACGGATACATATTTACTTTTTCAAGAAGCTTTGTCGAGGGATAATCCGGTAACGATCCGGTATTTTCTTTAAAGCTTTCCGTTTTTGCCGAAAGCTTCTTCGCCGCCTTGAAAAGCTCAAGGTCTTTGCGGTCTCCCTCTGAGAGAGCGGAGCGCTCCTCCATCCCCGGATACAGCTCAATATCGATGGATTCGTCAAAATCTTCATGTGTAAAGCCATCATCATTTACAGCGCCGGCAAAACCGGCTTCGGTCGCGCCATGATCGCCAAATCCAAAAAACTGATTGTCCAGATAAACAAGGGTGTCTTTATCGTCGGCGTTTAACTCGTCATATGTTTTTTTATCTACAAAGAATTCGCGGGATTCGCCGTCGTCACAATGAAAAGTGACGCCGTAAATCAAATCCCTGCTTTTAGACCGCATATTTGTTGCGATTTGCTTATCAACGACTGTGGCTTCAACAATCACGGGGTCGTGGATATCCTCATAAAGCTCCGGCGCGGGAGTGGACTTGCCTGTAAAAAACGCAAAATATAAAAGAATCAAAAGTGCGATTAAAATTACGACGAGCAGCATGAAAATCCCCCCATATCAAATGTATTATATATTATAACACAAAAGAGGATTGCGAAGCAATTCATGAGCGGCGAAGCCGCGATTGGGCGCTTTGCGCCCGTCTTTTGACGTTTCAAGGTTCTGGGGAACCCGTTCGAAATCTATGATTTCGCAAACGGGTCAGGTTCTTATAACACAAAAGTGGATTGCGAAGCAATTCATGAGCGGCGAAGCCGCGATTGGGCGCTTTGCGCCCGTCTTTTGACGTTTCAAGGTTCTGGGGAACCCGTTCGAAATCTATGATTTCGCAAACGGGTCAGGTTCTTATAA
>WRLK01000070.1 GCA_009777635.1 Oscillospiraceae bacterium | reverse complement strand
TTTTTAAGCAAGGGGCGCGTCTCTTCATTGTAGACGAGCAGCGCTCTCGATATGCCGTGGCGGATTGCGCCGGCCTGTCCTGTGACGCCGCCGCCGTTCACGCGGATAACAATGTCGAACCGCGCGGTGGTTTCCGTCAGCTCAAGCGGCTGGCGGACAATCAGCTTTAAGGTGTCAAGACCGAAATAATCGTCAATATCGCGGTCGTTTATTTTGATGCCGCCGCTTCCGGGATACATACGCACCCGTGCGACCGATTGCTTTCTGCGTCCTGTGCCGTAAAAATATGCTTTATTATCGTACATGAATGAAATCCCCCTTTCTTAAAGCGTCCAGGCTTCGGGCTTTTGCGCTTGGTTTTTGTGTTCGGCGCCCCGGTAAATACGGCAGCGCGTGAGCGCCTTGCGGCCGACCGTCGTATCCGGCAGCATACCGCGGACGGCGAGCATCATCGCCTTTTCGGGCTTTTGCGCCATCAGCTTGTCGTAGCGGACTTCCTTTAATCCGCCGACAAACCCCGTATGGTGCCGCGCAAATTTTTGTATCAGCTTGTTACCTGTAAGCACGGCTTTTTCCGCGTTTAAGATAATGACATGGTCGCCGCAGTCGATATGCGGCGTAAACGTCGGCTTGTGTTTGCCGCGCAAAATTTCGGCGGCCTTAACCGCAGTGCGGCCGATCGGTTTGTCAGCCGCGTCAAGGATATACCATTTACGGCTGATTTCGCCGGGTTTTGGCATCGTTGTGGACATAAATCGCAACCTCCTGAATATTTTCGCTCCGTTTAAAAAGTCTTAAAAACCCGCGGATAAACCGCCTATGACTTTTCAAAACGGCTTTTGTGCTCAACTTTATACAGTATAGCGCCAGAAAGCCCGCTTGTCAACACTTAATTTAATCAGGAACGATCAATCTTGAATTTTCTTCTAATATCTAAGTCATACTCTGTTATACTCATTTTCAATTTATGTTTTTGTTTATTTGACAATCCTTAAAAATTGATGTAAAATTACTATGATAAATGATTGTCAATAGGTGATTTTTATGCCCAAATATCCTAATGTATCAGCTTCGGTTACGCGGCGTTTGCCGCGCTATTACCGTTTTTTAAACGCGCTTGAAAAGCAGGGCGTCGAGCGTATATCGTCAAAGGAGTTTGCCTTAATCATCGGGCTTACGGCGTCGCAGATCAGGCAGGATTTAAACTGCTTCGGCGGCTTTGGGCAGCAGGGGTACGGGTATAAAGTAACGCTGTTGCGCAGGGAAATCGGGCGGATTTTGGCGCTTGATAATAAGATTCCAGCTATTTTGCTGGGGGCCGGTAACCTGGGGCTTGCAATTGCAAAGCACATGGATTTTGAGAAGGACGGCTTTCGGCTTATCGGAATATTTGACAAAAACCCCGCTCTTACGGGGAAAAAGATCCGCGACTGGCATATCCGCAGTACGGACGAGCTTGAAAGCTTTTGCGCGAAGTACGGGCCGAAAATCGCGGCGCTCTGCATACCTGCGGAAAGCGCTACCGAGATCGCCGACGATCTTGTAAAGTGGGGAATCACCGGCTTTTGGAATTTTTCGCAATGCGACCTTTCATTTTGCGAAAAGGACAAGGTCTTTGTTGAAAGCGTCCATCTGGGCGACAGCCTCATGACGCTGCGCTATTACGTCGACCAACTGGAAACGGAAGAATAACTTTGTAAAAATGCAAAAAATCCGCGTCCAAGGCATAAGGCCAAAGCGCGGATTTTGTATTTTAAACGGTCACGGGGGTCTGTATATCCTGTTATATATCGGCTTTCAGCGCGTTTAAAAGCTCGAGATAAAGCTGTTCCTCTTTATCCCAGATGATTACTCCGAGCTCATCGGCGTTAATCCTGAGCTCTTTTTCCGCTGATTGGTTGCATGTAAGCAGACAGGTTTTATGTAGCGCGCCGGCAAAAGCCGCGACGTAATAAGCTTCGCCCGAATGCTCCGTTAAATCGCATATGACCGTCTTTGCTTTTTTTACCCCTGAAATCAAGGCGTTGCCGGCTTTGTCCTCGGCGCCTGTATGCGGGATATTGAGCGCATAGTTGACGCCGCTGTCGAGCACGGCTTTTCTCACGGCCTTTAAAAACGGGTTGAATATTTGCTTGTCGCTTTTTGAAACGAATACCAAAAGGCTTCGGTTTTTTACGGATTTTTCATTTAGCTTTATGAGCTTCTCGCGGCCCTTTGAGCTTATGCTGACGCTGCACGGGAAAAAGGACCGGTTATAAAAATTCACGTCTATCAGTCCGGATTCACGCATCTCGTGGATGACGGAGGAAAGCGCGTCAAGGCTCGGATGCTTCAAATAAAACAAAGGCGAGTATTTTAAATCGGCAATTTCGATTTCATCGCCGCCAAAACCGGATAAAAGCTCTAAATTTTTAAGAATCATTTCCGTTTGATGTGCGTGGCTTTTAGGGAACGCGTCAACAATCCGGTCGACTGTAAGCTGTAGATAATCCTTGTCAAGCTTAGCTTTTTCGTAAGAAATCAGCAATGTATCGTTGCTTTTCAGCAATGCGCGCCTTGCAAGGAAAGCCTTTATCTCATCGGCGTGTTCGTATGCTTCCTTTTCGGCAAGGTCGGAAATTACAAAGACTCCGCACTGCGGACAGCTATAAATTGTTCTGCTTGAGCTTTCCTGTTTGTTTACAATGGCGCTTGCCCCGCACAGGCTGCAATTACCCATCAAAAATCCCTCATCACTTTTTCACAAGTTTCTTAAAATATTATATCTGATTTTAAATCATTATACAACTATAGTACAATAAACGCATCATCATTTTAAAGTGGCTATGGGGGGTATCTTAAATAATTTGTATGATACTATTATATGCGGGATGTGATGCGAAATGAGCGCAAAAGCGGTTAAATTGGGCGGAAGCGTAAACAACGAGCACGTAAAGCACATACGCGCGCTGTTTGAAAAATATTATGGGAATAAAATTGCCGTTATTTCCCTTGAACAAAAAGGCAACTACGGTAAAACCGTTAAGGTTTCGGCGAAAGTGGACCTTACGGGGATGAATAAGCGCACGCTTCGGTTTTACAGCTATGATGTTAAATCAGGCACGTTCATTCCCGTAAACCCTCCGCCGCGGTATTATATCGATGAAAAAGGATTTCTAAACTTTGATACGTTTATGGCGGGGGATATCATTATCACGGATTCGGCGCTTTTAAGGAAAGTTTAGCTAAATCCTCAAGCTGCTCGAAATATTCAAGGGAGCCTGCGCGCCGGCGCAAGGCGGCGGCCCCGCGCAAGCCCTTGAAATACCAGGCGGCATGCTTTCGCGCTTCGCGCATGGCGGCGCGCTCGCCCTTGTAAATACACGCAAGGCGTACATGCTTTAGCATAATCCTGATTTTTTCATCCGGCTCGGGCTCGGGCAAAACAACGCCGCGCGTAAAATACGCCTTAAGCTGCCTGAAAATCCACGGCGAGCCAAGCGCTCCGCGCCCGATCATAACAAGGTCGCAGCCTGTTTTTTCATACATCGTGACGGCGGATTTTATATCCGTTATGTCGCCGTTGCCAATCACCGGTATCGAAACGGCCTTTTTTACCGCGGCGATAATCCCGAGATCGACGGGCGGGGCGTACATCTGCTGTCTTGTGCGGCCGTGGACCGTAACGGCAGCAGCGCCGTTTTCCTCCGCGATGACAGCGGCTTCAACTGCGTTTGCGCTGTCATCGTCCCACCCCTTGCGGATTTTCACCGTAACCGGTATGCCGGAAGCATTCACGGCCGCCCGCACAATCTCGCCCGCAAGCGGTAAGTTTTTCATCAGCGCGCATCCTCCGCCCCCGGCTGTGACCTTCGGAGCCGGGCAGCCCATGTTGACGTCGATGGCGTCGGGATTAAACTCCGCCGCCGTTTCGGCTGCGAAAGCCATTGTGTCCGGCTCATCCCCGAATAACTGAACGGCGCCGGGGCGCTCCTTTCCGGAAAGCAGGAGAAGCTCCGCAGTTTTTTGGCTTCCAAGGCTCAAGCCTTTCGCGCTTGCCATTTCCCCGACGACCCAGCACGCGCCAAGCTCCGCGCAAATCTCGCGGAACGCGCGGTCGGCGGCGCCCGCCATAGGCGCAAGCGCCGCCGTTTTTTCAAGTTTTATCTCGCCTAATTGCAATTTCAATATCCATCCCTCTAACGGAAAATCATGCAACCATCTTAACAAAAAAGCAAGATTTTGACAAGGTTTTGTGGTATACTGGTTTCATCATTTGAAAGGGGTGTCTGTATGCTTCTGTTAGGCTTGGGAATAGCTCTGTTCTTTTTGTGGTTTTTCGCGGTTTATCTCGGCGGTTACACCCAGGATTTTATTGACACGGTTTCGCTGATGTTAATAATCTTTTCGCTGCTGGCTGTTTTGACGGCAACGAGAAGCTTCAAGGTGTTTTACCACGGCTTTCGGGCGGCAATTTTTCCGAAGAAGGATATTTCAAAAGAAATGCGTTTACAGGCGGTCTCGCTCTTCCGGCTGCTGTCAAAAACAACGGGGATGGTATCGGCAATCGGCGTGCTTATTTGCTTTTTGAATATCTTATATAATCTGGACTTCTCCGACGCCGGAGGCATCTCAAGTTTAGGCATCAACATAGCCGCATCCTTTATAACGCTGGTTTACGGCCTGTTTTTGATTGCTTTTGTGTTCGAGCCGGCGGTGTTTATCCTGAAACAGCGCAGGGGCGCGGGGGGCGCCGGCGATTAGGCGGCTGCAGATAATTTATTTAAGGAGAAACAAATGGAAAACAAAGAAATATCAATGCTCGACATACTTATCGAAACACATATAGGATTGGAACGACAAGGTCCGGGTAGTGCCGAAATGACCTTGAAAGCATTAAGTTTTATCGAAAATCTTGATGAAAATTCACGCTTGTTAGATTTAGGGTGCGGAACAGGCGGTCAAACAATGGTGCTTGCTCAACATACAGCAGGGAGCGTTATCGGTATAGACCAATTTTCAGAATTTATTACCGTTTTCAATGAAAATGTAAAGAAACTAAATTTGCAAAACAGAGCAAAGGGCATTGTTGGTAATATTGAAAAGCTGGAAGAAATAAAAGATTCTTCTTTTTCAAGTTCAAGCAAGTTTGACGTTATTTGGTGCGAGGGTGTCATAGACGGTATCGGGGTTGAAAAGGCGTTAAGTCATTGGAACGGATTTATCAAAGATAGCGGTTATATTTCGCTGACTTGTCCCTCTTGGCTCACCGATAATCACCCTGACGAGGTTGAAAAATTTTGGAGCGACGCAGGTTGCAGATTAGATACTATTGAGTATAACACTTCAATCATGCAAAAATGCGGCTATAATCTTATTACTGTATTTACATTGCCCGATGAATGTTGGATTGACAACTATTTTATACCGAAAACATCCGCCGAAAAAGCAGTTATGGAAAAGTATGTTGGCAACGAAATAGTTGAAGAATATATCAAGAGCAGTAAGTATGAAGTGGAGCTGTATTCAAAATACAAGCAGTATTACGGATATGTTTTCTATATCGGTAAAAAGATGTAACCCGAGATAATAAGCATACTGCGCGGCTTGCGCTTATCCACACACACAAATCAACAAATCACAGCAATTGTCCATTCCACATGATCAATTATAAAAGGCGGGATTTCATGAAGCTGCTCGCGGTAGACGGAAACAGCATACTCAACCGGGCGTATTACGGCATCAAGGCGCTTGCCACAAAGGACGGCACGTTTACAAACGGCATATACGGGTTTTTGACGATCCTGTTGCGTATGCTGCAGGAAACGCAGCCCGACGCCGTCGCGATCGCCTTTGACACGCGCGCGAAGACGTTTCGGCATGAGAAATACGACGGATATAAGGCGCAGCGCAAGGGCATGCCGGACGAGCTTGCACAGCAAATGCCGCTGCTAAAGGAACTGCTCGGGTATTTGGGCTACGCCTGCGTCGAGCTTGAGGGCTTCGAGGCCGACGACCTGCTCGGCACTTTCAGCAAATCATGCTGCCAAAAAGGCGACGATTGCGTGATTGCGACAGGCGACAGGGATACGCTGCAGCTAATAAGCGGCTGCGTCAGTGTGCGGCTGGCGTCGACAAAGGGCGGCAAGCCTCAGGCGGAGCTTTACGACGAGAAAGCCATATTTGAAAAGTATGGCGTTGCGCCTGTGCAGTTGATTGACGTAAAGGCGCTGATGGGCGACGCGTCGGATAACGTGCCGGGCGTCGCCGGAATAGGGGAGAAGGGCGCGCTTGCGCTGATTAAGGAGTTCGGAAACTTAGATAAAATCTATGAAGATTTAGATACGCTGCCGGTGAAAGACGGGGTGCGGGAGAAGCTTCGCGCGGGCCGTGAGATGGCTTCTTTAAGCCGCGAGCTTGTCACAATCAACCAGGACGTGCCGATCGACGCCGACATTGAGCATTACAGGCAAAAGCTCACCGACAACCCAAAGGCATACGCGCTGATGTCGCGGCTCGAGATGTTTACGCTGATCGACAGGCTGGGCGTCACGGCGGAGGCGCAGCCGCAGTCCGAGCCTCTGCAATCTTCTGCAAATCCGATTGAAATCGTGTTCAACGAGCTTCCCGGCGAGCTTCTCGGGAAAGGCGGCACGCTCGATGTTTTGTTTTTATTTCAGGGGAATATCCCGTCGGCAGTGTGCGCGATCACAGAGGAGAAGCTTTATTTAACCGATAAAAACGTGGCGGAAACCGCTGAGAGAATCCTGAAAGCAACCGTGAAAAAGCGCACGAACCTCATCAAAAACATATACCGCTTCGGGCTTGACAAAGGCTTCGAGCCGCAGAACATCGTGTTTGACGCGGAGATTGCGGGATACATCCTAAATCCTACCGCAAACGACTACAAAATCGCGCGGCTTGCCGCAGAGCATGGGGCGAATCCGGCCATCGGGCTTGACAACCTGCTTGGCGCGCATTCGGCGTTTTTGGAGGATTGCGCGGTCTTTACAAGGCTGGCGGATATTCTCGAAAGTAAGATTGAAGCAAACGGGCAGGGAGAATTGTTTAGCGGGATAGAGCTTCCGCTTTCGCAGGTGCTTGCCGGCATGGAGCACGCGGGTTTTGAGATCGATACCGGCGGCCTTAAAAAATACGGCGAGAATCTTGAGGCTGAAATCACGCGGCTACAGGAGGAAATATATGCTCATGCGGGAGAAGTGTTTAACATAAATTCTCCGAAGCAGCTTGGCGTGATACTGTTCGAGAAGCTCGGATTGCCCGCGAGAACGAAGACGAAGACGGGCTACTCAACGAACGCGGAAGTGCTTGAAGGCTTGAAAAACAAGCATGAAATCGTCATGCGCGTGCTCCAGTACAGGACGGTTGCAAAGCTTAAATCAACGTATGTCGACGGGCTGTTAAAGACGGTGGGAGAAGACGGGAGAATCCATACAAGCTTCCAGCAGACGCTGACGAGAACGGGGAGAATCTCCTCAACTGAGCCTAATATGCAAAACATACCCGTGAGAACGGAGCTTGGCAGCGAGCTTCGGCGGTTTTTCCGCGCGGGAAGCGGCTGCGTGCTGATTGACGCCGACTACTCGCAGATTGAGCTGCGCGTGCTCGCGCATATCGCAAACGACGAGAACATGACGGGGGCTTTTTTATCCGGGGAAGATATCCACACGAACACGGCCGCGCAAGTGTTTGACATGCCGCCGCTGTTCGTTACGCCCATCATGCGAAGCCGCGCGAAAGCAGTCAATTTCGGCATTGTTTACGGCATCGGGGCTTACAGCCTCTCCCAGGACATCGGCGTCACGGTCGCCGAAGCCGACAAGTATATCAAAAGCTATCTTGCGACGTATTCGGGCGTTAGAAAATTCATGGAGGACGTCGTCTCATTCGGCAAGGAAAACGGCTACGTAAAAACACTTTTTGAGCGCAGACGGTACCTGCCGGAGCTAAAATCGTCAGTCAGGCAGACTCGCGAATTCGGCAAGCGCGTCGCTATGAACACGCCGATACAGGGGACAGCCGCCGACATCATTAAGATTGCGATGGTTCGCGTATTTAGGCGGCTAAAAACGGAGAAGCTCCAGTCGCGACTGATTTTACAGGTGCACGACGAGCTGATTGTGGAAAGCCCAAAAGGCGAGGCGGACACGGTAGCAAGGCTTTTAAAGGAGGAGATGGAGGCCGCCGTAAGCCTCACGGTCCCGATGGAAGCCGAGGTCGGGCGCGGGGAGAATTGGCTTGAAGCAAAGTAGAGCTGACGTTACAAAATTATATACTGTTTAAGTTACACATATATGAGTATAATCGGGGAGGAAATCATTATGACAGCATTAACAGCAATCACAGAAAGAACAAGCTATCGCGGACGCTACAAGAACACGAAAATTCTAAGGGAAGACCTTATAAAAATCATGGAGGCGGGACTTTCAGCGCCATCCGGATGCAATAAGCAGACGACAAGCCTAATCGCTGTAGACGACGCGGATTTGCTTAGCAAGCTGCATGAGCTTATAGGGAAGCCTAACGCTAAGACCGCGCCTGCTATGATTTGCGTGCTGACGCAAAAAATGATCGCGTACAGGGACAGGGTTTTCAATATACAGGATTATTCGGCGGCGATTGAGAACATGCTGATTACGATAGTCGAACTTGGATACCAAAGCTGCTGGTACGAGGGACAAATCACCGATACCGACGCAATCGGGCGGAAAATGGCGGATATTCTAGGCGTTCCCGGCGATTATGATTTAGTTTGCTTCCTGCCTGTCGGGATAGCGGAAGAGCCGCTTAGCCGCCCGGATAAAAAGCATTTTGAAGAACGGGCGTGGTTTAACGGTTTTCGCACAAAGGGGTGAAATCATGCTTGTCAGGATAGCGACTGTTGAAGATATTGAGCAGATAAGCCGGTTGTTTGATGAATTTTTTAAATATAACCACTCACAACAGCCCTCTTTTTGCGCTGCGGCAAAGGAAAGCGGGCAGTATCCCAAAAGCGTAGTCGAGGGGACAACCGGGGTAATATTTGTAGCAGAGACAGATGATACGGAACATACAGTGATTGGATTTATCCATGTTGAGGAGGACAAAACGCCTGCGTACCCTTCCGTTGTTCCACACAGATTTGCCACAATCGTGGATTTTTATGTAACGCCGCAATACAGAAAGCGCGGCGCGGGCAAAGCGCTGCTTGAAAAAGCGAAGGAGTGGGCGATAAGCCGTGGGCTTGCATATCTGGAGCTATTTGTGTTAGAGGAAAATGAAATCGGTAAAAGCTTTTATCGGCGCGAAAAATTTGTGACGGCCTCCCATACGATGCGGTACGTTTTGTAAAGGTGAGGATTAAATAAACAAAACTCGGGCGGGATTTTATCCCGCCCGAGTTTTGTTTATGATTTTAAATCCTGATTAATCGTAAAGAAGCTGCGCGATGTCAGGCTGGTCCATGTTTGCGTGGCTGTAGAATTTAGCGCCGGTATCGACGATTTCATCAACAGATTCGCCGTTGACCGCTTTAACGGCAAGCTCAACCGCCAAGAAGCCGATCATATAGGGGTCCTGCGTGATGGCGCCGTAGAAATACTGGTTTTTGACCGCGTTTTTCTGCACGCTGCCGGCGTCGAAGCCGACTACGATCAAATCGCTGTACCTGCCGTTATCACGGTCAAGGTCGGTGCCGTCGTTTGTAGCTGCGAGCACGCCGCCAACCGCGCCTTCGTTAGAGCAAAATACGCCGATGAGGTTGCTGGTATTTTGCAGCATAGTCTGGGCGGCAGCCTGAAGATCCGCGCTGCTGGGGCTCGGAGGTACGGAAACCAGGATGGTTACGACCACATCTCCGGAAGCCGCTTTATTGAACACGTCATGGCCCGCGACTTCAACGCCGCCCGGGTGTACGCCTTCTGCGAGCTCAAGCATTTTGTTGACGAAACCGCGTGTACGACCTACGATGGAAGCGGAGGTCGCGTCTTGGGAAACAACGCCGATTACTACGGGGGCGGCAGCGGTCGCGCCACTGATTTTCGCGGCAATACCGGCTTCCTTGAACATTTCCTCAGCGCCTAAAGCGCCCGCGCTCTCGTTGTTGGTCGACGCCGTCGATACGATGGAGCCTGCAGGGGCGTCAGGAACGCCGGAGTCAAAGCCAACTACGGGAATACCCGAAGAAAGCGCCTGGTTCAACTGGCTGTCAAGCGACTGCGTGTCGAGCGCCGCAAGGCAAAGTGCGGCGGGGTTTTGGGCGAGCGCCGCGTTTACCATGTCAACTTGAACCTGAATATCGGATTCGGAAGGCGGTCCTTGGAAATCAATCCTCACGCCGTGTTTGTCGGCCGCGTCCTGTGAGCCCTTGGCAACAGTCTGCCAGAACTGGTGCTGGAAGCCCTTTGAGATAACCGGGATAAACAACGGCTCGCCGTCGTCTGCCGGTGGCGCTTCCGGGGCGGCGGGAGCCGGTTCAGCCGGCGCCGCGGGGGCAGGTTCAGCCGGTGCCGCGGGAGCGGGAGCCGAGCCGCCGCAGCCTGCAAACGGTACAAGAATAAGCATAAGGGTAAGGGCAATTGTTATAAATTTTTTCATTCGTCGATTTCCTCTCTGTTTTTGTTTTGTTTTCGTGGATACTTATAATTTCTTTACCCGGCTTGCTTTTTTGGTTCTATAATTATCAAGCATAACTGCCGCGATTACGACAATGCCTGTAAAGAACGTCTGATAGTGGGGCTGAAGACCCATTGACATAAGCCCCTGCCTTAAGACCGCCATGATATACACGCCGATGATCGTACCCGTCAGGGTGCCTACGCCGCCCGCGAGGCTGGTGCCGCCGATGACGACCGCCGCGATACCGAGAATTTCCATTCCCGCGCCGGTCGCAGGTACGATCGAAGTGTACGCCGCCGCGAACATAACGCCGGCCATTCCGGCAAAGGTGCCTACGACGACATAGACAAGGATTTTCCATTTGTCCACATTGACGCCCGAAAGCCTTGTGGCCTCCTCGTTTGAGCCTATTGCGTACACGTAGCGGCCAAACCTTGTAAAGTTGAGCAGGATATAAGCCAGCGAAAAGAACAGCGCAAGCCAAATAATCCCCATGGGAAAGCCGTTTCTCGCCTTATAGAGAACCAGCTTGAATATACCGTCCTCGCTGTCCACCGTCGGGTAGCGCATCGTCATGACCCTTGACACGATCGCGCCGAATCCGGACGCCACCATTTGAATGCCGAGTGTCGCCACAAAAGGCACAATCTTGCCTTTTGCGATCAATATGCCATTTAGGAGGCCAAACATGGCTCCTGTCAGTACGCAAAACAAAAG
>WRLK01000069.1 GCA_009777635.1 Oscillospiraceae bacterium | reverse complement strand
AAAGGGATTGTGGTATAATTAGTCAGGTCGTGTGGAAGTGCAAGGGTGTTGGTGTTGAACGTTTGCCACCTTTGCCCGTCGTTGGTGTTGGAGCGCCTTCGACGGCCATGCGGCCCTCTGTTTTTATTGGGCCTTTGTGGTAAGTATAATACTAATTTTTGGAAAAGTCAAGCGGTTTTTTGCCATTTGGGCAAGCATAAATTCCATTGACGCTAAACTTTTATTTTGATAAAATTAATGTATTGCGCATAAGAAAGTATTAGGGCGTGTTCCCACTACCGCTCAACGCCCATCTTTTGGCAGATTTTGCGCCATTCGTCGTTAAAAATTCTTGAAATACGCCAAGTATTCCTGCGAATTTTTGCCTAGGCTGGCACAAAATCTGCTCAAAACCTGAACATTTCGGATAGTGGGAACACGCCCTAGTATTATTAAATAAACAGACAAAAGGAGCTGAAATGATGAAAGTATTCGCTGTAAACGGAAGCCCGAGACATGACGGCAATACTGCCGGGATGCTGAAGACCGTCCTTTCGGTATGCGGGGAAGCGGGGCTTCAAACGGAGCTGTACCAGGCCGGAGGTAAAGCTGTGCGCGGGTGCACGGCTTGCGGGAAGTGCAGGAATCACCCCGGACGCTGCGCCATCGACGATTGGATGAACGAGGTTTACGCAAAAATGAAAGAAGCCGACGCGGTTTTGCTGGGGTCGCCCACTTATTTTTCCGACTTGACGCCGGAGTTAAAAGCCGTCATCGACAGGTGCGGATATGTTTCGAGAAGCGACGGCATGTCGCTTTCGCGCAAGATTGGCGCCGCCGTCAGCGCCGTGCGCCGCGCGGGCGGGATACATACCCTTGATTCGATACAGCATTTCTTTTTAATCAACGATATGATCATACCGGGAAGCATATATTGGAACATGAGCTTATCGCGTGTTCCCGGCGATTATGAAAACGACGAAGAGGGAATCGACACCATGCGGCGATTGGGCGAAAACATCGTGTGGTTGCTTGAAAAAATCAGTATTTAGCTTCCGAACAATGCCGCCGCTTCCTCCATATTACTGATGATCGGCACGCCGAACGGACAGCGCTCCTCGCAGCTTTTGCACGCGATGCACGCGCCGCCGCCGCTTGAAAGGCTGTTGTAGTGCGCGCGGACGCCCGGCGGGATATCATTGGTATCAAGCCTTGCGATATCTAAGTACTTCATGACCGCGGCGATGTCGATATTGGCAGGACACGGCTGGCAGTGGCTGCAATAAACGCAGCTTCCCCTGAAATCATTGCGGACGCAGCTCAGCGCCCCGGTATAGTCGCGTTCCTCGTCCGATACGTCGAAATACCGCATGACGTCCATCATTTCGTCTTTCGTCTTGCAGCCCGGCAACACGCTTGCGACAGACGGCCTTGACAGCGCGTAGTGTATGCACTGCGGCACAGTCAGCGGATTTTCAAACGGCGTGTGTTCTTTTGCGAGAAGCTTTCCCGCGCCGAACGCCTTCATGACGGTGACGCCGATTTGCTTTTGCGTGCAGAGCTTGTAAAGCTGAGCGCGTTTTTGGTCTATGCCCTTAAACATATCGGAGCCGAAGCCTTTCTCAAAGTGGTCGAAAACATATTCGGCGGACGGCAGCATGTCGAACGCGGGGTTCACGCTGAACATCATAAGCTCCGGCACGCCGGTGTCTATCACCCGCGCCGCAATCTCGGGATTGTGTGAGCTAAACCCGATATGCCCGATATATCCCTGTTTTTTAAGCTGCTCGGCATATTCGATAAACCCTGTTTCGAAAACGCCCTGATAATCCTTTTCCGAATCGATGAAAAACAACATGCCAAAATCGATATATCCTCCGAAAATGCGCAATAAATCCTCAAAATACTTTTTGACAGCAGGCATGTCGCGGCTTATGTCGTACTGCTGATTTATGTCCGTTGCGCCGATATGGCCCTGTATCATCACGTCGCGTCTTCTGCCGCCCATCGCTTTTGCGATGTTCTCGCGGACCTCGCGCCCCGGCATAAACACGTCGAACAGATTGACGCCGCACGCAAAGGCCGCGTCAATCGTTTCTTTGACCTGATCGTAAGGCTTTAGGTCCAGATGCTCGCAGCCAAGCCCGATTGCGCTGACATTTTTTCCTGTTTTACCAAGCTTTCGAAATTCCATATGCCTTCCGCTCCTTAGATTTTTAGCATAAGAGCCCGCCATACGGCGGGCTCCTTGTGCCATTTTGACAGTTGCGTTATATTTATCGCGGGTTCCTGATTGCCGACTGGGCTGCCGCAAGGCGTGCGATTGGCACACGGAACGGCGAGCAGGAAACATACGCAAGCCCCACCTTATGGAAAAACTCGATGGAGCTCGGGTCTCCGCCATGTTCGCCGCAAACGCCAAGCTTGAGTTCGGGCCTTGCTTCCTTGCCCAGCTTAACCGCCATTTCGACGAGCTTGCCGACGCCGGTCTGGTCTAAGCGCTGGAACGGGTCGGTTTCGTAGATTTTGTTTTCGTAATATGTGTTCAGGAAGTTACCGGCGTCGTCACGGGAGAAGCCGAAGGTCATCTGCGTAAGGTCGTTTGTGCCGAACGAGAAGAACTCGGCTTCCTTTGCCACCTCGTCGGCGGTAAGGCAAGCGCGCGGGATCTCCATCATTGTGCCGACCATATACTTGAGGCTGGAGCCTTTCTCCTTGATTATTTTGTCGGCTGTGGCGACAACGATATCCTTTACAAATTTAAATTCCTTGGCTTCGCCGGGCAGCGGGATCATAATCTCGGGGACAATGTTCCATTCGGGATGCTTGCCCTGTACGTTGATTGCGGCCTCAATGACGGCCCTTGTCTGCATCTCGGCAATCTCGGGGTACCTGACGGCCAAACGGCAGCCGCGGAAGCCCATCATCGGGTTGAATTCGTGCAGGGAATCGATGACGTTCTTGATCTGGTCAAAGGTGATTCCCATTTCCTCGGCAAGCTTTTTGATGTCAGAATCGTTTTGCGGCAGGAATTCATGAAGCGGCGGGTCTAAGAAGCGAATGGTTACAGGATATCCCTGCATTGCCTCGTAGATGCCCTCAAAGTCGCCCCTCTGCATGGGCAAAAGCTTATCCAGCGCGGCTTTGCGCTGCTCAAGGCTGGTGGAGAGAATCATCTCGCGCATCGGCATAATACGGTCGGCCTCAAAGAACATATGCTCGGTACGCGTAAGCCCGATGCCCTTTGCGCCGAACGAAATGGCAGTAGCCGCGTCTTCGGGGGTATCTGCGTTTGTGCGTATCTCAAGCTGGCGGAATTCGTCTGCCCAGCCCATGATTGTGCTGAAATGGCCGCCGATCTCGGCTTCAACGGTGGGGATGGATTCATCGTAGACATACCCTGTTGAGCCGTTGATGGAGATGTAGTCGCCCTCCTTGATGGTCTTGCCGCCAAGGGTAAAGAATTTTCCTTCTTCGTTTAAAACAATGTCTCCGCAGCCCGCTACACAGCAGCGGCCCCAGCCGCGGGCAACGACCGCCGCGTGGGAGGTCATGCCGCCGCGGGCGGTAAGGATACCGGCGGCGCAATCCATTCCCGCGATATCTTCGGGGGAAGTCTCCATACGGGTAAGGATTACGGTCTCGCCCCTGCCGGTCCATTCAACGGCGTCATCGGCTGAAAATACGACGCGCCCGCTTGCGGCTCCGGGTGATGCGGCAAGTCCCTGCCCGATGGGCTTCGCGGCCTTTAGCGCCGCCTCGTCAAACTGGGGATGCAAAAGCGTGTCAAGCTGCGACGGGTCAAGCATAAGGACTGCCTGCTTCTTGTCGATCATGCCTTCCTCGACGAGCTCGACCGCAACCCTGAGGGCGGCGGCGGCGGTGCGCTTGCCGTTGCGCGTCTGGAGCATGAAGAGCTTGCCGTCTTCTATGGTAAACTCCATATCCTGCATATCTTTATAATGCTGCTCGAGCTTCGTTGCGTTTGCAACGAACTGGTTATATACTTCGGGCATGGTGGTTTTCAGGTTCTCCATCGGGTCCGGGGTGCGGATGCCCGCTACAACGTCCTCGCCCTGCGCGTTTAAGAGATACTCGCCGTAAATCTTTTTCTCGCCTGTTGCCGGGTTGCGGGAGAACGCAACGCCTGAGCCCGATTTGTTGCCGGTGTTGCCGAAAACCATGATCTGAACGTTGACGGCGGTGCCCCATGAGTAGGGGATGCCGTGCATCATGCGGTAGTAGTTCGCGCGGGGGTTATCCCATGAGCGGAAAACAGCCGTGATTGCCTCGATGAGCTGGACGTTCGGGTCCTGAGGGAAATCGAAGCCCTTTTGCTCTTTGAAGTACGCCTTGAATTTCACAACCATCTCTTTTAAGCAGTCGGCTGTAAATTCGACGTCTTCTTTTATACCTTTTTCTTCTTTCATCTCGTCGATGATTTTCTCGAAGCTCGACTTCGGAACCTCCATTACAACGTCCGCGAACATCTGGATGAAGCGCCGGTAGCTGTCATACGCAAAGCGGGGGTTGCTTGTGCGTTTCGCAAGACCCTCGACGGCTATGTCGTTTAAGCCGAGGTTCAAAACGGTGTCCATCATGCCGGGCATTGAAGCCCTGGCGCCGCTCCGGACAGCCAGAAGCATCGGGTTTTCGTTGTCGCCGAACTTCTTGCCTGAAATTTCCTCAAGCGCCAAGACGTTTTTAAAGATTTCCGCCTCGATTGCAGAGTCAATTTTTTTGCCGTCGTCATAATAGCGCGTACAGGCTTCGGTCGTAACCGTGAACCCTTGCGGAACCGGCATGCCAAGCCCTGTCATTTCAGCAAGGTTCGCGCCCTTGCCGCCGAGCAGATCTCTCATTTTCGCATTGCCTTCCGAAAACAGATAAACATATTTCGTGCTCACTAATTTTCTACCTCCTGATTTTTTTTGTTAGAACTTGTATTCCGCTAAATATTATACCATACAAGCGGTTTGCTTTGCAATTCGTAATAATGAATTATCCTGTTTTAATTAAAAATATTATTTTTGTTATTTTTACAAAATAAAAGTAATTTTACTTGCAAATACCAAGAAAACTTGCGATAATTAAATTAATAAAGGGGGTCTGTGTTTGGAAAACAGTAATCATGCGCTTTCATCCTACACTTTGCAAAGGAGGATTGAAATCCTTGAGAAGCACCGCGAAAATGGCGTGATTATCCCAATCGACGACGGCATCATCATAACGGACGGCGTTTTGATCGGCAAGGGGAGTGTGATTTTACCCGGCACGATCATGCGAGGTGAAACATCGGTCGGCAAAAATTGCGAAATCGGCCCGAACGCATATCTTGACAACGCCTCCATTGGCGACGGCTGCCGCGTCATCTCATCGTACATAGATTCTTCAGCAGTTGAAGACAACGTCAAAATCGGCCCCATGAGCAATATCCGCCCGAACTGCCATATTGCAAGCGGCGCCAAAATCGGCGATTTCGTGGAGCTTAAAAATTCGAATATCGGCGAGCGCACGTCCGTTGCGCACCTCACTTACGTGGGCGACTCGGACGTCGGCGCCCGGTGCAACTTCGGCTGCGGCGTTGTGACCGTAAACTACGACGGCGCCGAAAAGCACCGCACAACCGTGGGCGACGATGTTTTCATCGGCTGCAACACAAACCTTGTGGCGCCCGTTACTCTTCATGACGGCTCTTATTCGGCGGCCGGCACCACCGTCACCGAGGACGTGCCCGAGGGCGCGCTTGTAATCGGACGCGCAAAACAAACCGTGAAAACCGGATGGTCAAGGCCCAATAAATAAAAGCCTGTATTCCATAACGGAAAATTCGCCGCGGGAGTGGTGTTTCGAGTATGGAATACAGGTTCCGGGCCTCTTTTTTGACAAAACACGGCTTTAGAGCTATAATTAGGAAAGGATTGTCCTGCGGGCTGTTTTTGGCTTTATAAAGGAAAGATGGGAAGTGTTTGACATGAATCTTCATGGCAAAGACATCAAGATTTTCACGGGGAACTCAAACAGAAATGTTGCGCAAGGCATCGCAACGGCGCTGGGCCTGCCCCTCGGAAAGAGCGAAGTAACCACGTTTGCAGACGGTGAATGCAATGTATCCATCGGCGAATCTGTACGCGGCTCCGACGTATTTGTAGTCCAATCGACGAGCAAGCCCGTCAACGACCACTTAATGGAACTGCTTATCATGATAGACGCATTCATGCGCGCGTCGGCAGGACGTATCACCGCCGTTATCCCGTATTTCGGGTACTCGCGTCAGGACAGGAAAGCAAAAGCCCGCGATCCGATTTCCGCAAAGCTCGTGGCGGATTTACTTACCTCCGCAGGAGCCGACAGGGTACTGACGATGGATTTGCATGCCGCGCAGATTCAAGGGTTTTTCGATATCCCCGTCGACCACCTGATCGGCTGCCCCTTGCTTGTACCATATTTTAAAAGGAAATTTTGCGACTCCGAAAGAGCCGACGTAACGATTGTTTCGCCTGATTTAGGCTCCGTTACAAGAGCCAGAAAGTTTGCCGAAAAATTCGACGCGCCAATGGCGGTTATCGACAAACGCCGCCCGAAAGCCAATGTCAGCGAGGTTGTAAACATTATCGGCGACGTAAGAGGAAAAAAGGTCATACTGGTAGACGACTTGATCGATACCGCCGGAACCCTTTGCCAGGCGGCAAGAGCCCTTGTCGAGGTGGGCGGCGCAGACAGAGTATTCGCGTGCGCGACCCACGGCGTTCTTTCCCCGCCGGCAATCGAGCGCATAAAGGACAGCCCCATCGAAGAGCTTGTGCTTCTTGATACGATCCGGTTTAATCCTGAGCATCAGATAGATAAAATAACGCATCTTTCCATAGCGCCGGTCTTCGCCGAAGCAATTGAAAGGATTTACAAAGATAAGCCCGTTTCCCCGTTGTTCGTTTGACGTTGACGACTAGGAGGTTCTTATGTTTAAAAAACAAAACGGCGAAAAATTATATGGCGGAATTACCGCCGGCACAGTCATTGCAAAGGGCGTTTCAATTGAAGCAGGAGAAATCAGCGGTGCCGGTAATATTCTGATAGAAGGCGTATTTAAGGGCAATATATCTATTGACGGGGATTTGGTCGTCGGTTCGTCAGGCGATGTGTCGGGCGATGTAAAGGCGCGCAGCGCCATGTTTGCGGGAATATATTCCGGCAGCGTGAACGTTGACGGCGCGATCCGTTTTTGCGAGGGCTCAAGGGTAAAGGCACAGGTCGAAGCCACCAAAATCATCATGGACGAGGGCGCTATATTCGACGGCTACATCACCAGCGCGAAAATCTATCAGGAAGAAGCAAAGATCTAATTGCTATCTGTCGTTCGCATAAAAAGCCCGGCATTGTTCGATGCCGGGCGTATTCGGCTGCATAAAGGGGAATAAGGCATCGTATGATTAATAAGTTTAAAAAGTTTTTCTCGGGCTATTCCGCCGCGGGCCCCATCGAATACATCGTAGCGGGGCTTGGCAATCCGGGCCGTGAATATGAAAACACCCGCCACAACATGGGATTTCTGGCGGTTGATACAATTGCTGAGGAGCTTCGCTTCGACATGAAGCGTTTAAAGTTTAAAGCGCTTTGCGGCGACGCCGTGGTATCGGAAAAGCGCGTGCTGTTTTTAAAGCCGTCGACGTATATGAACAAATCCGGGGAGTCCGTGATCGACGCTATGCGGTTTTACAAGGTGCCTCACCAAAACCTGATCGTGATTTCAGACGACGTTACCCTAGAGGTCGGCAAAATGCGGATAAGGCGCGGAGGAAGCGATGGCGGGCAAAAGGGGCTCAAAAACATCATTTACCTTTTGGGCCGCGACGATTTCCCGCGGATACGGCTTGGAATCGGCGAAAAGCCGCACAAAGACATGGAGCTTGCCGCGTGGGTCTTAAGCCGTTTCCCGAAAGAGGACGGAAAGCTGCTCACACAGGTCTTCGGCAACACATTTGAGGCGGTCCGGCTTATCGTGGACGGTCAGATCGACAAGGCCATGAACAAATTTAACTAGGAGCCGCCGCATGAAACAATTCTCAAAATTGCTTGAAAGTTCACCCGGGTTCGCGGGGCTGTTATCGGGCATCAGAAACAAACGCTCGCCGCAGCTTGCGGCGGGGCTTACCAACCTGCACAAGGCGCACTATATCTACTCGCTGTGCGAGCTTTTAGGGCAAAAGGCGCATGTCGTCATGCCGAACGAGCCCTCGGCGCTAAAGCTCTGCGAGGACTTAAACGCGCTCTTCGGCTTTCGGGCGGCAGTGCTGTTTCCGTCGCGGGAATTTGTTTTCCGCGGGGCCGAAGGCGTTTCCCGCGAATACGAGCACGCGCGGCTCGGGGTTTTAGGCGGCGTATTGCAGGGCGGCTGCCCCGTCGTCGTGTCGTCCGCCGAGGGCGCCGTGCAGTATACGATTCCGCGCGCAAAGCTTAAAGCCTCCACCGTTGTGCTAAAGCCGGGCGACTTAAGAAGCATAGAAGGGCTCAGGCTCCTGCTTCAAAACGCAGGCTACGAATACTCGGAGCAAGTCGAGGGTATGGCGCAGTTTTCCGTCCGCGGCGGACTGCTTGATTTTTTCCCGCCGTCATGCCCGCAGCCTGTGCGCATAGAATTCTGGGGCGATGAAATCGACACGATATCGAGCTTCGACATCGTTACACAGCGGCGTGAATCGCAGCTTTTAGAAGTCACCGTAACGCCGGCCAGAGAAACTCTGCCCGGTGAGCCCGCTAAATTTATAAAGCTTTTGGCGGACTGTAAAAAGAATTTGCGCGGCAAATACGGCGTGCTCGCGAAAGAGCAGATAGACCGCGACATAGAGCGGCTTGAAAGCGGACTTAGCCTTGAAAACGCCGACAAGTATCTGCCGGTATTATACAGCGAGCCCGAAACCTTGTTCGATTACTGCAAAGGGCGGCTTTTGTTTGTCTCGGAACCCGTGGCGGCGCGGGAATCGCTAAAATCAGCGGAATTTCAGGCGCACGAGGATATAACGCAGCTGATGTCCGGGGGCATCCTGTTCGGTGCGGTTAGCAAGTTTTCCTTGGATTACGCCGAGATTGCAAAGCGCATGGAAGCCGAGACCAGCGTGATTCTCGATACATTTAAGCGCGCCGTGCCCGACGTTTCCCCGCGCGAAATACACAATATAAAAGCCGTGCAGCTTTCTGTGTGGGGCGGCGAGTACAGCTTTTTAAAGGAAGACCTCGAAAGCTTCATAGAACGTGATTACTGCGTCGTTGTCTTCGCCGGGACCGGAAGGGCGTGCGCGGCGCTTGCGTCCGACTTAAACCGCGACGGGATACAAGCGGCGGTCGTCAAGGATTTAGGAGCGCTAAAGCCCGGCGGCGTTTACTTAATGGAAAACACATTGTCCGCCGGTTTTGAATATCCCGACATGAAATTTGCGCTTATCACGCATTCGAAGACGGCGCCCGCGGCGGTGCGGCGGAAGAAAAAACACAAGGACGGCAAAAAAATAAAGGCCGTATCAGACCTTTTGCCCGGCGATTACGTCGTGCACTCCTCCCACGGCATCGGCGTGTTCGAGGGCATCGTAAAGCGCGATATGCACGGCGTTATCAAGGATTATATCAAGATTCGCTATGCCGGCACCGATACGCTGTTCGTACCGGTAACGCAGCTTGACCTTGTCACGAAATACATCGGCGCGTCGGAGGATACGCGCGTGCGCCTGAGCAAGCTGAATTCGGCGGAGTGGCAAAAGACAAGAGCCCGCGTCAAGGGCGCCGTAAAGGAGATGGCGCAGGAGCTCACCCGTCTGTATGCCGAGAGGATGAAAGCGCGCGGATTTGCGTTTTCACCGGACAACGACTGGCAGCGCGAGTTTGAGGAGCGCTTTCCCTTTGAGGAGACAGACGACCAGCTCCGCTGCGCCGAGGAGATAAAGGACGACATGCGCCGCCCGGTCCCGATGGACCGCCTTCTTTGCGGCGACGTCGGCTTCGGCAAGACGGAGGTCGCGCTGAGGGCCGCGTTCAAATGCGTGCTCGACGGCAAGCAATGCGCCGTTTTAGTCCCGACGACGATCCTTGCGTGGCAGCATTACCAGACGTTTACCCAGCGGTTTGAGGGGTATCCCGTAAATGTTGAGCTGCTCTCCCGCTTCAAGACCCCGAAAGAGCAAAGGGAAATCATCACCAAAACAAAGCAGGGCGTCACCGATATTGTGATCGGCACGCACCGCGTCGTGCAAAAGGATGTGGAATTCCGCGATCTGGGGCTTTGCGTCATAGACGAGGAGCAGCGTTTCGGCGTAAAGCACAAGGAAAAATTCAAGGAATTAAAATCAAGCGTCGACGTATTGACGCTTTCCGCTACGCCGATACCGCGCACGCTGAACATGGCGATGAGCGGCATTCGCGACATGAGCATCATCGAGGAGGCGCCGCAGGACCGCCATCCCGTGCAGTCTTATGTGATAGAGCACGATTACGGCGTGATCGTTCAGGCAATACAAAAGGAGCTTCGGCGAAACGGGCAGGTATTTTATCTTCATAACCGCATCGATTCTATCGATAGCTGCGCCATGAGGCTGAAGGAGCATCTGCCCGGCGCAAGGATCGTGACTGCCCACGGCAGAATAGGCGAGGACGCGCTTTCAGAGGTATGGCAGCAGCTCGTGGAGCATGAGGTGGATATCCTTGTCTGCACGACCATCATCGAAACGGGCGTTGACGTGCCAAACTGCAACACGCTCATCATCGAGGACGCCGACCGCATGGGATTGTCACAGCTATACCAGCTAAGGGGGCGCGTCGGGCGAAGCAGCAGGCGGGCGTATGCGTATTTCACATTCCACAGGGACAAGGCCCTTACCGACATCGCAAGCAAGCGGCTGACAGCAATCCGCGAGTTCACGGCGTTCGGCTCCGGCTTTCGCATCGCCATGCGGGACCTTGAGATCAGGGGCGCCGGGAATATCCTGGGCGCGCAGCAGCACGGGCACTTAGAAGCCGTCGGCTATGATTTGTATCTTAAACTGCTAAGCGAAGCCGTGATAGAGGAGCAGGGCGGCGCAAATCAGGCGCCCCTCACCGACTGCGTGATCGATTTAAGGATTGACGCGCATATCCCTGAGGATTATATCGAAAACTTAGGCCAACGCATTGATATTTACAAAAAAATAGCCGCCATCACGGCAGCCGATGAAGCGCTCGACGTCACGGACGAATTGATCGACCGGTTCGGGGAGCCCCCGCCCGCCGTAAAGGGGCTGATCGACGTATCCCTCGTCCGCGGTATGGCGGCAAGGCTCGGCGTAGTCGAAATCACGCAACAGGGCGAGCAAATAATGATAAAGCCTGAAACTTTAGACATGACGGTCGCCGCAAACGTCGCGTCGCGCCTGCGCGGACGGTGCATGGTAAACGCAGGGCAAAAGCCGTATTTCTCCGTTAAAATCCCCCCCGGCGGCGACCCGGTTGACACGATAAGGGA
>WRLK01000068.1 GCA_009777635.1 Oscillospiraceae bacterium | reverse complement strand
CCCCACGCTTTCGAGCCTCAGCGTCAGTTAATGCCCAGCAGGCCGCCTTCGCCACTGGTGTTCCTCCTAATATCTACGCATTTCACCGCTACACTAGGAATTCCGCCTGCCTCTACATCACTCAAGAGACAAAGTTTTGGGCGCACTCCACAGGTTAAGCCTGTGCCTTTCACATCCAACTTTTGTCCCCGCCTACGCTCCCTTTACACCCAGTAATTCCGGACAACGCTTGCCACCTACGTATTACCGCGGCTGCTGGCACGTAGTTAGCCGTGGCTTTCTTACAGAGTACCGTCATTTTTCGTCCTCTGCAACAGGGCTTTACAATCCGAAGACCGTCTTCACCCACGCGGCGTCGCTGCATCAGGGTTTCCCCCATTGTGCAATATCCCCCACTGCTGCCTCCCGTAGGAGTCTGGGCCGTGTCTCAGTCCCAATGTGGCCGGCCAACCTCTCAGTCCGGCTACCGATCGCGGGCTTGGTGAGCCGTTACCTCACCAACTACCTAATCGGGCGCGAGCCCATCTTTTACCGGATTTAACTCCTTTGATACCACCGCGATGCCGCAGCGATATGTCATGAGGTATTAGCGCCCGTTTCCAAGCGTTATTCCTCTGTAAAAGGCAGGTTGCTCACGTGTTACTCACCCGTCCGCCACTAGCTTTTGTCCAACACACAGTGTTGACCAGATAGTGAATAGTGAATGGTGAATAGTAGAACGTTATTCTTTGTTAGCTTTGCTCTCGCTTTTCCGTCTCTACTATTCTCTATTTTCTATTCTCTACCCAACACTCTGTGTTGGTCAAAAGCCCGTTCGACTTGCATGTGTTAGGCGCGCCGCCAGCGTTCGTCCTGAGCCAGGATCAAACTCTTAATTTAGTTGTATATTAAGCCGCCGTCATCAAGCTGTTTTGCCTGAAGCTACGGCCCAACACCAAATTAAAGCTTTCCCGCTCACGAATTTCTTTAACCGGCGGTTTCCCGCCGTTTCTGGCTTTTCGTTCGCTTTAAGTTTACTTTCGCCCTGCGATATCCGCTCTTTGCCTGTCTTATTTCTTTCCAAGCGATTCGCGTCTTTTCTCAGGGCCTCTAAAAAAATTTTAAGGGCTTTCTTTTTTAAATGTTGTTCAATTTTCAAGGTGCTTGCAAAAATAAGCCGCCTACTTACCTCAATAGACGGCTTATTGATATTAACATAAACCAAAGGAGTTGTCAACGGTTTTTTATTATTTTTTTCGTCATAATTTTACCGGACGCGCATATTAAAAAATTAACTGGAAACTCATAAAGAAAAGGTGGGTCATTATGCGTGATATTCTTCGGGTTTTTATTATAATCTTCTTTAATATATTCGTAATCGGGCTAATCGGTTACTTGTCGAAAAGCGGGTTCATGGCAAGCCCAGTTATCAGCTTCGGATAAAAATATGTGGATTTCTGCGGCATTTTCTCATTCGCGCCCGAAACCTCCGCAACCTCGGAAACCTTAGTCGGGTTCATCAGAAACGCGCAGTTCGCTTCGCCCTTGTCGACGGCCGAGTACGCTTTTTTCGCGTCGCGCGTGTAAACAAGGTTTTTCTGGTTCGCCATATTTTCCT
Source organism: Oscillospiraceae bacterium (assembly GCA_009777635.1). Lineage (GTDB taxonomy): Bacteria > Bacillota > Clostridia > Oscillospirales > Ruminococcaceae > WRAV01. The sequence goes on along the minus strand of WRLK01000068.1, from coordinate 10,474 downwards.
TGTCTATATTAAACAGGCGCTCGAGCACAAGCGTATGCAGCACGGATACGTCAAGGTTCCTGTATGTCTGCGACTTCCCCGGCAAAAGCTCTTTCATGACCTTCACGTCTTTTAAGACAAGGAGCTTTGACTTTCCGCCCGCGTACATAACAAAGGCTTTCCTGTTATCTCTTGCCTGATCCAAAAGCGCTTGCTCCGCGTTTTCGCAGTCTGTTACCTCAAAATACCTTTTTAAGCCTTTAACAAGTTTTTCCATGTTGAAATTCGCAAGTCTTCTCACAATCCTGTGCGTGGGAAATACCACAAGCCCGTCGTTTTCCATGTTGACAAGGTGCATCATGACATAATTCGCGGGATGGTTTTCGCCTACGGGCTTGCCGGTCCCGGCCAGATGCTTGCGGTAGAATAGCGCGGTTTCGTAGCGGTGGTGGCCGTCTGCGATATAAATCTTTTTATCGGCCATCAGCCTTGAGATTTCGGATATTTTCTCCGGGTCCGTAACAATCCAAAGCCGGTGTATTACGCCGGCGCCGTCCTCGACCTCGTTGTCTGGCTCGCCTTTGGAAAGCCCGTCAATGACAGGGAACACCTCGTTTTCCTTGTCGAAATAAAGGGATTGTATCGCGCTGAAATTGGATTTTGCGGCGCACATCAGGTTAAAGCGGTCTGTCTTTGCTTTTGAAAGCGTCTCCTCATGCGGCAAAACGACGCCCGCGGAAAACTCCTCGAGCCTGATTCGGCATGTAAATCCCTTTACCCTGCGTCGTATTCCGTCGGCGGTAAATTCCTCCTCGTATATATATATCGCAGGGGTTTCGTCTGTTGAAAGGATTTTTTCGCTCAACCATTTTTTTAGAGTTTTACCCGCTTTCAGGTACGGGTCGCTTCCTTCGCGGGGAAGCTCAAGCCTTATGATGTTATTCTCATTTATTTTTAAGTATTCCTCGCGCTCGTCCTCACTTATGATGTCGTACGGCGGACATACAAGATTTTTTAATTCGCCTGCTTTTTCAGTAAACCGGATTGCTTGAAAACTTTTTATTACTGCCACGTTATCCTCCTCCTTTGAATTGAATTATACCTCTTTTTTAAGATGGTTGCAAATCATTTTTCAGGAAATAACTTGAAATTTTTCAATTTTAGTGCATAATATAAATTGTTTATTCACATATTGCGCTGCAAATTTTGGTATTATCTATCTTATATATTATACTCATGGAGGTAGCCATATGATAGAAGTGAAAAGTCTTACTAAGCGGTATGGCGCGAAAACAGCTGTGGACGACATCAGCTTTACCGTAAAAGCCGGAGAGATTCTGGGCTTTTTAGGCCCGAACGGAGCCGGAAAAACCACGACCATGAACATTATAACGGGATATTCCAGCTCCACGATGGGCACGGTCACGGTTGACGGCGCCGAAATACTCGAAGACCCGATTAAGGTAAAGTCAAAGATTGGGTACCTGCCGGAGCATCCGCCACTTTACCTTGACATGACGGTTAAGGAATATCTAAGCTTCATGTTTGATTTAAAAAAGGTAAAGCTTATAAAAGCAAGCCATATAGACGAAATCTGTGATCACGTCAAGATTGCCGACGTGTATGGCCGCATCATCAAAAACCTCTCAAAGGGCTACCGTCAGCGCGTCGGGCTTGCGCAGGCGCTTTTGGGGAATCCCGACGTGCTGATATTGGACGAGCCCACCGTCGGGCTTGACCCGAAGCAGATTATCGAAATCCGCAAGCTGATAAAAGAACTCGGCGAAAAGCATACGATAATCCTGTCCTCCCACATCCTGTCGGAGGTTCAGGCGGCGTGCGAGCGGGTCATCGTGATAAACAAAGGCAAAATCATCGCGGACGACACGCCCGATAACCTGTCGAAGGCAATGAGCGGCGACAAGAAGCTCACAATCCGCGTCGACGGTCCGGAGTCTTCCGTTTTCGATCTGCTGTCAAAGGTGCCGCATATGCTTTGCGTGGACAAGCTGGGCATGCGCGAGGACAGCGTTTACGACTTTATCCTTGAGGCGGAGGCCGGCCATGACGTGAGGCGCGACGTCTTTTTGCGCTTAGCCGAGCGGAGCTGGCCAATCCTTGCGCTTCGGGGCAGCGAGCTTTCCCTTGAGGATATTTTCCTCCAGCTCACGGATGAAAACAGCCCGGCGGCGGAACAGGCCCGGCCGGACGCGCCGGACAGCGGCGGGGAAAGCGAAGACGAAACCAGGGAAAGTGGTGAAGAATCATGACGGCAATTATGAGGCGAGAGCTTTCAGCATATTTTGCGTCGCCAATCGGATATATTTTTCTCGCGGTGTTTTACATTTTCGGGGGCTTTTACTTTACGATGACATGCCTTTTAAGCAACAGCAGCGACCTGTCGTTTACTTTTAACAGCATGTTTACCATTGTCCTGATTCTTGTGCCACTTTTGACCATGCGCCTTTTTTCAGAGGACAAAAAACACAAGACCGACCAGGCGCTTTTGACAGCCCCGGTTTCGCTTCTGGCGCTTGTTCTCGGCAAATTCCTAGCGGCCGTGCTGGTTTATCTTTTAAGCCTTGCCGCAACGATTGTTTACGCTATGGTAATCGCCGTGTACGCGCCGCCGGGATGGGCGCACGTGATGGGCAACTTCATAGCGCTCCTTTTGATGGGGATGGCCTTTATCTCAATCGGGCTGTTCGTGTCCTCCTTAACGGAGAACCAGCTCATCGCGGCAGTCGGCTCGTTTGCCATAGCGCTTACGCTGATCATCATTGATTCCGTCGCCCCGACCATCACCGTGCCGTGGCTCAGGCAGGTGTTTATGAGCATCGCATTTTTCAGCCGGTACAGCGCGTTTACCGTAGGCAAACTCGAGCTTTCGGGCGTCGTGTTCTTTTTAAGCATCTGCGCGGTATTTTTGTTCCTGACTGTCCGCGTGCTTGACAAGCGCCGCTGGAGCTAGGGAGGGATACGAAAGATGAAAAAATTATTAAACAGCCGCACATTCCGCCAGGGCAGCGCAGCTACGGCGATAACCGCGATTGCAATCGCAATGATCGTCGTTCTTAACATGGTCGTCACGTCGCTGTCGGAGCGGTATATCCTGTCTATCGACTTGACCGAGAATAATCTGTTCAGCATATCCGAGGAATCGAAAAGCTTCCTTAGAAATCTTGATAAGGACGTCACAATCTACGTTTTAAGCTCCGAGGAGGCCTTCCTTCAAGGCAACGTCTACTCGGTACAGGCAAACGAGGTGCTAAAGCGCTACGCGCTTGAATCTCCCCGCGTACACGTCGAGTACGTCGATTTGCTGAGGAATCCGGCTTTTGAAAGCCGTTTTCCCGATTTGCAGCTAAACCCGAACACCATACTCGTGACAAGCGGCGGCAAGGTGCGCGACCTCACACCGTACCAGCTTTATAACATCGAGTCGTATCAGGGCCAGATGATGATCGCGTCGTCGCAGGCGGAGCAGGCCATGACCTCCGCCATGCTGAACGTGACAAGCGATAAAACTGTGGGAGTCGCCTTTTTAACGGGACACAACGAGACGGAGCTCCCGACGCTTCAGGCGCTGTTTGAGCTTAACAACTACACGGTGACCCACACGAATCTTTTGACAGAGGAGATAGACCCGGAATCCGTTATCGCGGTTTTGGCGGCGCCTAAGCGCGATTTAGACGAAGACGCGCTTAAAAAGCTTGACGATTACCTTTCAAACGACGAGCGTCTCGGGCGCACCCTTGTGTATTTTTCCTCAATCGAGCAGCCGGAGCCTTCCGACATGCCGAACATCTCGGCGTTTTTGCGCGACTGGGGCATAGCAGTGGAAAACAGCGTCGTATTTGAGGCGTCGCTTAACAAGGTGGCGGCGTTTAACATGTACGCGCCGTATACCGAATACGCGGAAGCGGAGTACTCCGAAGCGACGGCTTCAAGAAACCTTTGGGTTTTCATGCCGTTTTCAAAGCCGCTTTCGGTTGTGTTCGAATCTGGAAACTCCATTTCTACGGAGGTGCTGCTTGCCTTTTCGCAGACGTCAGGCGTTCTGCCTGAGGACGCAGAAGCCGACTGGCAGCCGTCGGAGTCCGACCTTACGGGTCCGACGCCCGCGCTTGTTTTAGCGCGTCAGATAAGATATGACGGAACAACGCAGCTGCGATCGAACGTAGCCGCCGTATCAAGCGTGTTCGCGGTTTCATCCGACGCGCTTTCCGCCACGAGCACAGGAAACGGCGATTACTTCATAAACCTCTTTAACAAGCTGTCAAACCGCGAGGATATCGTCAATATCCAATCGAAAGCCATAGGCGGCAAGGAGCTTGGAATACAATCGGAGCAGGCGCTTGTGCTGGCTTTGGTATTTGTGATACTATTACCGCTTGCCGTACTGATTTACGGCGTCGTAGTCTGGCTGCGCCGCCGCCACAGATAAAGAAAGGAATGTCCGTTAAAATGACAAGGCGATATAAAAAAAGGTCCGGCGTTACCTGCTGCCTTAAAAATTGTTTTTATAAGATTTCGGACAGGATACCGCCCCGCTTAAAACAGACAAAGGTAACCTTTGCGCTTCTTGCGGGTATTATCCTGCCGCTTGTGGCGCTCATTTGCAGCATCGCCTTTATTTCGGAGGAAGACGAATGAAGAAAAAACATATCCGGCTATTAGCCGCCGCTGTCGTTCTGGCGGGCCTGATTGGCGCGTTTTTATGGCTTCAGGCGACGCCGGAGGCGGAAGAGCCTGTACCTGAAGCCGAAAAAATATACGTTACCGGCGCGCCGGACGGCCCCGGCCCCGCTGAAATAATGATCAGAAACGAGCACGGCGCGTTTTCCATCATTAACAAAGCGACCGGTGAAAACGCCCCTGAGCTTACCATAGAAAGCTGGGAGAGCTTTTCCCTTGACAGCTACGCGCTCTTCGGCGCATTCAACGCGGCGCGCTCGATGGAGGCAAAGCAGGTTATCAGCGAAAACCCAACCGATGAAGCGCTTGCGGCTTTCGGGCTTAACAGCCCTCGTGCCAACGTTATCATCTCATCCGCAGGAGAGGGCAAAACCGACATTTCGTTCGGAAACGACGCGCCCGGCGGCGAGGGCGCGTATGTACAGCGCAACGGCGTCGTCTATCTTGTAAGCCCTTCCACGGCGAACCCGTTTACAAGGCCCGCCACCGATTACATCAACCGCGCCGTGACCGAAGCGGGAGCCGATTTCGAGATGTTCGACAGGGTTGTGATAACAGGAACGCTTTATCCTGAGCCGATCGTGATTGAGCGCTCACCCGATACGGAGCTGGAAGCGGGCGGCATGGTTTTTGGCACCCACCGCATAACCTCGCCCTTGGAAATCGGCGTCTCGATGAAAGGCATAGAGATGCTGCAAACGCTTTACAGCATTACCGCCGAGCAAATCGAGGCAGTCGGCGACGACGCCGATACGTTAAAGAAATTCGGGCTTCATGAGCCCGATATGTCAATCGACGTCACGGGCCCGGGCGACGGTTACACGTTTACCCTTAGGGTGTCCAAGGGCGACGACGGGCATATTCACCTCAAGAAAAACGCAATGCCCATAATTTACGGCTTTCACGACGGTATGCTTCCGTGGTTTGGGGCCATGCTTTTCGACCTCATGGACAGAACTCCCATGATGCCGTTTATCGATACCGTCTCGCGCGTGACGGTCAAAACGCCTGAAACAGCTTGGGTTTTCGATATTTCGGGCGAAGGGAACGAGCTTGTGATAACGCACGGCGGCGAGGAGCTTGACGCAAAGAACTTCAGGACGTTTTACCAGACGCTGATTTCGGCGCACTATACCGAGGAGATACCGGACTACAGCCCAATAGAGCCGCCGGATGATTCTAATACGGAAACGCCGGAGTCTATCTACGAGGCAAACGACGGGCTTGAGGAGCGCGATGAACCCCGCAGCTTATTAGCCGCGCCCGATAATATACCCATACTTGAAATCGAGTACCAATACCGCGGCGGCGCGCCCGCCGATACGGTGCGGTTTTTCCCGGGGCCTGTGCGCAGGGCCATCATCAGCGTAAATGGCGGCAAGTCGTTTTATACCGTCTCGTCGTATGTTGACCGCGTACTCGAGGACGCCGTAAAGGTTGCAAGCGGCGAAGAGGTAAAGTCATTCTTTTAAAGGTGTGAACAGTATGAAAATCCCCGAACAGCTTGCAAAGGAATTTAAGATACAGCTATGGCAGGTTGAAAACACCATTGAGCTGATTGGCGGCGGCGCGACGATTCCGTTCATCGCCCGCTACCGCAAGGAAGTAACCGGCAGCCTCGACGACACTGTCCTGCGCGAGCTTGAGGTGCGCCTGTCGTATCTCAAAAATCTTGAATCCCGAAAGGGCGAGGTAATAGCCGCCATCACAGCGCAGGAAAAAATGACGCCGGAGCTTGAAACGGCTATCGGCGCCGCGACGACGCTTGTCGAGGTCGAGGATTTATACCGCCCGTTTCGGCCGAAACGCAAAACGCGCGCGTCCGTCGCTCGAGAGCGCGGGCTTGAGCCGTTGGCGGAGGCTTTGCTGTCACAGTCACGGGATATGAAAGACCCGCTTCTTTTAGCGGAGGAATATATCGACGGCGAAAAGGGCGTCCCCACGGCGGAGGACGCGTTGAACGGCGCGATGGATATCGTGGCGGAGGGCGTCTCCGACAACGCGGAGACGCGGAAATCGCTGCGCTCGTATTTGCTGCGCGAAGCCAAAATTAAAACAATCGCCGCAAAGGACGAGGACAGCGTCTATTCCATGTACTACGAATTCGAGGAGCCTGTCGCGAAGGTTCCCGGACACAGGATACTTGCCATTAACCGCGGGGAACGCGAGGATTTCCTGAAAGTGTCGATCGCGGCCGACGCCGACGTCATGACGGGAATGATTTGCGATTCACTGTTAAGGGGAAACTCCCCCGCGAGAGCCTATCTTGTAAAGGCCGCAGCCGACGCGTTTTCGCGCCTGCTGTTCCCGAGTCTTGAAAACGAGGTGCGCGGCGTTCTGACAGAGCGCGCCGCCGACAACGCCGTCAAGGTATTTTCCGCGAACTTGCATCAATTATTGATGCAGCCGCCCGTAAAAGACCGCGTCGTGCTGGGGCTTGACCCCGCGTACCGCACGGGCTGCAAAATCGCCGTGGTTGACGCAACGGGAAAGGTTCTCACCACGACGGTGATCTATCCGACGCCGCCCCAGAGCAAGACAGCCGAAGCGAAGCGTACAGTGAAAGCGCTGGTCGAAAAATACGGCGTATCGGTCATATCGATCGGCAACGGCACGGCGTCAAAGGAATCCGAAATGTTCATAGCCGAATGTATAGGTGAAATCCCGTCAAAACTGTCTTATATGGTCGTCTCGGAGGCGGGGGCGTCCGTGTACTCGGCGTCGAAGCTTGCCGCCGAGGAGTTCCCCGGCTTCGACGTGTCGCTCAGAAGCGCCGTCTCAATCGCGCGGAGGATTCAAGACCCGCTGGCGGAGCTTGTAAAAATCGAGCCAAAAGCGATCGGCGTCGGTCAATACCAGCACGATATGCCGAAAGCAAAGCTTGAAACGTCCCTTGGCGGCGTCGTGGAGGACTGCGTAAACACCGTCGGCGTAGATCTGAATACCGCGAGCCATTCGCTTTTATCTTACGTTGCGGGGATTAATTCCTCCGTTGCGAAAAACATCGTCGCATACCGCGAGGAAAACGGCAGGTTCAACGACCGCGGCCAGCTCTTAAAGGTGCCGAAGCTCGGCAAAAAAGCGTATGAGCAGTGCGCGGGATTCCTGCGCGTCAAGGACGGTAAATCTGTGCTCGACAACACCGCAGTTCATCCCGAGAGCTACTCCGCCGCGAAGCTTTTGCTAAAAGAATGCGGTTTTAAGCTCACGGACGTCGGCGCCGGCAGCATGGGCGAATTAAAAGACCGCGCGAAGAAAACAGGCCTTTCTAAAATCGCGGAGATAGCGGGCGTCGGCGTACCGACGCTTTCGGATATCCTCGACGAGCTTTTAAAGCCCGGGCGGGACCCGCGCGACGAGCTTCCCGCGCCGCTTTTGCGCTCCGACGTGTTGTCCATGTCCGACTTAAAGCCCGATATGATCCTTGATGGAACCGTGCGCAACGTGATTGATTTCGGCGCGTTTGTCGACATCGGCGTGCATCAGGACGGCCTTGTGCACATAAGCCGGCTCGCCGACCGGTATATCAAGCACCCCCTTGACGTTGTAAAGGTCGGCGATATCGTAAAGGTAAAGGTAATCTCGGTTGACGAAAAGAAAAAGCGCATAGCGCTCTCAATGAAAGGGTTAAACGCATGAATAAGCCGCAGCCGCAGATTGTAGCTGTCTGGCGCGTGCAGCTTTTTACCGCCGCGTTTTTATCAGAGCTTTTGATGTCCGTTATTCTGGGCGTCGGCGGGGCGTCATGGATTATTTTGACAAGCTTAATCGCGATTGTGTTCCTTGCGGCTTACCTTGTTTATTTTCCGCTTTTATACAGGCAAATATCGTTTCGTATAAAAGAAGAAAAAATTATTTATACCACAGGTGTTTTTTTGGGGCGGGAAAAAGCCGTCCCGCTGGCGGCGGTCCAGTTTGTGGCCGTTTCGCAGAGTATTCTTGGGCGTGTGTTCGGTCTGTCAAGTGTTATCATAACGGCGGCGGGCGGGCGCATTTTAATCCCGGGGCTTAAAACATCCGACGCAAAGGCGCTGGCGGAGGCGCTTAACGCATAGACGGGGGGAAACATCTTGCAGGTATCAGGGCGCGCGCATCCCGTCACGATACTGGTTTATCTTGGACGCGTGTTTTTTTTGATTATAATCCCCGTCGTCCGCGGGTTTGTCTCCGCGCTTTCCGGCGGGTTTGTGGGCTGGATTTCCGGCGCGTGGGCGGATATCCTGGTCGTTTTAACGATGCTTTCAATAGCGGTTATCGCGTGGCTTTACAGCGTTTACCAAATTGACGGCGAAAAAATCCATTTCCGGTACGGTCTGTTGCTTCGGCGGCATAAGGTAATCCCGCTGAAAAACATCACGGTTTTCTCGGTTAAAAGGATGTTTTTCCTGCGGCCTCTCAGAGCCGTGAAGCTCAGCGCCGATACCCTTGGAGGCGGCGCCAGGCATCCGGATTTTACGATCCTGCTCCATGAAAAAAAGGCGGAGCCCATCGCTAAGCACATATGGCGCCTTGACGATGAACCGCCTGAAAAATCATACAAGCCCTCAACCGTGCTGATTGTCGTGCTTTCCCTTTTGACATCAGGCTCGTTTGCGGGCGTCGTTTTGATTGCCACGTTTATCTCGCAGGCGGGAAGCATCCTTGGCCGCCAGTTCTCGAATATGATGATCGGCACGTTTGAGGAGGTCTCAAGGGCGTTTGCGTTCGGGCTTCCGCCTGCCGCCGCCGCGACCGCGTACATCCTGCTCGCGGGCTGGTTCGTGAGCGCTGCCCTGTCGTTTATAAAATACAAAAACTTAACGCTCACGCGCCAAGGGCAAAGGCTTTTGGTCAGCGGCGGAATGCTTACAACACGCAAATATTATGTGCGGTATGCGGACATAAATTTTATCGATATGCGCCAAAGTATCGTAACGCGGCTTTTAAAGCTTAAAAACCTGTACCTTTCCGCGACCGGATACGGCAAGCAAAAAGACGACATCTCGTATATCATCCCGTCGGGGCGCGAGCCGTCTTTCAGCCTTACCTGTGAAAATCTTTTTCCCAAGCTCATCCCGGTCCCGCGAAGCTATCCGCCGGGCGCCACCGGGATCATGCGGTTTTTAGGCCAGCCGATATTCTCAATCCTTTGCATTGCGGCGGCGCTCATTATTTTCCCCATGCTATTCCCGTCATGGAAAAGCTTTATTCTGTTTACGGGGCTGATGGCGTTTATCCCGGCCCTGTTTTTCCTCTTCACGAGGATCGCCGATTACTCGACCGGAGGGCTTGGATTTTCCGGCGAAAACTATGTGCTCCGGTATTCAATCGGTTTCACGCTGCACACCGCCATAATCCCCGCGGACAAGGTCGTATCGGTTGAGCTTCGGCAAAGCTTTTTCCAAAAATTCGGGCGGTACTGCGATCTGGTTATCCGCACGAAATCGGAGGGCCGTGCGGTCCACCGCTGCCGCAGCATGATAAAAGCCGATATGCAACGTTTTTTCGCGATGTAAAATGGGCCGCCTTTTATCGGCGCCGACGCTTGTTTGCCGCGCATGCCGCGATGCAAAGTATGTGCCCAAAGGGCAACAGAGCAAAAAACCGCTTGACTTTTCCAAAAATTAGTATTATACTTACCACAAAGGCCCAATAAAACAGAGGGCCGCATGGCCGTCGAAGGTGTTAGCGCACCAACGACGGGCAAAGGTGGCAAACGTTCAACACCAACACCCTTGCACTTCCACACGACCTGACTAATTATACCACAATCCCTTTCAATTTTTCAAGTCGGAAGTGATACCGCTTCATGAATGGC
>WRLK01000067.1:7683-12076 GCA_009777635.1 Oscillospiraceae bacterium | reverse complement strand
CTGTATCATGGCGCAAAAGTAAAGGCGTGTGTTAACACTTTCTTTATTTGACAAATACCTCCATGAAAAGGTATAATATGAACGAATGTGTTGGCAAAGGCGGGGGACTTATATGAAAGAGCGGATTATTGCGCTGTTGCTTTCGCTTATGCTTGTTTTTTGTATGACAGGATGCGGAAGTATATTAAATCAGGGGGAAGAAGAGGAGGGCGCGGCGGCGGCGGAAAGCGCCGTGCCTGAAAGGCCGCCGGAATATCCTGTGCGGGCGTTTGACATGACGGTCGAATCGCGTCCGCAACGAATTGTGTCGCTATCCCCGTCAGTAACGGATAAGCTGTTCGAAATGGGGTTCGGGGAAAGAATTCTCGGCATATCCGATTCTTGCGATAACGAGGACGGCGAGCGCCGCACGCGCTGCGGCAGCGTGCAGATGCCGGATTTAGGCGCGATTGAAAGCGTATCCCCGCAGATTGTGCTCACCGACGCCCAGCTTTCGCAGGGGACCCTCGACAGCCTTGAAGACCTCGGCATAAAGGTTGCCATTGTCGAAAAGGTGCAGACTATGAGCCAGCTTAAACAGGTCTATATCACACTTGCGCAGATGCTCGACGGCATGATTACCGGCGAGCGTGTCGGCAGGTCGTATTATGAGCAGAATATCGAGAGGAAGCTAAGCGAGCTTTCAGATAAGGCGCAGGAACCCGAGCGGAACGCCGTGTTTGTAAAAGAGCTTGATTATACCGTAGCAACGGGCGATACGCTGGAAGGGGAGCTGCTCGGCGCAATCGGGCTTATAAACGTCGCATCAGATTTCACGGACTGGACGGTTCCTGAGGAGGACGCAAACAGCGAAGAGACGCGCGAAAGATTCAGGGCCATCGACTTTATTTTCATGGACCGAAGCGACATGACGATAAAGGACATGGAGCAAAGCGCCTACTGGAGAGGGTTAACCGCGGTCCTGCAGGATCATTATCTGTATATAGACAGAACCCTTTTCGACAGGCAAAGCTTTAAGATGCTCGATGAGCTTGACAGAATGCAGCAATACGCAAACGGCGAGATTGAAAGCAGCAAGAGCGTTGATTATCCGGATACCCCGGCGCCTGAACCGCAGCCTGCGCAGCAACCTGCACAGCAACCGGCAGCGCCGCCCGAGCCTGCGCCTCAGCCCGAGCCCCAGCCCGAGCCTGAGCCTGAGCCCGAGCCTGAACCCGAGCCTGATCTTGACGAGCCGCCGCAGATAGATGACGGGAACGATCTTGACGATTTCGATGATTTTGACGACGATTTTACCCTGCCTTCGAACAGGCCGATCAATGAATGGGATGATTAAGAAAGAGGTTTTTAAAAATAATGGAGCATCTTGGGCTAAATGAAATACGCGAGCGGTTTCTTTCATTCTTCGAAAAAAAGGATCATCTCAGGATGAAAAGCGCGCCCCTTGTACCGCACGACGACGCAAGCCTATTGCTGATAAATTCCGGCATGGCGCCGCTTAAAAATTATTTCCTCGGCGTCGAGGTCCCGCCGTCGAAGCGCGTGACGACGTGCCAGAAATGCATACGGACGCCGGATATCGAGCGTGTTGGCAAGACGAGCCGTCACGGTACGTTTTTCGAGATGCTCGGCAATTTTTCTTTCGGCGACTATTTTAAAGACAACGCCACAAAATGGGCGTGGGAATTCATAACGAAGGATATGAAAATTCCGGCCGATTTGCTGTGGGTATCGATTTATGAAGACGACGACGAGGCCTTTCAAATCTGGACTGAAAACAGGGGAGTCCCGTCCGGACGCATTGTGCGTTTCGGCAAGGACGACAACTTCTGGGAGATTGGTTCAGGCCCGTGCGGACCATGCTCCGAGATTTATGTAGACCGCGGCGAAAAATACGGCTGCGAAAAACCGGATTGCGCCGTGGGCTGCGAGTGTGACCGCTATGTTGAGATATGGAACCTTGTCTTTACGCAGTTTAACTCCGACGGTCAGGGCAACTACACGCCGCTTGAGCACCCGAATATCGATACGGGCATGGGCCTTGAACGCCTTGCCTGCGTCATTCAGGGCGTCGATAATTTGTTCGAAGTCGATACGGTCCAAAATATCATGGGCGCGATAGCGAAAATAGCAGGCGTAAGATACAAAGAAAACGAAAAGACCGATGTTTCCCTGCGCGTGATCACGGACCATATACGCTCGACCGTGTTCATGGTGGGAGACGGCGTCGTTCCGGCCAACGAGGGCAGGGGATATGTCCTGCGCAGGCTGCTTCGCCGCGCCGAACGCCACGGCTACCTGCTCGGGATAAAAAAACCTTTCCTGTTTGAGGCCGCCGTCACCGTTATGGACGAAAATAAATCGGCGTATCCGGAGCTTTATGAAAACCGCGAGTATATCCAAAAAATCATCAAGGTCGAGGAGGAGCGTTTCCTCAAGACCCTTGACGCGGGAATGAGCATGCTTTACAGCATCATAGACCATATAGATATGAAGATCCACAAGGCAATCCCCGCGATTGACGCGTTTAAGCTTTACGACACGTTCGGGTTCCCGATAGATTTGACTAAGGAAATCGCGGAGGACAAGGGGCTTACGGTAAACGAAGAAGAATTTATGCAGTTTATGCATAAGCAGCGCGAACGCGCAAGGAAAGCGCGCGACGCCGCAGGCGACGCAGGCTGGGAGGAAGACGTCCTTGCAAAGATGCACCTTGCCGACCGTTTTGACGGCTACGACCATCTTGCGCTTTCGACAAAGGTCTTGGGGATCATCGCCGAAGGCGGCGCCAAAGACCAGATATACGAGGGCGACGAAGCCGCCGTCATTTTGGAAAACACGCCTTTCTACGCCGAAAGCGGCGGGCAGGTAGGGGATACCGGCACGATCAGCGCCGGCAAAAGCGTATTCAAGGTCACAGACTGCAAAAAAGCCCCGTCGGGAAACATCCTGCATATAGGTAAGATGACAAGCGGCGCAATCAGCACAGGAGACGAGGCCGACGCTCAGGTAAACCGCAAACGCCGCGATTCCATTATGCGCAATCATACCGCCGCCCATTTGCTTCAGGCGGCGCTGCGAGAAGTGCTCGGAACACACGCGCATCAGGCAGGCTCTATGGTCGGGCCGGATATATGCCGTTTTGACTTCACGCATTTTTCAGCCGTCACGCCTGATCAGCTTGTAAAAATCGAGCGTGCCGTAAACGATATGATTTTAGACGCGCTTTCCGTAACCGTAACGGAAATGCCGGTCGACGACGCGAAAAAACTCGGCGCGATATCGCTTTTCGGCGATAAGTACAGCGATATCGTAAGGGTTTGCAATGTCGGCGGCGGAAAGTCCATTGAGCTTTGCGGCGGCACGCATATGGATAACACCGCGAAAATCGGGATGTTTAAAATCTTAAGCGAAAGCTCCGTAGCGGCGGGCGTCAGGAGAATCGAGGCCGTGACGGGCGAGGGTGTACTAAAGATTATCGATCGTCAAAACGAAATCATAAACAAAACATGCGAGGCGCTGAAAGCCGCGAACCGTGAGGAGCTCGCCGCGAAGGCGGCGGCGAACGCCGCCCAGATACGCGCGATGCAAAAACAAATCCAGGAGCAAAGCGATAAGCTTGCGAAAATGCAGATAGGCGACATGACTCTCAACATCAAGCCGCTAGGGCCTGTCAACTTTTTGTCGTCTTCCCTTGACGGGCAGGGCGTCGGCGCGCTGAAAGGCACCGCCGATATGCTCAAAGACAAGTTCCCGAATCTTGTGGGGATACTGACCGACGCAGCGGGCGAAAAGGCGGCGCTCCTTGTATTTGCCGGCAAAGGGGCCGTCAAAGCGGGAATCCACGCGGGGAACATCGTGCGCGAAATCGCAACCCTTGCGGGTGGCAGCGGCGGCGGAAGACCCGACAACGCGATGGGCGGCACAACGGAGCGCCAAAAGCTCGCAGACGCGGTTGCGAAAGCTCCTGAGATTATCCTGAAAACACTTGACAACCAATAAAGGAGCGGATTATGGACTGCTTATTCTGCAAAATCATATCGGGCGAAATCCCGTCGAACAAGGTGTATGAGGACGACCGTGTCATTGCTTTTCACGATATTGACATGAAAGCCCCCGTGCATTATCTTGTGATCCCGAAAGCGCACATCGAAAGCGCCGCAAAAGTCACTTCCGAAAACGAAGCGGTGATTGGGCACATCTTTTCGGTGATCGCGAAAACCGCTAACGAGCTGGGACTTACAGGCGGCTACCGCATCGTTTCAAACTGCGGCAAGGACGCGCAGCAATCCGTCGGGCATATCCATTTTCACGTGCTTGGCGGCAGAGCGCTTGCGTGGCCTCCGGGGTAGATTGTCATAGAATATAAGAATAGGGGAAAAGATTTAAATTA
>WRLK01000067.1:2391-7308 GCA_009777635.1 Oscillospiraceae bacterium | reverse complement strand
TCCGCTCCGCCGAGGAGCTTTGACAATTTGACCGATCAGTTCAAAACATGGGCAAAAAGCGTGAAGGCTTGATGTTTAGGAGGTATTTAGGGATATGGGTATTCTTTCGCCCACAAAAAAGGTCATACAGACGCAAAGAAACTACACGGTTGATGAGGTGTGCGATATCCTCAAACAGCGGGGCGGGTTGCCCTTTGAGCCTGAAATTAAAAATTTCTTAGGGATTAGAGCCATTTACATTAAGGGAGACCACACTGACGACGTGCTTATAACAGTTAAGCAAAACAAAATCACCGTTACCCACAAAGAAAGAGCAAGCGCGGGAAATATCGCGGGCAAAGCAATAAGCCGCGGCTTGGGCGGCGCCGGGGGTGCGCTTATAGGGGCGGCCATAGGCACCGGGGCAAACGCGGTCAAAGGCGACTTTAAAATCGGAGCGGAATGGAGCGCCATCATAGGAAACGGGATAGCTACAATCGGCGATATCACCTTATTTGTCGCCGATAGGCTTGAAGGCTTGATGAATGGTGCGGCGTCCTTTCCGGCGCATATGCCGCCCCAAGCTCCAATGCCGGCATCCGTCCAGGCTGCGGCGCCTTACGCGCCTAATGGAGCGCAAGTCACGCAACCTGAAAGCAAATTCCCGCGCGGGCTGCTGATCTGGTGTATTATTTGCATCGTGCTTCAGGCTATATTTGGCATAGTCTTCTTAATGGCAGGAAATATATTTCTCTTCATATTGACCACCTGTGGAATAACGGGTTTTTCTTTTATCCTGCAAAAAAAGAAATTTGGATTATATATTGTCTGTGCTTTTGCGGTTGTAACGTTTATCACGAATATAGCGTCAGGCGGCTCGGTGAATGTTATAGGTCTGGTCAATCCTGTAATCACATGGCTTCTGATGCGCAAGAATTGGGAAGTATTTAGGAAGCCGGCCGCGGTTCAGGCGCCAGTTCAAGCTCCCGTACCGGCGCCTGTCTATGCGCCCCCTGTAACCATGCCCGCACAAGCGCAGGCGGCGCAGGCCCCGGGAGTACTATGCACAAACGGATATTTCGCGGGCGTGACGTTCCCGATTAACGGAAGGCTGCTCATAGGCCGCGACCCCAACTTCAGCCAGGTAATTTTCCCTTTAGATACCGCGGGAATCAGCGCGCTGCACTGTGAAGTCAGTCAGTCGCCCGCCGGTATCGTACTCACCGACAAAGGCTCCACATACGGGACCTTTTTGCTGGACGGGCGCAGGATTAACGCGAACGAGAATGTTGCTCTTTCGCGCGGGGATGGCTTCTATCTAACAAACAGACAGAACACGTTTCAAATTGTTTAGGGGAGGCCCATATCCATGATAAATATCGAAACCACTTGCATGGGTTGCTTTACCCAGCACCAGACACCCTTTTCCGTGTGCCCCGCCTGCGGCTACGACGAAGCGGCGCAGGACGCCCCCCACCATCAGCTCCGCCCGCGCACAATCTTAAATGGAAAGTATCTGCTCGGCAAGGTCTTAGGCCAGGGCGGATTCGGCATCACATACATCGGCTGGGATTTAAATCTTGATATAAAGGTCGCCGTAAAGGAGTTTTACCCATCCGGCTTTGTCACCCGCGAAGCTACCGGTATAGGCACAAGCACCGTGCAGCCGTTCACCGGATCAGAGGGGGATTTTTTCCTCAAGGGCCGGGAGAAGTTCATAGGCGAGGCGAAAATGCTCGCCAAGTTCTTCTCGCTGCCCGGAATCGTGGCGGTCAAGGACTTTTTCCATGAGAACGGCACGGCGTATATTTCTATGGAGTACATAGACGGCCAGACGCTGAAAAGCTATTTGGGTATGATGGGCGGCAAGCTCCCGGTCACGCAGGTGTTCGATATGATGAAGCCGGTCATGAGCTCCCTGGCCGAGATACACGGCGGCGGCTTGATTCACAGGGACATCAGCCCGGACAATATTATGATCAACAAAGAGGGATACATGAAGCTGCTGGATTTCGGCGCGGCGCGGGAGTTCGCCGACAGTGGCAACAAAAGCCTGTCCATTATGCTCAAGCCGGGGTTCGCGCCGGAGGAGCAGTACCGCTCAAAGGGCGTGCAAGGCCCGTGGACGGACGTTTATGCACTGTCCGCGACGATTTACAAGTGTATTACAGGCGTTACGCCGGACGAATCGCCGGAGCGTATACGAATGGACGATGTGAAGCCGCCGTCCGCGCTGGGCGTCGCCATACATCCGGTGCAAGAAGCGGCGCTGATGAAAGGCATGGCGGTCTTACAGGAGAACCGCTGGCATAGCGTCGCGGAGTTATATAACGCGCTGTTCGGGCAGCAGGCCGGTGTGCCGGTGACTGCGTCCGTGGGCGCGGCTATGCCGGTGGGCGTACCTGCGCCTGTGAGCGCAGCGACAAGGTCCGCGGCCCCGGTCGATGTGTTTATACCGAAAACCGGGCAGCCTATTGAAATACCCGAACCCGCATACATACACAATCAGGGTTCCGCGCCGACCAAATCTCAGTCGTGGTTTGCGAAAAACAAGGCCGGCATGGCGGCGATTGCCGGTGTGTTGATTGTGGCGGCCGCGCTATTCGCGTGGTCGCCGTGGTCTCTGTGGTTGCCGGGTAGCGAGAATAATATGTTAGGCGATACACCGGATCATTCAGACAGTGCGATTTCTCCATCCGCCGAACCGTCGCCAACAACCGACATGCCGGTGGCGGCTCCGCTTGCTTATCAACGAGGCACGGTTACCGGCAACACATTCAGCAGCGAATTTCTGAATCTGTCGCTCACGGCCCCCGAGGGATATATCATGATACCGGGAGAGGAGCTGGACGACGGCTCGGTAATGGAGATGGCCGTTACCGCGCCGGACGGGTCGGTTACCGTGAATGTTTTAGCTGAAAGGCTCAGCTTATCAGGGATTACGGAGGATGAATACCTCGATGAATTGAAAACGGGGCTTGAAGCTTTGGACATGGGTTATGCTATTAATGAAGACAGGCTTTCCTATGAAGTAGCGGGGCAAACCTACCGCACGCTTACAGCCGTTACCACGGAGCTTGCGCAGTTTTATTTCGTGCGTAAAATAGAAGACCGCATGGTTGGGATTATCGTGACTTGTACGCCTGATTCCATTGCAAGCGGGCTTGAATTTATGGCTTTCTTCCAGCCGTATGACGCCGGCGCCGGTTCAGCCGCGCCCGGCAGACCTTCTTCCACTGACGCCATACGCTTCCCCGACCCCATCTTCGAGGAGGCTGTGCGGGAAGCCATCGGCAAACCGTCGGGGGACATTGCGCCGGCAGATGTGGCGGCTGTCACCAAACTGAATGTGAGCCAAAAGGGCATTACCGATTTAACGGGAATTGAATACTTCGCGGCGCTAGAAGATCTTTCTTGCTACAGCAACGAGCTGACCGCCCTTGATGTGAGCAGAAATACCGCCCTGACCAGACTTTTGTGTTTCGGGAACGAACTGGCCGAGCTTGACGTAAGCAACAATACCGAACTGAGAGAGCTTTGGTGCGGCAACAACAATCTGTCTGTGCTTGATGTGAGCCGTAATGTCAAGCTGACAAGGCTTTCGTGCAATTATAATTCTCTAGCCAATCTTGATGTAAGCAACAATACCGCGTTGAGCAGACTTGATTGCGGGCCTAACCAGCTTACTTCGCTCGATGTAAGCAGACATACCGCATTGACCAAGCTTGACGTCGGCGGCAACCCGCTAGGCACGCTGGATGTAAGCAATAACACCGCGCTGTTGGAGCTTTCGTGTACCGCCAGCCAACTGAACACGCTTGACGTGAGCAAGAACATCGCGCTGGAAGTCCTTTGGTGCGGCGCCAATTATCTGACCGCGTTGGATGTAAGCAATAACCCCAATTTGAGTAAGTTGACTGTCTCGCGTAACAGGTTCGCCAGCAAATCCGCCATAACCGGGCTTGACGAGGGAAGGACAGCGCTTGAGTATGATCCGCAGAGCTAATTGTCAATCCATAGCGCCCGCATTATTTGTAACTACCGTCAACTTTTTTGTTTTCATAAAATTATTGCCTTGACAAAAGGCTAAACAAAAGAGAAACCCATCCACTCTTAACCGAGGCGGAGGATGTAGGAATACTTTCGTATTCCTACATCCTCCGCCTCGAAACACACAAGAAACCACTCGGTAATAGAATGCACACAATTGCGAAGCAAACCCATGCACTGCATATCCGAGGATAAAATTGGCATCGCTTTGGTTTTGAAGCTGGCCGACAAATGCTTTCAAGATGTCTCTACTCTTATTGTTGAGATATCTGTCAAGCCAGCTTCTGAAACCACTTAGTTATTGGTTGCGGCAATCGCAACCCAAGGGTTCTCAGGCGAAGGGTAACGCCGAGTGCGTTCCTTATATATCGCCTGCTATCTGTTTCATTCACGGAACCTCTGACGTCAAACTATGCGTACAATGTCGGTTGATCCGGATGAGGCGCCGTTCTTTCTTTAAATTGAGCACAAAAAACCAAGGCGTTCAAAAATCATCTCGCGCCATTACATAATTGCAGCATTTTTTTAGGACTTTTGTAAAAGTTTTATTTTCCCGGTAATCGCCATAATCGCAGCCAACATAATTCCGCATAAAACGGCGGCGGCATAATCATGGTATGCAAAATGGAATAAACCTGCTGCCACAACTGACAACATCACAAGGTTCCTCAGCATACGGCGGCGGTATACAACTTTTTCAAGCGCATCAGGCATCTTATTTTTATTTCCTACTGGCGAAAGTAATATCAAAGCGGCTGCACTTAATCCTAAAATACAATAAAACACAACCAATGTACACCATGCCTGTTGATATCTAATCGCAAGCATAGCAGGAACCGTGATGACGATGCTTATGAAAAAACACCGGACCGGCGTGTCGGCATGGTA
>WRLK01000067.1:0-2291 GCA_009777635.1 Oscillospiraceae bacterium | reverse complement strand
TGGGAGGAAATAACCAGAAACGCCGCATAGGCAAGCAATATCCATCTTTTTTTAACCGCCGGCTTAAATATGCAAACGAAACCATAATACGTCATACATAAAGATAATATGCTGTTTATGTAATATACGATAAAGGCCACGCTTTCGCTCATATTTATGACCATTCCTTTCACTGCGCTCAAGTTGCAAAACGGCCATAAAGGGAATGGTCATTTTGCGCATGAGCGGAGGTTTCGCGAAAGCGGGAGACGCTCTCACATTAAAATGGAAAGCTTGAATTCATTCAAACTTTCCCCGCCATATATTTAAAATACGCCGTTTTTGCTGCTGATTTGCATGTCCTGCTTATTGGAATCCGGGTGGATTTTGTATCTTTTAGGAAAAATCCATCCTTTTCAAGTTTATATACATAATCTAAATTCACAATATAAGAGATGTGGCAACGCACAAATTGATCCCTTGGAACCTTCTGCTCTATATCACATAATTTTGAATAGAACATATCGTTGTAAACAACGGATTTTGCAACGTCGTCAAAAATATATATCTCGGTTTTATGCAGCTTTTGTTTTATATAAGTTATTGCGTTGGACCTGATGCACTGTATGTTCGAGCCTACCCTATATTCAAATATGCTCGGCGCGCAGATTGCATCCTTATACTTAATAGCCTGCCTTAGCGCCCTGCTAAAAACATCATCCAGCTTATCCGCGTTAATGGGTTTTTTGATAAAGCGAAAGCTGCCTACTTGAGATAACTCTTCATAGTAGCAGTCATGATAGGAAATATATATCATAATGGCGTCGTCGCCGTCAGGCTTGCTTCTGAGTATTTGCCCCGCCTCAATGCCGTTGATACGGTCCATCTGAATATCCATAAATACGATATGAAACATATACCCATTATTAATGCCGCGCAAAAAATCCACCCCGGAATGATAAATCGTAACCTCCAGCGTTTCGTTATGTAATTCTCCGGCTTTCATGATTAAGTATTGCCGGATACTTTCGGTTATGTTTTTTTCATCATCGCAAACAGCAACGCGAATCATCGGGAAGTCCACCTCAATTCGCCGGTACCTAAATAGACCTTTCATATATTATATCATAAAAATTTGTTAAAATCATCGGTTTTCATTCATAATTATTCATTATTTTTAGGGCGTGTTCCCACTATCCGAAATGTTCAGGTTTTGAGCAGATTTTGTGCCAGTCTAGGCAAAAATTTACAGGAATACTTGGCGTATTTCAAGAATTTTTAACGACGAATGGCGCAAAATCTGCCAAAAGATGGGCGTTGAGCGGTAGTGGGAACACGCCCTAATACTCCACTTCCACCGGTGTTCTATTTTCCGCCGATTGCATGATAGCCAATATAGCAAGTGAGGTTTTTGCCGCATCCTCCATGCTGACGATAAACGCCTCGCCGGATATAATCTTGTCAACAAAACTGCGGATACTCTCGTATGCAAAGCCCTTAACCTTGCCGTGAATGCTGTTGCGGACTAAAATATCTGGAACCTCTGCCTTTGTATCGGTAAATTTCTGAATAAGATTGTGATTGCTCGCATCAATTGCAACCATTCCCTTGCTGCCCAGAATATTGCACTTAATATCGTTAAGGCACGGATTCGCATTGGGTGTAATCCACGCGTTTTCCATCTGCGCTATGCCGCCCCGCGAGAATTCAAGGGTTGTAAGATATGTGTCGTCTACCGGAACGCCGAACGCATCCATAACTCCTCTGCGCGAAACAGAATACACCCGCTTGACGTCATCGTTAAACAGCCAGCGTAATGTATCAAGACTGTGGCTGCCTAAAAACCACAGGATGGACGACTGCGCCGTCCACGAGAGCATATCTGTGGCTACCCACTTAATATCGTTCAATCGCAAATAACCCGTTTGAATATCGCCGAGCTCGCCTGAGTCTATCGCTTGCTTTGTGGCGGCAAACGGCGGGCTCCATCGATTATGCAAGTCAACCATTACGCGCACACCGTTTTTATTCGCCGCGTCCACAATTCTGTGAACATCGTCCTTTGTGGTGGCAATCGGCTTTTCTATAAGCATATCCTTTTTAGCTTCGGCGCAGGCAACGGCGATCTCCGCGTGCAGGTGGTCGGGCGTGACAATTGAAACCGCGTCACATCCGGATTTTATAAGCATTTCTTTGTAATCCGTGTAAACTTCCTTGATGCCGTACTTTTCGGCGACTGCGGCGGCTCTGCCCTCGTTTTTATCGCAGATTGCCACGTTAACGGCGCCGGGATGCTCGGCAAAAATCCCTGC
>WRLK01000066.1 GCA_009777635.1 Oscillospiraceae bacterium | reverse complement strand
TTGAACAGATGGCGGAAAATTATCCGCCAAGGCATGTCGGTACGTATTCACCGAATTCAAGGATTGTTACGTACGACGCAAACGGGAACAGCGGCCTGCGTTCCGATACGGCTCCGTACCGCGTGAGATTTAACAACAGGCCCGGCGATGATAAAATTGAAATGATCATCATAGAACCCAACTATGATATTTAGCCGATTTCGGACTTGAAAAAAAGCAAGCGTTACGCTTGCTTTTTTATATTTATCTCACACTGCCCTTAAGTTTTTGGCAGCTTTATTTCTTTTCTAAGCAGCACGAGAGCCGCAATATTCGGGATTGCCATCAGCGCGATAAAAATATCCGCGACACTCCATATGAGCGACATATCGCCGACGGCGCCGACAAAAACAAAGGAAAAGAAAAATAAACGGTACGAATATAAAGCGGCTCTTGAGCGCTTGAAAAGATAGCCGAGAGCGGTCTCGCCGTAGTAATACCATCCTAAAATGGCGGCCAGCGCGAAAAAGATAATGGATAACGAGACGAACTTACCGCCAAACCCGCCATATAAGGTTTCAAATGCAAGCGCCGTCAAGGGAGCTCCGTCAGCCCCCGAGCGCCAGAGCGTGCCGCCGTTAGCGGTCAGCAGTACCAGCGCCGTCAGCGTGCATGCGACGATGGTGTCGAGAAAGACCTCGAAAATCCCCCAGACAGCTTGATGTGAAGCGGATTTGCAGTCGGCTCCGGCGTGCGCAATCGGCGCGGAGCCGAGTCCCGCCTCGTTTGTGAACACGCCGCGGGAAAGCCCGATCTTCATTGCGCGGGCGATACCGTAGCCCGTGACGCCGCCAGCCGCCGTGCGAAACGAAAAGGCGGACTCCACGATCAAGGATAACGCCCCGGTTATGTAAGCCCTGTTAATAATCAAAAATCCAAGCGAAATGCAGATGTAGGCAATCGATATAAACGGGATGAGCAGCTCGGTCGTGGCGCCTATGCGTTTGATGCCGCCGACGATGACGGCCCCCGCGCATAATACCGAAAGCGCCCCGCTTACCCAAAGCGGTACTGAAAACGACGCGTAAACAGCCGTGGAAAGCGAATTAATCTGCGTTAGGTTGCTGACGGTCCCGGCGCAGACAACGCATAAAAATGCAAAAACACACGCAAGCCATTTCTTCCCCGCGCCATATTCCATGTAGTACATCGGCCCGCCGAAAACGCGTCCCATGCTGTCGTGCCTTCTGTACTTCACCGCAAGAAATATCTCGGAATATTTTGTCATCATACCGAAAAACGCGCTTATCCACATCCAGAATATCGCGCCGGGACCGCCCGCGACAAGCGCTGTCGCGACTCCCGCAATGTTCCCGACGCCCATTGTCCCGGCCAAAGCCGTCGTCATGGCCTGAAAGCTTGAAATTTTCTTGGAGTCGACAGGTTTATCCTTTTTCAGCAGCGTACCTACAGTATTCTTAAAGATAAACCTTATTCCCGTAAGCTGGAACCATTTCGTTTTTACCGTAAAATATATCCCGGAACCCAGCAAAACGATTATAATCATGACGTCCAAAAAGGAATTTTGGCCGCTGTTGATGATATTTTCCAGTCCGCCTGACAAAAGATCGCCCCGCTTATAACGTGTTTTTCAATATATATGCGTTTATTGTACAAGTTAGACTTGCTGTATAAATTGCCCGGTTTATGTCAATTATGTATCAAGCGCTTTGTTTAGAACGCATCAAATTTGCTGTTTTAAACAAAGATTATAAGACAAAAATACCGAATATGTATCGCAAAAGAAAAATACAGGAAAAATAATCCATGAAGTATGGTATAATTAAAAAACACTTCGAATATACTAGAAAAGTATTTTTAAAGTTTGTCCCGAAAGGTGATTGAATGCTCGACAACATGCGCATCAAAATAAAAAACACGGCGTCTCCTCAGGCAAAGGCAGTTTGCAAAATCGCGAAGTCGGCAGCGTTAGGTGCAATGCCCGGGCGGAGCGTATGCTCTTTTGCAAAAAAGGCGTGCGTATTTTTCACGGTATTCGGGTTAGCCGCGGTCTTTATGGGTAACATTGTAAACGTATCCCCGGACCTGCCCGCGCCCGCATCGGCTGTGATGGCGGACAAACCTTTAGATAAAGCGGCAACCGAGGCGTCGCCGGTGGATGCCGTCCATTACGAGGGGCTTGTTTTGGACGCCGTAAAGCCGGTAGAAACGCTTCACATATACGACGCCACCGAATCAAAGCAGGAGACCTACGCCGAAAACGATGAAACGCCTGAAGCGGGCGGCGCCGAAGAAGAACAGGAGCCGGCCGGCGCCATGGACTGGGTATATTCCGAAAGCGCGCACTTTGCGGCGCAGCCGGGCGGTTTTATATACAGCGAAACCATACCCATGAGCTATGAGCTTCAGGCTTATACCTATGAAAAATGCGTTGAGCGAGGGCTTGAGTATCCGCTGGTCTTAGCCCTTATCTGGCGTGAAAGCAGGTTTCAGACAAACGCCGTAAACGTAAACAGGAACGGCACGCGCGACAACGGCATCATGCAGATCAACGACGTAAACAAAGGCTGGCTTTACGAGCGGTATGGAATCGACGACCTGATGGACCCGTACCAGAACATCGATGCGGGAACAGCGATGCTCGGCTCGCTCATGGATAAGTACGGAACGCACTTCGCGCTGATCGCATACCAGTTCGGAGAAGCCGGTATGAAGCAGAGGGTCGGGCGCGGACAGACAACGCACAGCCTGATCGATGCGCTCTATAGCCAGCGCGACTATTACCGCGGGATAGTTTAGCCCCTGATATAACGATCATTATTATATAGCTTGAAGCCCCCGCGCCTGTAAAAATCGCGGGGGCTTTCCGGCGCGACAGGTTTCGCAAAAAATTTAATGAATAATAAAAGAAAATAAAAATAGCGCAAACTATTGCAAAAAAACACGGCTGGGTATAAACTATAAGCCGTAGGTCTTAGAACCCATCTTCAATACTCAAAGCACCACCTCAGCGGCGATTTTTCCGCATTGCGTCGTTAAATTTTCTTGCAATGCACAAAGCATTACTTCAAAAATTTGCCTTGCACTGCGAAAAAATCGCTTCGCTGCGTCAGCACTTTTCGTTATTGAAGATAGATTCTTAGAACCCTTTCTGAAAGGAATGAGATTTTTTGAATACGGTAGTCAATAAGCTGCTTGACGTCGACAGGGACGCAAGGCGTATCGTGGACGAGGCGCAGCAATATTACGATAATACTATGGAAGAAATCGAAACCGAAAAGAAAAAAATGCTTGCAGTTTTTAAGGACCGGGAAAAACGGCGCGTCGAGGAATTAGAGCGTTTAGAAGACGAGAAGGTCCTTAAAGATACCGGGAAAATAAAACAGCGGTACGCTGCTTTGACCGAAGAGCTTCTAAGGGCCTTTGAGGATTCCCATGCGAAATGGGAGTACGAGCTATATGAGAAATGCATAAGGCGGTGATGGTCCTTGGGCTCGAAATCCGGCAACGCCATGATGGCGAAGGTGCTCTGCCTTTACGGCAGGCGCTTAAGGGAAAGCGATTACAGCATACTGCTTCAAAAGCACAGCGTCGCGGATATCGCGGGGTACTTAAAGGATAACACGGTTTACGCGGCGGAGCTTGGCGAAGTAAAAGAGGAGCTTGTACACCGCGGCATGCTTGAAGCTTTGATCAACCGTTTTGTATGGGACACATATCTAAGGCTTTCAAAGTATGACTACGACGAAAAAACGATTTTAGAAATATTTATTACAAGAAATGAGATCAGGCAGATTCTTTTGGCGGTACGGCTCTTGAATTCAGGTGAAATGGGAAAGTTTATCATAACGCTTCCGGCTTACCTTGCAGGTCATATGTCGGTTGATTTGTTTAAAATCGCAGCGGCCGGGGACTACGACGGGCTTTTAAACGCGGTGGAGAAAACGCCGTATTACCGCATTATGGGGCGATTTCGCCCCATCGGCGGGAACGCGAAGATCGATATAACGGCGATAGAAGCGTCACTTTTGACGTATTACTATACGAACGCCCTTGCATACGTCGAAAAAAAATACGACGGGGACACGAAGCTTGCGTTAAAATCCATTATATTTTACGAGATCGACTTGCATAACGTAAACGTGATTTACAGGCTGAAACGATATTTTGGCTCCGCCTCGAAAACAATCGCCGCAAATCTTATAGGAATACGCGCAAAGCTTTCAAAAAAGACGTATGACGCGATGCTGAGAGCCGGGGATTATAAAGAGGTGCTTGGCATTTTTAAAGAACAGTCAATGGCGATGGGCATTACAACCGATACGGATTGCCCGGCTGAGCAATTCTCCTCAATGCTTCAAAGCGTATCGCATAGGTTTTCGAAAAAAACGCTCAGGTTTTCAACGCAGCCGGTCGTCGTGATTTTCGCGTATACGGCCCTTTTGGAAATTGAAGTCGTAAACCTTATCAACATCATAGAGGGCGTACGGTACGGCATCGACCCTGATCAAGTGCGCGATTTGATTGTTATATAACCGAAAGAAGGATGCAAATGGGCATCGAGAAAATGACGTTTATTGACGTCCGAGGAAGCTCCGCCTACCTTGACGAGGTGCTCAGGCGGTGTCTTAAATGCGGCATCTTCCAGCCTGAGTACGCATCAAAGCTAAGCGAGTATTCGTTCGGCGCGACCGCACTTTTGCACAACCCGTATGCAGCGTTGCTCATCAAGATAAAAGATATCGCGGCCCGGCTTGAGATTCCGCTTGAGGGGGCGGAACCCGAAGCCGCGGGCGCCTGCGATGATTTTCGTGAAGACATGACCGAAAACGCGCATACTTATCTTAACGGCATGCGAAATGAATACCCGCAGCTTTTCTACAGGAAAAACAAGATAAACGACGAGATCGTATCGTATTCAATGGCTCTTGACATGATTGAGCATATCGACGAGCCGCTTGTAAACTTTGACGAGCTTAGAGAAAACAAATACCTCAAGATTCGTTTCGGAAGAGTTCCTACGCAAAATATCGAAAAGCTTGAGGCTTACGGCGGCAACCCGTATGAATTTTACAAGCTTGACAGCGACAATAACAATACCTGGTGCTTTTATGTGACGGCTGCGGAGTACAAGGACGAGATCGACAAGATGTTCGAGAGCCTTTCCTTTGAGAGCCTTAAAATCCCGGATTATATCCACGGCACGGTGCCGGACGCGAAAGCGTTTTTGTACGAAGGGCTCAAGAAGGAGCGGGAGGGCTTAGAAGCCGCGGGAAACGAGATACAAACGTATATAAGCAAGGAAAAGAAAGATTTTCTCCTGCTTTATTCAAAGGTTAAATTCCTCCATGACGCGTATGACCTTAGAAAATATGTCATAAGCATCAAGGACGACTTTCATCTTGTGGGGTACGTGCTGAAAAGGCGGGAGGCTGATTTTACCGGCATTTTCCTGGACCTTGCGGGCAAGGTCGAGGTGAAAACCTCGCCGGCGGGGGGCGACGACAGGCTTGCGGTTCCGGTACAGCTTCGCAACAACAGGTTCGTAAAGCCGTTTGAAATGTTTGTGGACATGTACGGCTCACCGTCATATAACGACATTGACCCGACGCCGTTTGTGGCGTATACATATTCAATATTGTTCGGCATGATGTTCGGCGACTTAGGCCACGGCCTTTGTATGTTTTTGCTGGGGCTTATGGTCTGGAAACAAAAAAAGCAGCAGCTTGGACTGATTATGAACAGAATCGGCGTCACATCCATGTGTTTCGGGTTTCTTTACGGCTCCGTTTTCGGGTTTGAAAACGCGCTTGACTGGTTTTATACCGGGGTTTTGGGGCTGCATGAAAAACCAATCGAAATCATGCGCCCCGAAACGACGAACACAATCCTTGCCGCGGCAATCGGGCTGGGCGTTGCGGTTATCCTGATGGTCATCCTGTTTAATATACGCATAGGCATAAAGCACAAGGATTTTGACCGCGCGGTGCTGTCGCCAAACGGCGTAGCGGGGCTGATTCTTTACATGGCAATCATATCGGCGCTGGTCGAGACGCTCACGAAAACGCAATACCTCACGGAAGCCGGAACGATCCTGCTGATAATCATACCGCTGATCCTTGTATTTTTCAGGGAGCCCGTTACAAACTTTATCGCCTATAAGACAAAAAGCGACATCATCAATCGTGATACCGCCCTTAAGCATACGATGACGTTTCAGGACGGCTCAATCAATATTAACGAGCTTTTCAGCAGCCAGTTTGTGGCGGCCCGTTTCGGGCGGATTCCCGTTGACGGCTATAACAAGCTTACATTTTATAAAAACGAGCCGTTTGTGATATACCCTGTTAAAACGGAGCATGATTATGTCTGGTGCGTTTATACGGCCGCAAACGTCCACAAGGAGGAAATCGACGCGATTTTCCGCGGTCTTTACTTCGAGCGGCTGTTTATCCCGGATGAATATTTAGACACGAACGAACGCGCGGAGGAGTACATCAAAAGATGTATCGCAGCCGGTGG
This sequence comes from Oscillospiraceae bacterium, assembly GCA_009777635.1. Lineage (GTDB taxonomy): Bacteria > Bacillota > Clostridia > Oscillospirales > Ruminococcaceae > WRAV01. The sequence goes on along the minus strand of WRLK01000066.1, from coordinate 5,776 downwards.
CCCTCCAGACGACGAGACCAGGATCGAAGCTGCAAAATATGGGGTTCATACGCTAAAATCAAAGACGGCGTTCGAGGCGATATTCCCCGACGGACTGGGCGGCTTCTTCACACGGACGTTTTTCGAATTGTTCGAGGTTGTTTTAAGCTTTATCACGAATACCATGTCGTTTTTGCGCGTGGGAGGGTTCATCCTGGTCCATGCCGGAATGATGGCCGTCGTGTTTACGCTGTCCGGAATGGCGGGCAGCGGGGCCGGAATATTTGTAATCATCGTTGGCAATGTCTTTGTCATGTGCCTTGAGGGCCTGATCGTCGGCATCCAGGTATTAAGGCTTGAGTTTTATGAGATTTTCAGCCGGTTCTTTGAAGCGGGGGGCGAGCCGTTTAAGCCGGTGAAGCTAAAAGTTTAAAATTCAAAAATTTGAAAGGGTGTTTTTATGTCTGTCATGTTAACTATGCTGATTCCCGCTCTGGTCGTACTGATGCTTATGCTGCCGTTTGTCCCCGTTTTGCGCGGCGTCACGACCGGTAAAAAAGCAAGGAATACTATTTTGTTTAATCTTGCGTCATTCTTCGGCGTCGCGGCGCTTATGGTATTTTTGCCGATTGGCGGCTTTATATCATACGCGGCGGAAGCGTCGGGCGCGGTAGCCGCCGTGTCGACCGGGCAGGGGCTCGGTTATATAGGTGCGGCGCTCGTTACAGGCATGAGCGCGCTGGGCGCCGGAATTGCCGTCGCGTCGGCTGCGCCCGCCGCCATCGGGGCTACAAGCGAAGACCCGAAAACGTTCGGTAAAGCGCTTATTTTCGTGGCCCTCGGCGAGGGCGTGGCGCTTTACGGCCTGTTGATTTCGATTCTTATCATCAATAACCTGTAATCGGGAAAGGGGGCTTGTTCCCGTGAAATTTTATCTAATCAGCGATAACCACGACACGCAGGTCGGCATGAGGATGGCCGGTATCGAGGGTGTTGTGGTACATGAGGCCAAAGAGGTGGAGGAAGCGCTTAAAACGGCGTGCGCCGACCGAAGCATCGGCGTCGTGCTTATCACCGCGAAGCTCATGAACCTTTCAAGGCAGACGATATACGAACAGAAGCTGAATGGCTCCCTGCCTCTGATTGTCGAGGTAGCAGACCGCCACGGGGCGGGAAAGGTTTCTGAATCCATCACGCGGTATGTAAGTGAAGCTGTCGGTATTAAGATTTAAAAAGTTGAGGTGAGGGTACATGGCGGACGATAAAGTCAATTTGATAGAATCGGCCATACTCAGCCAAGCGCGGCAGGAATCAAAGAAAATCATCGATAAGGCGAATGAGATCCGTAAGCGTGAGATCGACATGGCGCGGGAAGAGGACCTTGAGCACATGGACGCAAGAATCAACGAAAGGTCAGGAGCGCTGCGTCAGGAAACGGTAAAAGCCGTCGCCCGCGTGGAGCTTGAGGCTCGCCATGAAATCCTAAAGCTTAGAAACCAAAAGACGGACGAGATTTTTAAGCGTGTCGCAGGGCGCCTTTTGCAGTACGCCGAAACGGACGGCTACAAAACGGATATGCTAAACCGGGCGATATGCCTCAAGGATTTTTTAGACCAAAGCGAAACCGCCGTGCTTGTACGGGAGCGCGACAAGGATTTAGGCGATAAAATCGCAAAAGCAATCGGAGCGAAAGAGGTAGGATACGACCCGTCAATCAAAACCGGAGGGTTTAAGCTTAAAAATGATATTGCGCATATTTTAATCGACGAAACGCTTGACGAGCGCTTGGCGGAACAGCAGCAGTGGTTTTTGCAAAACTGCGGATTAAAGGTCACATAACGCAAGAGGGGGTGGTACTGTGGGCGAAAATACGATATACTCCATAAACGGGCCTGTTATCACCGTCCGTGACACGACAGACTTTTTTATGCTTGAGATGGTTCATGTGGGAAACGCAAAGCTTGTCGGCGAGGTGATTTCGACAAACCGTGCGTTTACGACGATACAGGTATACGAAAACACGGCGGGCCTTAAGACCTGCGAGCCTGTAAAGACTTCAGGCGGGCCGCTGAGCGTGCTTTTGGGGCCCGGTATACTTGGTAATATTTTCGACGGCATCGAGCGCCCGCTCAAAGACATCGCGGAGGCTGATCATTCAGCGTTTATTCCTCCGGGCGCCGACGTTCCGGTACTCGACTGTGAAAAGCAATGGGACGTCACGGTAAAGGTAAAGCGGGGCGATGAGCTTTCGGCGGGGCAGATTTATGCGTCATGCCCCGAAACGCCGCTCATAGAGCACCGTATGATGTCGCCGCCCGGTCTTTCCGGCAAGGTCACGTTTGCGGCGCAGTCCGGAAAATACAAGCTAAACGACTGCATTGTAAAGCTCATGGACGAAGACGGGCATGAGCACGAGCTTACCCTTTGCCAGAAATGGCCGATCAAGGTCCCGCGCCCGGTCCGCAAAAGGATGCCGATCGATACCCCGCTTATTACGGGACAGCGCATCATCGATACGCTTTTCCCGTTGGCGAAGGGCGGAGCCGCGGCTGTTCCCGGAGGCTTCGGTGCTGGAAAAACCATGACCCAGCACCAGATTGCCAAGTGGTGCGACGCCGACATCATCATCTATATAGGATGTGGCGAGCGCGGAAACGAAATGACGCAGGTGCTCGAGGAATTCAGCGGACTGATAGACCCGAAGTCGGGCAACAAGCTGACCGACAGGACGGTGCTGATCGCGAACACGTCGAACATGCCGGTCGCGGCGCGCGAGGCCTCGATCTACACCGGCGTTACCCTTGCGGAATACTACCGCGACATGGGTTACCATGTCGCTGTTATGGCGGACTCGACGTCGCGCTGGGCCGAGGCGCTGCGTGAGATTTCGGGCCGCCTTGAGGAGATGCCCGCGGAGGAGGGCTTTCCGGCTTACCTGCCGTCGCGCCTGTCGGAGTTTTATGAGCGCGCGGGATATATGGTGACGCTAAACGGGCAGGAGGGCTCCGTTACGGTAATTGGCGCCGTTTCGCCGCAAGGAGCCGATTTCTCGGAGCCTGTGACGCAAAACACGAAACGGTTTGTCCGGTCGTTCTGGGCTCTTGACAAGAGCCTTGCTTACGCGCGTCATTACCCGTCGGTCAACTGGCTGACGAGCTACAGTGAATACGTTGACGACTTAGCGCCGTGGTATAACAAAAACGCAGGCGCGGAATTTTTGGAATGCCGCCGGCAGATCGCGACGATATTACAGCAGGAAAGCCGGCTTATGGAGATTGTAAAGCTCATAGGCGCAGACGTCCTGCCGGACGACCAGAAGCTCACGATAGAAATCGCGAAGCTTATACGCGTCGGATATTTACAGCAAAATGCGTTCCACGCGGACGACACATACGTCCCGCTTTTAAAGCAGCTTAAAATGATGCAGGTTATACTGTATCTCAATCATAAGGCCAAGGAACTCATCGCGCGCGAAAAGCCCGTGTCGGGGATCGCCAAAACAGGCCTGTTCGATAAGGTAGTCAAGATGAAATATGATATACCGAACGACAATCTTAAGCTCTTTGACGATTACTACAAGGAAATTGACGAAGCCTTGGCAGGGATTTCATAGAAAGGGGGGGACTGCGGTGAGCATTCAATATATCGGATTAAGCGAGATAAACGGCCCGATTGTGGTGCTTGAAAACGTACCGGACTTAGCCTTTGAGGAAATGGTGCAGCTAAAGCTTGATAACGGGACGTGCCGCACAGGCCGCGTTGTTCAGGTAAATGGCACGACGGCGGCCATACAGGTTTTCGAGGGTACAAAAGATTTGGGGCTTAATAATACCGTTACGAGGTTCACAGGGCAGCCGATGAGGATTCCGCTGTCAAAGGAGATTTTAGGCCGCGTGTTAAACGGCAGCGGCAAGCCGGTCGACGGTCTTGGCGAAATTTACCCCGAAAAATTCGCGGATATAAACGGCAGCCCCTTAAACCCCGTGCGCCGCGTGTACCCAAGAAACTACATCAACACCGGCATTTCCTCCGTCGACTGCCTGACGACGCTGATCCGCGGCCAGAAGCTTCCGATTTTTTCGGGCTCCGGCATGCAGCACAACAAGCTTGCCGTACAAATCGTGAAGCAGGCCAAAATCTCGGAAGAGGAAGACGCCGGTTTCTGCGTAGTCTTCGGCGCGATGGGCGTGAAAAATGACGTAGCCGAGTATTTCCGCTCGTCGTTTGAGCAGTCCGGCGTTTTGAAAAATGTCGTGATGTTTTTAAACCTTTCGAATGACCCGATCATCGAGCGCATACTGACGCCGAAATGCGCGCTTTCGACAGCGGAATACCTGGCCTTTGAGCACGACATGCACGTGCTTGTCATCTTAACCGACATGACCTCATACGCCGAAGCGCTCAGAGAATTCTCGTCGTCGAAAGGCGAGATACCCGGAAGAAAAGGCTATCCCGGGTATCTTTACTCCGACCTTGCATCGATTTACGAGCGCGCCGGGATCATCGAGGGGCACAAGGGCTCGGTTACGCAGATACCGATACTCACCATGCCGAACGACGACATCACGCACCCCGTCGCCGACCTTACGGGATATATAACAGAAGGCCAGATAGTCCTTGACCGGCAGCTCGACCAAAAAGGGCTGTACCCGCCGATTGCAATCCTGCCGTCGCTTTCGCGGCTGATGAAAGACGGAATCGGCGACGGGTATACCCGCGAAGACCACCAGGACCTTGCCAACCAGCTTTTCGCGTCATACGCAAAGGTTCAGGACGTGCGCTCGCTTGCGTCGGTCATCGGCGAGGAGGAGCTTTCGGCGGTTGACCGCAAATACATCGAGTTTGGCAGATACTTTGAGGAGCGCTTCATCTCGCAGGGCGTGACGGAAGACCGCACAATCGGGGAAACGCTTGACCTTGGCTGGAAGATACTGAGCATGCTGCCGCGCGAGGAGCTTGACCGCGTTGATAACGAGGCGCTCGACAAGTACCTGCCGAAGCCGGAAAAGGAAGCCGCCGAAAACGATGAACCAATATTATAGGAACCGATAATGAATACGAATATTTCACCGACAAAGGGCAACCTGCTTGCCTTAAAAAAATCGCTGTCGCTTGCGGAGACGGGCTATGACCTGATGGACCGCAAGCGCAATATCCTTGTGCGCGAAATGATGCGCCTTATCGATAAAGCAAATAAGCTGCGCGGTGAAATCGACGAAACATACGAGACTGCGTACTTGGCGCTGCAGCTTGCGAATATCACGCTTGGCGTCTGCGATACGATAGCGCAGTCCGTACCGGTGGAGGACGGCATTTCCATTACGATCCGCTCGGTTATGGGCGTTGAGCTTCCGACCGTTGCGCTGAATACCGAAGACGCCGCCGGGATATGCTACGATTTCGGGAGCAGCAACGCGTCCTTCGATGAAGCGTATATCTCCTTTTACAAGGTAAAGCTTATGCTTGTGGATCTGGCTGAGATCGAAAACAGCGTTTTCCGTCTCGCGGTCGCGATCAGAAAGACGCAAAGCCGCGCAAATGCGCTGAAAAACATAATAATCCCCAACATGACCGGGAACATCGCGTCCATCACGGAAGCGCTCGAGGAAAAAGAGCGCGAGGAGTTTTCGCGGCTGAAGGTCATCAAGCGGAATAAAGAGCGCGAAGCTTCATTTTGATACAAGCATCGCAGGGGATATCATCATAAGCGGCGGGCCGCTGGCACGGCGATAGGATAACGCCCGCTTCCGGCTAAAATGCGTTATGGTAAGGCGGATGATATGCGCCCCCTTTTTTT
>WRLK01000065.1:10590-12722 GCA_009777635.1 Oscillospiraceae bacterium | reverse complement strand
ATTTCGAGTGCTGCACCATCGACCACTCGGACAACCCTCCGTATATAGCTTGCCGAAAAATTCATTGACCGTTAGGGCAGAACTTTAGGGCAGAACTTTTTTAATTGTGAAGTTTCGAAAGCCCGCAAACCCGCATGGTTAAAGGATTTGTGCTTGCCGAAGGAGCCGAAATCAAGGCGGATTTCGAGTCAATCTCGTTATGACCACTTCGATACCGCTCCGTATTTATGTTATCCCAAGAATCGATAAAAACCCTGCGTGGAAATTGGGCGCGATTCTTGGCAACATTGCAGTTTATTCAAAGGATATGAAATCTTGCGTACATATGGTAAAATACTATTATGACCAAACCCCGGTAGATTTCAAATAAAGATTGTTGTGATCTCTTCTATACGCTTGCATATAGAATGCCGCTGAATCATTTTAGCAGAATATGAAGGATTCGTCAACCGGGCTAAATATATTTTGAGACATGACCAATATTTATAGGAGTTGTTTTATGCAAAAAATAATCGGATATATGCGCAAAGCCATAACGGATTACGATATGCTACAGGACGGCGACAAGCTTGCGGTTGGCCTAAGCGGAGGCAAGGACTCCGTTGTTTTGCTTATGGGGCTTCTTCGGCTGCGTGAATTTATCGGGATAAAGTATGAGATTATCGCAATCACAATAGACCCGTGCTTTGGCGGGATAATGACGGATTATTCCCGAATTGTGCGGCTTTGCGAAGAAAACGGTGTGGAATATATAATCAAGCGAAGCGAGCTTGGGGATATCATCTTTAAACGGCGGGAGGAAAAAAATCCGTGCAGCCTTTGCGCGCGTATGCGGCGCGGTATGCTGCACGACATTTGCAAGGAAAACGGCGCGAATAAGCTGGCTCTTGGGCACCACCGCGACGACGCCGTGGAAACCTTCGTCATGAACCTCTTTAACGAGGGCAGGATTGGGTGCTTCCAGCCGGTTACGTATTTATCCCGCAAGGACTTAACGATGATCAGGCCGCTGATTTTCGCGCCGGAAAAGGATATTGTGTCGGCGGCTGTGAAAAACGGCCTGCCCGTCGTGAAAAGCAAATGCCCCGTGGACGGCGCCACCGAGCGCGAACGCGTAAAAAAATGGCTTAAGTCAATGGATAAAAACGAATACCCGGGCCTTGCCAAACGGCTTTACGGCGCGATTTTGCGCAGCCACATCAGCGGGTGGTGATGAAGCTCGGGCGATTGGCCGTTACTACGCTTTCAGGTCAATGCTTGCGCCGTTCTTGCGTTCATCGTGAAGCGCAGACAGCTTTTGCATAAGCGCATTCATGCTTTCGGCGCGTACAAAATGAGGCTTGTTATCTTCACCGCGCAGACGTTTTTCGGAAAGCTCTCTTTCTTCCTCGATTTTCTTCTCCCGATTTTCCCCGGCTTTCTTTTCAAGCATTTCGTCCATCGCTTTTTTTCGCAGCTGTATGCCAGTGGGTTTGTCGTCGCCGGGTTGCTTGATTTTTCTGCCTATACACCAAGTGTCAATTTTACCGTCTTTATTGATAGTCGTCCCGGTAGCAAGCAACTCGTAACCACCATCCGTAAATATCTTATCTAACTGTTGCGCCCATTCAGGAAACCCGCCAATCCATTCTTCGTATTTCGCGGCAACTTTCGGGTCGTTTGCCATCTGCTCCAAAATGTTTTTTGAAATGGCAACATTGTTAAACGTACCCATGCGCCCAAATGCGTAACCTGCTTCTGCCGAGTGGCTGTTGAATGATTGTATGGTTATACTGAGGTCCGGAAATTTTTCGCGTAGTGTTTGCAGGTATTCCTGCGTGTTTGTAGATTTTCCCGCGCTGTTCGCGCTTTGAATTGCCTGTGTACTGTAATTTGCATTTACTTGCATTTTAACTCCTCCTCTACTGCGATACTCGTACATAACATATATCGCCAAAGGATTTTGCAAATAAATACTTTTGACATAAACGGGCGAGTTTTTGACATGAATTGTTCTAAAGCGACTTTTGACAGAGCAAAACGCTTAATTCTGCGATGCCGTTTTGTATTTCCAGTTCGGCGGTGCCGCCGTATTTTTCAGCGATTTTATGGATATTCCGAAGCCCCGTACCCTTTTGAATTTTTATACCCAT
>WRLK01000065.1:0-10378 GCA_009777635.1 Oscillospiraceae bacterium | reverse complement strand
GCGATCCGAAAAACGGGACGGCTGTAAAAGGCTTTTCTATCTTTTCGCTAAAACGCCATCGCTTATGATTATATCACCCGCAAGCACGGTATCAAAATGCACATACCCGTTTGCGTCGATTCGGTAATTCGGCTCAAGGATTCGCCTGTAGGTGTTTGTTTCCCTGTCATAAGTGTAGAACACGAGGTTATCTGTGTTGAGTTTTGGGTTAAGCTTTGCCGCAATCCGTACATCCTGCCCGAAAGTGCCCTCCTGGCCCAAGCTAACCGTCATTATATCATTGCTGAAAAACTTTGCAAATGTGTTTGTCGTCCGTGTGACTTGGGAGTTGCTTGTGGACGCAGAAAGATACAAATCTTGCGTGGATTTCTCGGGGTCAACGGTAATCCGCACATCTACCGAGTTCTCGTTCATGCTGTCGGCCTGAAGCCGGAGTGATTCCATTCCCGCTTGTTTTGCGGCGTTTGCCATCGCCTTCAGGGTGGAAAGGCTAATCTTGCAAGCGTTCCTGAATTTCGCCGTGGCTTTGGTGGAACCCTCTGCCTTTGCTGCCGCTATCGCGTTTTGGGTTGCGGCATTGGCCGCCGCTTGCGTTACGCTACAGGTAGTGGGGGGCGGGGGAGTTATGCCGCCGCCGGAGCTGCCTCCACCGCTGCCGGATATACCGCCGCTGCCGCCGCCGCCGCCGTTGCCGCCTTGACCGAGATATTGCGCATATAATTTGAAGTCTTCCATATAGACATTAAACGTGTGGCCGCCACTTTCAATCAGTACAAGATCGGTGAACTGAATCACGTTGTTTATCAGATAAAAGACGTCGCCCGCACCAGCGCCATCCGGCACATTCATAAACGCAATCCGGTCGCCAACGCCATCCAAATTCAAATCGCCGCCGGTTACATCAAGCATAGCAGAGACATTATTCTTTGCCACGCCCGTCAAATCAAATTCAAGCCCGCCGACGGTAACGCCGGGGGTGCCGACCATGTGAATGCTGTACTGATCCCTGACGACAAGGGTATCGGCGGAAAGGCTGACGTAGCCCGCCGGGTTTGTATAACCTGCATAGTCTTGATACAATTCAATGGTCTGCGCGTCCAGCTTGCCGGTGGTTGAAAAGCTTGCGCTGCCGCCTGCGCCGCCGGGGGCGTAGCTGTCGCTGCCGGCCTCACCGCTGATTAATGTAAGGTTGTTCAGCCTCACATCCTGCGTGAGAGAGACCGCCGCGCTGCCGCCCGCGCCGCCGTTTCCTGATGCTTTGCCATCAGACCCGGCGCCGTTGCCTATAGCCGGAAAAGACAGCCAAGACGGTTTTGCGCCAATATCAGAATCAGAATCATGAGATGATACGGTGCCGTTGCCCACACCGTCACTGTTGGGATCGCCGCCAGGGCTGGTTCCGCTGCGACCGCCCGTACCCCCGGGAAGACCAGGAAAGGGGTTGCCTTTACCGCCGCCGCCGCTGATAATACCGTAACCGGAGTCAGGTGAAAATTCTACCTCATAACCTTGGCCGCCGCCACTGAATTGCCACGCGATTATATTGCCGCTCTCGCTGTACTCGATATAAGCGCCGCCGCCACCGCCGCCGTCATTGGTGACGCCGCCGCAACCGGCGATACCGCCGCCGCCACCGCCGCCGCCGCCCTGTATAATCAAATCGCCGCCAGGGTCAGACGCCACGGCGTACAAATCCGTCACGGCGCCCGAGGCCAGCGTCCCCGCCACCAGCAGCGCCAGCGCCGTTCCCCGCAGTTTTCCTGTTTTTCTTCTTTGCTCCCTGTTCATTTTATTCTCCCCTAATTTAATTTTTATGAGTAATTCCTACAATATTCTCCCCACGCAAAATATAATTAAACGTCATATCCCTTGCGGTGTCTCTATTTTCTGCGCTTGCCTGCCGCCGCCCGATACTGCGCCAGCAGCGTGTTATGCGTTTTCTCCAGCCTGTCGTAGTCCTCTTTTAGCCGCGCGAGCTCACAGCGCAAGCGGATATTCTCGGCTTCTGCGTCTGCGTTCGGGTGCCCGTGGTGCTTCATGGGGTCGTCCCGCGCCGAAATCTCTGCCGCCGCCGCTTCCAAAACTGCTTTTGTCCACACCGGGCTGTCCGGTCCAAGACCGTCCCACTGCGGCCCGATATGCTTTAACTCGCCGGTCGTTTGCATTTTATCACCCCAAATCTTGTCCAGAACGGTAGTCCCGGCCTGTTTCACCCGGTCGCGGGTCTGTATGATAAGCTTTTCCCACTTGTCAAAAATGAGCTTGCTGTCGTATCTCGTCAACAGGGCGTCCCTCGCCCTAAGGCCTGTCTGTTCCCGCTGCTCCGGCGGCAGCTTCATCAATTCGCGCAATGCCTCCGCCAGCGACTCCGGCGTGTTTTCATCGGCCAGCGCCCCCATATCCGGCCCAATGAAGGACGCCGACGGCACACAAAAACGGTAGCCCGCAAGTGGCAGGGCATAGGCCGCCGCCTCCACATACACCAGACCGAAGCCCTCAATCAGGGACGGCAGACAGAAAATGTCCGCGTCCGAGTAATGAACGCCGGGATCGGGAACCGCACCGGTGAAGTCCACGCGGCCCTTTATGCCAAGCTGCCGGGCCATCTCGTGGTAATACTCCCAGTAAGGACCGTCGCCCACCAGCTTCAGGCGCCAATCCGGGAAATCCTTATGCAGCAGGGCAAAGGCGCGAAGCAGCAGGGATAGCCGCTTCATCGTTTCGTTAAACCGTCCCACGGCGATGACGGTGCGTGTCGCCCGACTTCTCCGCGCCGCAAAATCAACGGCAGCGAAAGGCGGCGCGGGAACGCCGATTTCCACAACGCGGGGACGCAATTCCTGCGGGTAAAATGCGATGTACTGGGGAAGCAGGGTCTGAATGGCGTCGGCGCAGGCAAGCGCGCCATAGCTCTCATATGGCTGCCAGCCCGCGAAAGTGCGCACGCGGGGGTCATGGGGGTCGCCAAAAATAAACGGGATTCCGCTGCCGCGCAGCAGGCCGGGCATGTGCATAATCAGGTTATTGCCTACGGATGCGACGCACACATCCATGCCCGCCGCGGCGATTTTCTCCCGCGACGCCCGACGCCCGGCGGGGCCGGTCAAATCCAGCGTAATCAACTCATGGGGATATTCACGCCGGGAAACCGGAACCTTTGACGAAGCCAAACCCTCATGGGCGATAATAGCGGCCTCATGGCCCCGCGCGGTCATTTCGGCGGCGATACGGTCAATCAGACGCGTGGTGCCGTGCCAGTCACGCAGATGATCGAGACTTACAAGTCCTATTTTCATGGCGTTATCCTTTTGAATGCAACCTTTTATATCAACATTAAAAATTATAGCATACCAATCGGATTATTACAATATTTTTTTGCCGGGGTAAATGGCCGGGTAAATGGATAGAAATGGCAGAAAATGGAGCAAGGCAAGCCGTTTGTTTTTCCGCCGTATTCCATGTATTATTTTTCGTATAAGGCAGCCACATTATGTATTCTGCGTTTCATTTCCGAGCGGATATGTAACGGCTCTAAGCACTCGCATTTATCCCCGAAACTGAAAAGGATATTGTAGTAGTAATCGTTTTCTATAAAAGGAAAACGAACAATGTAATGCGCATCACCGTCTGGCGAAAAGTTTTCATAATCGCAAAAATCAAGCGCCCGCTCCATGACGGATTTATGAATACGGATTTTGATTTTTGTCTGCATATTTTCCAAAATATCAGTAAAATCCAATTGCGGTTTTTGATAATCCCGTGGTGCGAAAGATTCCCCTTGCATTTGCAGGTTTGATGTGCGGGATAGCCTGAATAAGCGAAAATCATTTCTTTTATGGCAATACCCTTGAAAGTACCAATGACTACTTTTCAATACAAGCTGATACGGCTCGGCTGTTCGCGCGGTTTTATTTCCGTAGCGGTCTGCATATTCAAAGGTCAGCAGCTTGTTTTCCTGTAAAGCTGTTTTGATGATTTCTAAATATGCTTGTATGTTTCCGCTACCCATCCACGGACTTAAATCTATATATACTTGATTTGCTTTTATTTCAATGTCTTTCGCTCTGTCGGCGGGGATAAAGCTCTTGACCTTCGCAAGGGCGTTTACCAGTTCATCACCTCGTATCATATTTGACAGACTGGAAAGCCCCATCAAAATAGCGGAAAGTTCGGCAGTCGAAAAAACCTTTTTATCAATCTTGTATTTCTGCATGATTTCAAAGCCGCCGCCCACTCCCGGCGCCCCGCGAACAGGAATACCCGCCATGTTAATAGCGTCTATATCCCGGTAGATTGTGCGGGGTGAAACTTCAAACATATCTGCTAGCTCCTGCGCGCCTATACGCTCTTTATCAAGGAGTATCATAATAATGCCGACAAGCCTGTCAACTTTCATCTGACAGTTACCCTCCAAAATTTCTTTTTTCCATTATAGATTGTTGCCATGATGCTGTCAACAATTACAGGGTATAATAAAAAAACAAACAAATCAATCTATCTATCAGGGGGAAAGCTCTATGTTGAAAAAGGCTTTAGTAGTAATAGACATTCAAAACGACATCACAAAGAATTACAAGGATATTATTGACAATATCAATACAGCGATTGATTGGGCGGTTGATAATGATATCCATGTTGTTTATATAAGGCATGAAAATTTGTCAGCCGGCACGAGGACTTTCAAGCCCAATACACGCGGGTGTGCATTAGCTCCAGACATGAAAATAGCGTCAAAAAATGTTTTCACAAAGTATAAAGGAAACGCATTAAGCAGTGAGGAATTTGCAGACTTTATCAATAAAAATGAAATATGTGATTTCTATATAACAGGGGCGGATGCCGTTGCTTGTGTCAAATCAACCTGTTACAACTTGTGCAAAGCAAATTATGAAGTTAGCGTTTTATCAGATTGCATTACCAGTTATGATAAAAGAAAAATTGACGAAATGCTGCGTTATTATGAAAGTAAAGGCTGTAAGATTATTAGCTTAAATGAAATGTTAGAGCGTGTGAAATAAACCAATAGAGCGGTATCATCCGCAACGATTTCAGCGGTGGGCTTGTTTGCTGACAAAGGTAAGCGTAAAATCCTTATTATCGTCGGCGTTTGAGATGTATCTGCTCTGGATGGGGTTATCGGCAAGCAGGTAGCCCTCGGGAGCTTTGATTTCCTCTACGACATAGGTATCGGCGGCGAAGTATCCGCGGAAGATGATGCCGTTTAAGTCGGAAACCTCGCGCATCAGCACCTCGCCGCTGCCGCGCCGCAATTCAAATGTCGCGCCCGCGACGGGATTTCCATTCTCATCCACCCTCTTGATTAACAGTCCGGCTCTGCTCGTGTTATGGATTTCCTTGCAGGCGTCCTCATTGAGCTGAATCGTGACAGTTTGCACCTGGCTATTCAGATGATGCTCGAACGGCGCTTGAATGTCTATATGATTGATATCTATGTACCCGGGCGCTTCGGCGCGAAAATCCTGCCCCCAGTTTTTACGGTACTGCATGGGCGTGTATCCTGTGGTTTTTGTAAATAAATCCGTGAAATATTGCCTGCTATTAAGGCCGACTTCATGTGCGATGTCTATGATGGAAAACGTGCTGGTTTCCAACAGAGACTTCGCCTTTTTTATGCGGTAATGGTTAATCATATCCACAATCGTCATATTTGTGGCCTTGCGGAACTCCCGCTGTAAATGGAATTTCGATACGTCCACGGCCGCCGCCACATCGTCGGCGCTGATTTCCTGGTCAAAATTCTGCGCAATAAAATCGATGGCGCTCCTTATATACCTCGGCACCCCGCCCGACCGTTTCTTGCGGGTGTTAAAAAACTGGCGGCTCATTTCCAGAAAAAGAAGCGAGAGCTGCATATCAATTTCAATAGAAGGGGCGTCTTGCTGCAAAAGCCGGTGCAAGCCGAATATCCCGTTGCGAAATATATTATCCTCATCGCGGCACATATAAGCGGGCAGACCCGTTTTGCGGAAATTCCGGAAGGATTCGCTGTCCGATAAAGACGCAAGCCGGATAAAATTGCTTTGCTCGGTAAGCCCCGCCTCAAAGTTCAGAATATGGCAGAAATCGCCCTTATCCACCGAGGTATAATGGGGAACCATGCTGTCAATAAAAATGTAATCCGACTCGTGGAGAGTAAGCTCATCATCCTTTAAATGCATGATACATTGGCCCTTGGTAACATACTGCACCTCAATTTCCTGATGTACATGGTAGTCGTGTCGATACTGGCGGAAATATGTGGAAAAATAACGCGTGATATAAAACCACCTTGAATCTAAATCATTGTCATATATGCTTAACGGCTCGTAAGTTGTCAACAGTTTTTCAAGCATAATTACACCTCCAAAAATATTATAGCACGATACAGGACACTCTGTCGACCCTATATTATTTTCCCTCCACCTGATGAAATAAGTTTGGGTATAATGGCAGGGAGCTGTACCCATACGCTCCCGTGAACACCAAAAAAATTAGGAGGAAAATAAATATGAAAATGAAACGATTTTTAGCAATCCTTTCAGCGGCGGCGCTATGCCTTTCCATCTTCGCGGCTTGCGGCGGCTCGTCGCCCGCCGCAGGGGAGTCCGCTCCCGCCGCTCCGGCGCAGGATTCCGGCGCTGCCGCCGCGCCTGCGGATACTCCGGCGGCAGCGGAAGGCGCAATCCGGCTTTTAAACGGCAAAATCGAAATTGACGGCGCGCTCAAAGGCTTCGCGGAAGGGTATCAAGAGCGCACAGGGCAAGAGGTCGTTATCGAATCTCTTGGCGGCGGAATGGATATTTTCGCGCAGATTATGAGCTACAACGCCGCCGGTAACATGCCCGACATATTTAAAACAGTCCCCGAAGGTATTTTCGCGGAGCTTGAGCTGGATTTAACCGGACAGCCGTGGCTGGATTATACGGACATGGCGCTTGTAAGGGACGGCAAGGTTGTAGGCGCCCCCTATGCCATTGAAGGCATCGGGTTGATCTATAACGCGGAAATCCTTGAAAAAGCGGGAATCGACCCGGATACCCTTACAAATGTGGCTGCACAGCGCGCGGCTTTTGAGAAGCTCGACGGCATGAAAGAGGAGCTTGGCCTGCAAGCCGTAATCTCAGCGGCGGCTGAAAGCGGCAATATGGGATGGGCGACGGGGCTGCACCTGATGTCCTCTTATCTTGCGATGGGCGTTGACCGCAGCGACAAAAGGATTATTAACCTGCTCAACGCGGGCGAGCTGGATACGGAGCGTTTTTCAAAGTTTGCCGATTATATTGAAATCCTATTCAGCTATGCCGACCAGAATGTGCTGCTTTCCGGCAATTACGACGACCAGGTCGGGCTGTATGCGCAGGGTAAAACGGCGTTCCTTTGTCAGGGCAACTGGGTTGACCCGTCGCTTGAGGCGCATGGCGTAACGTTCCGCTCCGGCTTATTGCCTTACGCGTTCCTCGACAATGATACCCCGGGCATGACGGCTGACCCCCCGGACTTTTGGGCGGTACATAACGGCGGCAGCAACATTGACGCGGCGCTTGCATTTTTGGCCGACATCCTGATTGGCGAGGAAGGGCAAAGAATGTTCGTGCAGGACGCCGGCGCGATTTCCGTTTTCAGCAATTGCCCGTATATCCCTGAAATGCCTATTTCGGCGGAGCTTTTCGTCAAGAGCCAAAACTACCCCACATACGCCTGGGACTGGCTGCTTTTCCAAGAGGCGCTTGCGCTTGACGTAACCGGGAAAGTATTCGAGCTGTTTGCGAAGGGCGATATTGACAAGCAGCAGTTTATCGACATGATGGCGTCGGAGATTAACATTTTTATGAACCAATAATCTATTGAAACGATTCCGCCGCAAATATATCCTAAGGGCGTGGACATGGGCTTGAGCATCAGGTTTTGAGGCGTGTCCGCGCCCTTGTAATTACTCCGGCGCTTATAGTCGCAATCAAGTGCCGGAGTGATATTAAATCGAGAAAGGTGATGCGCTATGGGTGTTGAAGGCAAAAACATTCAAAGGGATATAACCAGTGCGCTGTTTCTTTTGCCTATGGTTATAGCCTTTTTGTTCACAATACTGATACCGTTTGCCGTAGGTGTTTTCTACACGTTTACGGATTGGACCGGGCTGCGGTACACTGAAATAGTAGGGCTTCAAAACTACGCCACAATATTCCGCCAGAACGATTACGTCTATTCGCTCATTATTACGGTTGTATTCACGTTGCTGTCGATGCTGCTGGTAAACGTCGCCTCGTTCGCGCTGGCGCTGCTGTGCACGTCTGACATCCGCGTTAATAATTTTTGCCGCGCGTCGTTCTTTATGCCAAACATGATTGGCGGGCTTGTGCTTGGATATGTCTGGCAGTTTGTTTTCAATCAGGCGCTCACGCCGTTTGTTTTCGAGAAAACGATGCTCTCGGACCCGAACCTTGCCCTTTTTGCAATTGTCATCGTCTTCACATGGCAATACGCCGGATACATCATGATGATTTACATTACAGGCTTGCAAACCATTCCCGAAGCCATCATCGAAGCTTCGGGCATCGACGGCGCAAGTGCTGCGCGCACGCTGTTCAAGGTAAAAATCCCGCTGATCGCCAATACCTTTACCGTCTGCGTATTCTTAACGCTTGTAAACTCGTTTAAGATATTTGACTTGAACTTCGCCCTTACAAGCGGCGCCCCCGCCAGAATCGTCGGCGGCAGGCCGGTGAGCAGCACGGAATTTTTAGCGCTTAATATTTATCAGACGTCTATCGGAAGAAACTTATTTGCGCTTGGACAGGCAAAGGCCGTTATCTTTTTCATTTTACTGGCGGCCGTCGCGTTAACCCAAGTATGGATCAGCAAAAAAAGCGAGGTGGAATTGTAATGCATAAAACCAGAAACTTTTTCTTAACCGTTATCGGGCTTATCTGGGCGATTATTGTACTGTCGCCTTTCTATCTCGTCGTCGTCAACTCGTCGAAAAAGGCCGTGGATATTACGCTCAACCCGTTTGCCTTGCCCGACGGGCTGGGGCAGTTTGCCGAAAATCTTTCCAATGTGATAGGAAACCCGAATTTCAGCTTCTACTCGTCGCTTACATGGTCGGCGCTGGTTACTGTCGTCACGCTTACATTGCTGATCTTGCTGTCATCAATGGCTGCATGGGTTTTGTGCCGCAATAAAACATGGTGGTCTTCGATGTTATTCATGATGTTTATCGCAACAATGATTATACCGTTTCAAGCCGTTATGCTCCCGCTTCTGACGGTTTTCCGCACGATACAGGAGATCACCGGCATACAAATGCTGCAAAGCTTCTGGGGGTTGATTTTTGCCTATATGGGCTTCGGCGCGCCGCTGACGATATTTGTACTGCACGGGTTCATCAAAAACATACCCTTTGAATTGGAGCAATCGGCAAGTATTGACGGCTGCTCCCCCGCGGGAACATTTTTCAGGATTATTTTCCCGCTTTTGCGTCCCGTTCAGGTCACGCTTCTGATCCTAAACGGCATTTGGATTTGGAACGACTTTTTGCTGCCTTTGATTATGTTGGGGTTAAGCGGGCGCGTAAAGACGCTGCCTGTCGCGGTGCAGTCTTTATACGGCACATACATCAGGCAATGGGATTTAATCCTCACGGCGGCGTTCCTTGCGATGATACCTGCCGTAACCCTGTTCATTTTCGCACAGAAATATATTATAAAAGGTATGGTTGAAGGAGCGATTAAGGGATGAATGACTGGTGGATGAAATCCGTTGTCTATCAAATATACCCGCGCAGCTTCTGCGACTCGAACGGCGACGGCATCGGGGATATTAACGGGATTGCTTTAAAGCTCGAATATCTAAAGGAGCTCGGCGTTGACGTAATCTGGCTGTCGCCGGTTTATGAAAGCCCTATGCGGGATAACGGCTACGACATCAGCGATTACCGCGCCATAAACCCGGAATTCGGCACGATGGAAGACTTCGGCCGGATGCTTCATAAAGCCCACTCGCTGGACTTGAAAGTTGTGATGGATCTGGTAGTGAACCATACCTCAGACAAGCACGCGTGGTTTGCAGAGAGCCGCAAGGGGATAGACAGCGCAAAACGCGATTACTACATATGGCGCGACGGAAAAGACGGCGGCCCGCCAAATGACTGGCGGGCCTGCTTTTCCGGCCCGGCATGGACGAAGGACGACGCCACGGGGCAATATTATCTGCACCTTTTTTCGCCCTACCAGCCCGATCTGAACTGGGAAAACCCCGATGTGCGCAGGGATGTGTACAGCACCATGCGCTGGTGGCTTGATAAAGGCATCGACGGCTTCCGCATGGACGTCATCAACCTGATTTCGAAGCCGCAGAATTTCCCCGGCGGCGGTAGCTGGAC
>WRLK01000064.1:2218-12762 GCA_009777635.1 Oscillospiraceae bacterium | reverse complement strand
ACGGTTCTCCTTTCTATTCGCGCTTGAGAGGTTTCGTTTGCATATAGAGGCAACCGTATTGCCATGTGAAAAAGTTACAACCCTCTAAAACAAAACGAAAAAGCAAGCTTTTTATCAGCTGGGAGCAGATACTCCTCGTGGGTCAAAGCGCCCCAGCTATCGTCGCCCCCGATACCCATTTGCCGCATGTTTACACGCACAACGGTATAATGCACCTCGGGCAGCTCATAGTGGTGCATTGCGTTTTCAATCTCGTGTGGCGTGTACGGAAGCGCCGAGAATTCCATCTCGTCGCCTGTGAAGATGAACCCTCTGCCTGCGTTATCAGTGACCTTCGCGTACCGTACTCCGACCTTATTGCCACACTCCTGGGGAACTAAGTATTTCGCCATGTTGTCGGCGACCTTATTCCGGTAAACGCCGAACTTCGCGCCCGATTCCTTATCAACATAGGTTTCTTCGGGCCCCATGCCATACCATTCCAAGTTGTCGTAATCGGCGTTCAGCTTGAACATCATGCCAAATTCCGGCATTGGCGGCAACCCTTTCGGTGCGCAGGTGACGTCTGCTTTCACCGTGCCGTCGCCTGTTACGGTGTACTTGACTTCGCATTCGGCGGCGGGAGTTGTCGGCAAGTAATATGTGTACGTGATGACGGCGCTGTTACCCTTTTCTTCTAAAACAGGATTTTGGAAGCCGCCTTCCAGTGATTTATGTGAGCTGGGCGGCAAATGCGACGCATAAAGGCTCGCTATTTTCCATTGAGCATATCTTGCGGGCATGAGATTACCTATATCGTTATCCGTGGGCGCGCGCCAGAAATTCGGCATAGGGATTTTGTCAATCATCTCGCGCCCCGCATATTTGTACGATACCAGCCCGCCCTTGGGTTTTGAGAATATCGCGCTGAAATGTTCGCCCTTGACGCCAAAGGTCAGCCCGCCGCGGATGATGGTGACCGGCATATCGCACACGGATTTCGGCGCCTGCTTTTTCACAACATGCTGCCCAAACGCAATTTCATAGCCGCGCTTTTCCCAAACCGTGTCTTCCTTTAGCATAAACGATACAGTCACGGCATAGTCGCCCGGCGCCGCCGGAATTTCAAGGGGCAAATCATATTCCGCATGAGAAAGCGGCGGAACGTTTGTTTCAAGCGGCCTTCTCGCGATTTCAATGCCGTCTCTCTCAAGGGTTACGATACAGTCGTATTCATCGGTGTTTGTAAACAGGTTTTTGTTGGTTACTTTGGCCTTGCCGCCTGCAAAGCTGATAGTAATGCCCTGATAATTATATTTTACCGTTTGCATCTTCGGCGAGATTTTCCGGTTGCCGTAGACAATGCCGTTGCCGGAGAAATTGTAGTCACAGGGACGGTCGCCGAAGTCGCCCCCATAAGCCTGAAACTCCTTGCCGTAGCGGTCTTTTTTCGCAATACTCTGGTCGATAAAATCCCAGATAAACGCGCCTTGGTATAATGGGTCTTTCGACATCAGTTCAATGTATTTGTGCATCGCACCGCCGGAGTTGCCCATGGTGTGGGCGTATTCACACAGGATAAACGGCTTGTCGCGGTTTTCTTTGAGGTAACCTTCCACTTCTTTAACGCTGGTGTACATCTCGCTGTAAATATCGGTGGTATCGAGGTAACGCGGGTCGCGGTTGAAGCGTTTCGCAACGCCCTCGTAATGTACAAGGCGCGTTTTGTCCAGTTCACGGAAGCGGTTTGACATATCCAGTATGTTTTTACCGCCGAAGGATTCGTTTCCGCATGACCAGATTATAATGCTCGGATGATTTTTATCGCGCGCAAAAACGGAATCCACCCGGTCGATTACAATGTCGTGCCAGTCCGGATTGTCGCCCGGCAAGGCGTAGCTGATATCTCTGTCGCCGTTCATGACCAGTTCCCCGCAACCGTGGGATTCCAGGTTAGCTTCGTCAATCACATACAGTCCGTATTTGTCGCAAAGCTCGTAAAAATAGGAAGCATTGGGGTAGTGTGACGTTCTGACCGAATTGATGTTGTTCTGCTTCATGACCAGTACATCATATTCCATTTGCTCTCTTGTAATTGAACGCCCGCGATAGCAGGAAAACTCATGGCGGTTCGTGCCGTAAAACTCAATCCGCTTGCCGTTGATGTGCATGATATTGTCAATAAGCTCAAAGCGGCGGAATCCTACGTGCTGCGCAATGATTTCCTCAATGCCTCCCTTGCCGTTGCGGACTACCAGCGTCAGCATGTAGATGTTCGGTTTTTCCGCGCTCCATAGCGCCGGGGATTTGACAGGCAGGTTTATCTGTGCATCACAGGTTACATCCGCCGTAGTGGAAGCAATTTTTTCGCCCTCGCGTTCAAGCAGCGCTTCAACGCTGCACTTCGCGCCTTCGGAAACCTTCATGGAAACACACAGCACAGCAGAGGAAAAATCCTCCTCGAGATGGGTTTCGACTTTCAAATCCCAAATGTGTATGTCCGGTACGGTGAACAGGTATACGTCGCGGAATATCCCCGAAAAGCGGAAAAAGTCCTGGTCTTCGATCCAGCTTCCCGATGTGAATTTGAACACCTGCACGGCAAGCTTGTTCTCGCCGTCTTTCAGATATGGCGTAAGCTCAAACTCCGATGGAGTAAAGCTGTCAAGGGCGTAGCCGATGTATGTACCGTTCAGCCATAGCGCAAAGCCGCTCTCAACTCCCTGGAAGGAGATATACAGTTTTTCTCCGCGCATTTTTTCAGGCACGATGAAGTGCTTCGCATAACTTGCCACCGGATTGAAGCCCTCCGGGATTTCGCCGGGCTCGATTTCCTCAGTGCCGTCCCACGGGTATTGGATATTGACATACTGCGGCACGTCGTACCCCTGCATCTGGATATGCCCGGGAACCATGATATCGTCCCAGCATTTGCAGTCAAAGCCGGGGGATTCGAAGCCTTTCGGCGCAAGGGCGTAATTCTTTGCGTAATGAAATTTCCAGCACCCATTTAGGAGATGCTTAAAACTGCTTTCGTTTGCCGCCGCCTCGCTTTCATCACGAAAATACTTGTGGCTGGAATGCGCGTCCAGCCGGTTTTCCCTGAAAAACCCCGGAGATTTCATTTTATTGTAATCGAAGCTCATTTCAAGTGATATCCTTTCGAAGTTATTTTACAGCGCCAGAGGGAGCAGCCTCAAAGGTTTAGAAATAACGCTCCTGATTTTGAAAAACATCAATCATAGCTAAAATATTTTCAACCGGGATATCGAAAGGCATCGAATGAGTCGGAGCAATAATAAGCCCGCCGTCCTCACGAAGAAGAGTCACAACCCGGATAATTTCTGCCTTGAGCTGTTCCGGGGTCATTTGGGGAAGGCATTGCTGGGTGGATATTCCGCCCCAAAATGTAAGCTTGCTGCCATACAGGCGTTTCATTAAAGCAATGTCATAAATTTCCGGCTGAAAGGTTTGGTAGCAGTCAAGGCCAATCTCTATCAAATCCGGGAAGATTTCCCTGCAATCGCCGCAAGAGTGCTGCATCACATATTTGCCCGCAGATTTCACCCGGTCGTATAAGCGGGCCATACGTGGCTTGATAAAACGCCGCCAATGGTCGGGACCCATAATCAGTCCTTGCTGCTGCCCCCAGTCGTCTCCGAATAAAACGGCGTCGATATCATATTCCAAAATTGCGTCCAGCTGAGGCATATAGTGGTCGCAGATTTTGTCGTATAGCGCTTCCAGCTCTTCCGGGCAGGCTATCATGCTCATCAGCACATTTTCCATGCTCATAAGCGTCCATGAACGCTCAAACATACAAAAACCAAAGCCCACAATGGCAAATTGATCTTCTTTTTTGGCAAGGGACTGCGTTATTTCGCGTCGCAAACGCCCGATATCGGGTACCGGAAACCGATAGCCACTGCTTTCTAAATCTTCGATTTGCGGGTGGTCCACAACACCTATGTCCTTATCCGCGCCACTGCGGTTCCACTCAACGCCAAAACTGTCGATATAATGTTCTGGTTTTTCGGGCATTTCAGTTGGCCAACCCCAAAAATATGTATAATGTATGTAATTTCCCAGCTTTTCCTCGATCATTGTATCGCCGGTTGCTTGAATCAATTTGTTCAGAGATTGTTCGGTGAAGCCAATGTTGTACGGGATTGGCGTTGTAGGTTTATGGTTTAGTGCATCACAAACTATTTTTCTGCGATTCATTTGCTTTACCCCATTTCTAAAATGTGTGATAATCATTTTTCTTTTGTATACATTATAAATTTGTCAAATCTGTAAAAATAGTATATAATGTTCAAAGGATAGCATAATCGTTCGCCGAGTGCGTACAATAATCCAAGTAATATCCTCAATAGGGAATAGGCATAGGAGGTTTTAAGATGAATATAATCTTGAATCAGCCAAAATTGTATTGCCTTTTGAGAAGTTTTTATACCATTGCTCCGTTACATATCGGCAAGACCACTTTATGTTCAACCATAAAGAAAGATTATGACATGAGCGCTAACGAGTTGCTGCAAAATCTTCGTTTGCAAAAAGCCAAGCAACTTCTGATAAACAGCGATTTGCCGGTTTCTGAAATTGCGAACATGGTTGGGGTGCCTGATTATAATTCCTTTAGCACATTGCTAATGAATGTACTCTACGATTGACTAAACCCAAAATGCCCATCTAACATCGAATTTATCAATAAACCTAATGGTACAAGGACTGTAATCCGTAGGTTGCATTGGACTAATCGTAATACTTTCAAGCTGCATAGCTGAATAGGCGTTTTTTAGGTCATCCTCATTGTTAAAACGAACAGAAAGCTGGTATCCTCCCGACTTAGAAATCCCATCGTTATCTCCAAAATCGTTTAACATTAGCAACTCATCGTGAATCACAATTTCAGCGTGAACAACAAGATTTGAATTGGAATCCTCAAAGAGTGTTTTTACAGTGGCATCTAAAGCGCTCTTATACATTTCTATAGCCTCTTTACAATTACCATTTAAGTAAATATGTGTTGTCAGCATATAAACCTCTCCTACATAGCATATAAATTACCTGCGTTTACCTTATCACCCTAATGTGCATTATTATCATAATTTTACCACAAGCCCCACTACAATTCCAGTCCTACCTTGTTTCTTGTTTGAGGTTGTGGCACGTAGCCTCAATCCATTGACAGTACGGATAGGCGTAGCGGAATACAGCCTACCGGTTCTCCAACTATATATTCGTGCCGCATTACAAAGATTTCTGATTGCTCTAAAACCGATTGCCGTTAAATTGCCCATATTTCTAACGGGATAATGCAGTTTGTGGTTTTAGCTGGCAACGGCACAATCGGAAAAATCGCCGTTTCTCTTGCGCAGAATAACGGCGTTTTTTGCTTTGATTGATGGATAGATTTTTTAAGCTGGAATTTGAATTAATGGTCGAGTGCGCCGACCCAAATACGAACTATTTTTGTTTGGCTAGTGGGGTTATTATTGAAATCATTTTAGATGCTTAAGCCGTATTTGTCACTACCCTTGCTCGCCTTGTTTGTTGTCAGCAATGTTTATGGCTTCTTTAAATTCTTCAACGCAATTATCACGACTTTTTCCTCAGTTTCAGCAAAATAACGAATCCTAAAATAACAGCAACTATAATAACCATAATATTGAAAATCAAAGTATAATCACGCGGTTCCGGTGTTTCAATTGGTTCTGCAAAGAAAATCTCTGTTATTTCAAGCCGGTCAATATCGTTTCTTAGTATCTCGTCCTTATACCTTACAATATCATATACAGGCGCATTGACAGTGTCATCCGCGCCAAAATGCAGGGTGTAACGGTCGCTTCCCCTGCTCTCAAACACCAACTCATCCGCGTAATATCGCACGTTAATTTCGTTAATGCTTATAGGGCTGTCGTCACCGTTGCGGATAGTTAAAAGAAAAGTATCGCCATGAACAATTTGGCGGTTAAAAGGTATTATGGCGTCAGTATAAGTTGTATCGCTGAAAGTTAGATTGTATAATTCTTTGCTGACGCCAAAAGGCGCGCTTACAATTCGCTGGAACATACTATCGGTGTCAATTGTTATCTCTGCCAGCCGTAAGTTTTTTAGCCCGTCAATGTAGATATGGGTGATTCCTTCTTTTTCTTCCACATTAAACCCCGGCAGAATTTCCTCAATAAAATAAATGTCCTCCTGTGTGATGAAATTATAAATCAAAGTGATGGAATCAAACGAAATTCTTTCTAAGTTATTGCCAAGCCTAAATCTATAATGTGTGAATTTTTGAAGATGGTTAAACTCAATATTCAGCTTTGATTTATCGTCAATTCTATAAATCGAGTCATTTTGAATAAACTCCCAATGTATATTGTCATAACTTCCGAATATCTCAATGTGTTTGGCAAAACCGGTATTTTTCGTTGTAAGTTCGATAGAAGTAGCGGCAATATCGTGATTTGGAATGTTGGTAATCACATAGTCGAAGTAAAAATTATCGTCCCGCGTGTAAGAATTGATTAAGGACATCGGGTGTGTCTGACCGACGGTTTCGTATTCCGTGCCACCTCCGGCACGGATAAAGTACGGCGCATATTCTCCGGCGCTGTCTTTTATCCGCAGATCAGACAAATCACTATTCGCAGCATTGTAAATTTCAGGCGTAAGCCTGACGGATTTGTATCTGCTTTCTCCGTTGTTTTCGATGGTTGCGGTGTTTCTTAATGCGTCTGCCGCAAGTGCGTTTGCGCAAAGCAGTACCGAAATGAATAAAATACTAACTATCCTGCGAAACATCATCTGCCGCCCCTATCTTCAATTCCAAGCGTTTATTAAAATACTGATACACAAACGAAATCGCTACAAGCGTTATTCCCAACACAAAATATGACACGATTCTGTAGCCCTGCGTTAAAGCCGCAAGGTCAATAATAAATAATTTCACAACAGCCAATAACGCGAGCCCTAATCCGGCTTTTCTTATAAAGGAATATCTTTTAGCGAACCCGAATAATATCCAGGCAAGGGCGGTTAAAACGTAGATTATACTAATCCATGCGCTCTCAAAGGAAAGGTTGTATTGTGTAATTAAATTCTGCGTGAGTATGATTACAAAATATGCCGAAATAATCAGCGGATACCATTCCACTCCCAACCTGCGCCCCATAACAATCATCTTTATCAAGTCGCGCATTGCAAAAACGGAGAGGAGAGAAATGATCACGAGCGCCGCTGAGCCAAGTATTGTTACGATTATCGGAACCTCTCCATAGTACGGTGAACCCATGTCGTTTAAACCGAACAGCCAAAGAATCCCTATTACATATAAAACAATTGATATTATTTTAGTCCCTAAGTCTGATAATATTTTCATTCGCGGCGCGGCATAAGCGATTAAGAATGTTAATAATATCGCCAATGCCATAACCAAATAAGTTACGTCATAAAATCTCAATCCGCTTTGGGAGGATTTATCAATCAGTATATCTCTTAATTGATTGCAAATATACAGCGTGTAAAACCACAGGTTTATGATAGCAAGGTATTTATAGGCTTTTTGCCACACGCTTGCCATCATCTTTTTGTATATATACGCGCCGAGAACAATCAAGCTGCCAAAAGTTATTGCAAGGTATTTCCATGCAAAGAGGAAGTCTATGTGCCATGTCAAATCAAATAACAAGAAGGCTCCCAAACATAATCCGTTTATAACATATCCGGCCCACTTGAAATTCCTCTCGTCCTTTAATATACCGTATGTCGTAAGTGCGACGCCCTGTGCGAGCCAACCGAGTGTCAGCCATGCCCTGCCGAATTGGAACGGGATAATTAAAATCACGAATGTCAACCCTGTTAGGTAAAACAGGGCTTGTGTATGTTTTTCTCCCGAAAATTTCTTTTCAATAAAATAACCGAGCATAAGATAAATCGCGGCGAAAACAATCGCCAATACTCCTGTCGCGGCATCCCACCCGAAGGAGTAAAACAAAATATAAACAATCAAGCTACTGAAAAATGTGTTTATGGCAAGCAAAACAATATCAGATTTTTTGAACCGCAGCTTCTCTTTATATGTACTTACGATCGGTATAAACGAATAAATTAAAAATGCGAATATAACATATGAAACGGCTCCGATTCTGGACGGCAAGCCGGAATTGCTTCCCTGTAAAAGTATATATGCCGTTCCGACAATATTCAACGACATTCCAACATATGTTGCGATTGTCCATTTTCTCTTAAACGCTACTGTCAGCGCAAGTATATTCAGCACAATAAAATAAATCATTGAGCCGATAATCATTGCTCTGCCTTCAATCGAGAATATCGGCAAGTATCCGCCCACAAGCGCAAAGGCAAGTATGGTTTGTGAATTATAACGTGTTGACAGAATAAATGTGGCCGCTGTTATCAGGACGCATAAAGCCAGCGCCGGATACATGCCGAGGATTTCAAGTCCGAAATAACTTATGGCAAGCGCGGCGTAAAGTACGCCCACGCCTCCGGCGGTTATGCCGAGCGAAAATATGTTAGGCTTTTTTCTGTTCAAGAGCTCGCCCGCTACAAGCATAGCCGAACCTAACGCAAACATCATAATGCCTCTAAGCGTATCGGACAACTGAACATATGTATAATGCGCGGCGGTAATAACACCGATAATAATCAATAATATTCCGATTATATTCAGCAAATTAAGCCCTACAAACCGCTCTATATTATTTTTCTTTGTGGCGGCAATGACTTGTTCGTCGGTAATTTGCTCATTTTTAAGATTCTCAAATTCAGCGCGTTCATTTTCTGAAAACGCTCCGTGAGCCTCTGCGTAGCTGGTACGCGCTTGTGTAATCTGACTATTAACTTGCGTCGCCAATTCGCCAAGCTTTTGGGATATTTCCGCATCAAGACCAACGTTATTATTGCGCAAAGCGGTTGTCATATTGTTCATTCTGTTCTTAATACTGTTTTCAAGGGCGGTTAGCCGGTTTTGCTCGGCTTCAAATGTATTCTTAAAGAAAATTTCAAGTTTTTCTTTTGTTATATGAACCATCTTGACCTTTTCGTTGTAAACCTGTTCATACAAAGCGTTTTTCAGGCTTGCATTCTGTTCGGATAATGTTTTCGCGGTTTGTTCAGACTTTGCGTGTTCTGCGTTTAGTTTTTCAAGTTCGACTTTCAGCCGTTCGTTTTCTTTAGCTAAATCACTATTTTCAATGTGTTTGACTTCATTTTCAAGCTCGGCTAAAAGGTCTTTTTGACGACTTGCAATACCTCGTAAATTATTGCCCATGCTTTGACACCCCACGTTTCCTCTGCACATATTCAACCATTTTAATTGTAGCATGTTCGAGCGAGTAACACAAGGCAGAAAAGAGGTCAGAGAATCAAATTCCTGTTGTGATATGTAATAGTCTTGCTCGGTGTCAAAAATAATCTTTATCTACAGCAAGTATCGCGCGTATGTGTGCTTAAAACCCTCTTTTGGGTGGTGAAAAAAAAGATTAATGTGTGCTCAAGAATATTGAAACCTCCGGCTTCGCTATTGTCGTGACCATATCAGTCTATGTAATCAGTGGCGGCGTCTTTTCGGACGCACCACTGTGTTTTTTTACTTTTCACCCTTTTCTATATTGTTTTCCTGTCGTGCCTGCCATAACTCAAATTCCCTTTTAACATCCTCATCCGCAAAGTATTTCTTAATCTCCGGCAGTAACATACGCGCTAATAACTCCAGTTCCCTGTCGGGGATTTCATAATCTATCGTCCCCATATTAGCATCCTTCCCGTCAAATATTCAATTTTCAAGCTGCCTCAGCGGGCGCCCTGCCTACCACGTTTTATACTCCATTTGGATTGACCTTGCCTTTGCGCCTCCTTTCTGCGGTCTGCAATGTCGGTGAAAAGTGCATCAACTCTATCCGGCGCTAACCGCATAGCCGTAAAGAAATCCTTGGTTTTCGCGTAGAGGCTGTCAAGCTCCGTTTGCAACGCCCATATTCGCCGATTTAGCTCAGATATTCGCCGGTTTTGCGCCGCTGTGTTCATTTGAGCGGTCAAACCCTCTTTGGCGAGATTTTGCAGCTTGTCGTAGTCATCGGCGCTCATCTCGACCTTATCGCTCAAGCGCTTTTTCCTGCCGATGGTGGAGATTTCATCAAAGGTGGCCTTAACGGGCTTTACGGCCTTAATCTCCTGCTCGACTTCTTCCAGTATAGATTTTTGCTCGGTAATCTTCCCGCCAATAGCAGTTAATCGCTCCATATCCTGCTTGATTTTTAGTCTATCACCGGCAGATGCTCATCCGTACTACCCTTGACGCCGCGCTCGAATCCGGTATAGCCCGCATCTCGCATATGCTCGAAAAATCTATCCTGCAACAAGCTGTATGAGGGTATCCGTTTTTGCTTACCAGATGGGGTTAGAATGGGCTTGCCTTGTTCGTTGAATATCGGTGTAAACGCCCACTTTTTGCTGTGGCTGATTTGCTGGATGATCTCCTTGACCGTGCCGACAAGCGCCTTATCCTTGCACCTTTTTGTCCACCTGACCTCTTTCTCCAC
>WRLK01000064.1:0-1603 GCA_009777635.1 Oscillospiraceae bacterium | reverse complement strand
TGCTTCTTTCTGAACCTCCGCAGCCATCCGTCAACCGTTCCGGGGTTTAAGCCGCCGCCTTCCTCATTTGCGAAAACATATCCGCTGTTTTGCCATTTATCACCCAATAACTGCATTTGCTCAAGCTGCCAGACCCGGTATTCCCGCAAAAGCATCATCATTTCATCTGGCAGGTTGATAGCCCTGACGGAATTTTTGGTCTTGGGCGTATCCTCATACAGCCCCTTATGCGGCGTATAGTAAAGCGCCCGGTCTATCTGAATCTGCTTGCTGTTCCACATTACCCTATCCCATTTTAGGCCGATAATTTCGCCCAAACGTGCGCCTGTCACCAAAAACAGGTGGAACATTGTGCGCCACTTTATCGGCTCTTTATCAAGCGCGGAAATGATTTGTGCAATGTCATCGGATTGATAATAATTCGGTTCTGAGCGTTCTATCTTTGGCGGCCTTGCCTTGCTTGCGGGGTTATACGGTATCAGCATTTCCTTTTCCGCATCGGCCAGAACGGTTGACACAAATTGATGATAATCGCGGATAGTGCGGTTTGCAAGCGGCGTTTCGTCAGTAAAAAAATCGAACAGCTTATTCGGCGGCATATTGAGCGCCTTGCATATCTCTTCTGCACTTTTCGCGGCGATGTTTTGGCCTTTGCAAGCGCGGTTTACCGTATTAAAATGAACAGATATATCTTCGTTGCGGTAAACATCAAGTTTTGTAATCCCCATTTCTTTCATCAGCGCATTTAGGTCAACTTTTGCCGTTGCCTTTTCGCCTTTCCGCCTTTCCGCTTCATGCCGTTTTGTGATAACTGCTCATAAAGCTGATTGATATGCTGCGGTCGGATGTCTTTCAGCTTCATATGCCCAATCGCTTCATTCACCCGGACGAGCAGTTTGCGGTAGTGATGCTCTGTTTTCTGCTTTAGGATTCCTGTGCGTACCTTCGTTTTGATGACATATTCGGCATACCCGGAAAATGTCTGCCTGCTGTCCATCGCAACGCCATCTTTGCATTCCTTCTCGAATATCGCCGCTTGCTTGCGTGCTTCTTTCTCGGCTGTATGTTTGCCATCGCGTTGCCCCTCCTGTTCCAATTTGTGAGCGATATAGTATTCCTCCGGCATGGTATAGAGGACACGCTCAAGGGCTTCCACCCTCAATATGGCTATATGCCCTTCGGAGAAAGGTTTGAGCGGCCAATTAGAACGGCTTGCAAAATATCCGTCCATGAGAACAAGCGTATAAATGGCGGCGGCTGGCATAACCAATCGCGGTGAATATCTCCGACGCATGGCTATTACTGGGTATGTTGTGCGCGTGGATTATTCCGATATTCGGGATTTGCAGGGCAAGTATGAGGTATTGCGGCAAACAGCTGAGAGGATAAAAGAGAAGTTAGCGAATATATAGGCGGCACGGCGGTCACTTGTTTATGGTGGCCGCTGTGTTTTACCATTTTCTACTATGAAATCTAATATATTAGCAACTCCGAATCCGCATTATGCCGTGCGTAATTGTTCCGAACCTTAATCTCATTATGATTTGCGTAACAATATCGGCATCCGTTCATGCACGAATTATATGCGCCAATATCAACGCTG
>WRLK01000063.1:3634-12792 GCA_009777635.1 Oscillospiraceae bacterium | reverse complement strand
GTACATGTACACGACCTACGCGGGGTTCTATACGGAGCTGCGCGACAAGGCCATCGCCTCCGGCGCAATCAGCCAATCCGAGCTTGCGTAAAATTTAAGCAGGAAGACTATAACAGCCCCCCGCTTTTTAAAGCGGGGGGCTGTCTTTTGCCGTGTTCTGTGAATACACGCCCTAGTTCGCGGTAAACTCTCCCGCAAGGGAGGATATGGTCGCTTTCGCGTCGCCGTAAACCATCAGGGTGTTCTGCATGTAAAACAGCTCGTTGTCAATACCGGAAAAGCCCCTGCCCTTTCCGCGCTTTAATACGAACACCGTTCTCGCCTCATGCGCTTTGATGATTGGCATCCCGTATATGGGGGAGGCTTCGTCCGTTTCGGCCGCCGGGTTTACGACGTCGTTCGCACCGATTACGATCGCGACGTCCTGAGTCGGCATAGACGGGTTTATTTCCTCCATCGTTTTTAGCTGCTCGTAGGGCACGTCGGCTTCCGCCAAAAGAACGTTCATATGCCCGGGCATACGTCCGGCGACGGGATGGACCGCGAAGCTTACCTCGGCGCCGTTTTCCTCGAGTTTTTCGGCAAGCTCCTTGACGACGTGCTGCGCCTGTGCGACAGCCATGCCGTAACCCGGTATAAATACGACTGACCCTGCGGCTTCAAGTATCAGGTAAGCGTCCTCTGTCGAAACAGCCTTCGGCTCCGACTGCGGGCCGCCCTTGCTAACGGCGTCCGTTGCGCCGAAACCGCTGAACAGCAAATTGCCGATTGAGCGGTTCATCGCCTTGCACATAATGAGCGTGAGGATGATGCCCGACGCGCCGACTAATGAGCCCGACACGATAAGCACCGTGTTTGAGATGATAAATCCGGCGGAAACGACTGCTAATCCGGAAAGGCTGTTCATCAGGGAAATCACGACGGGCATATCGCCGCCGCCAATGGGCAGGACAAACGTAACGCCGAATATGAGGGAGATTGCCGTCAGCATTACAATCGCTAAGAATTTTGTTCCGGTATCAATTCCGGGAATGACGTAGATAATCATACCGGCGACACAGGCAAGCACGAAAACAAGGTTAATAGCCTTTTGCCCCTTGAACACGATTGCGCGCCCCGTAATCCTTTCCGAGAGCTTGCCGAACGCAAGCATTGAGCCGGAAAACGCCATCGATCCGATAAAAATAGTAAGACCTATGGCTATGGCCTCGCTCATGTTGCTGCCGTCAGGGTCTTTGAGAAACTGCGAAAACGCGACAAGCGCGGAGGCAAGCCCTCCAAAGCCGTTATAAATGGCGACAAGCTCCGGCATCCCCGTCATCTTGACTTTTTTAGACCATACCAAACCGATGGCCGAGCCGATTGCGATTGCCAAAAAACACCACAGGTATCCGTTTTGCACCCAATTTGACGTGTTCCATGACGCTGTGACTTCACTTTCAAAAAACACGGCGACGACAGCTATAAGCATACCGAACGCGGAAAGCATGTTCCCCTGCCGCGCGGTATTAGGATGGTTCAGCTTTTTTATGCCGACGATAAAAAACACACACGCGATTATATATGCGATAACCATTATTCCTTATCCCCCTTTTTGCGGAACATCCCCAGCATGCGCTCAGTTACCGAATACCCGCCGACGATGTTGATGGCGGCGAGGATAATCGCGATAAAAGAAAGAATCATGCCAAGCTCGCCGGTCGCGTATGTCGCGCAAACGAACAGCGCCCCGACGATTGCTATGCCGGAAATCGCGTTCGTTGCGGCCATCAGCGGCGTATGAAGCTGCGACGGCACCTTTGAAATCAGCTCTTTGCCTAAAAATGCCGCGATGACAAAGATAAACAGAAGAAGGATTATATCCATATTAGGCACCCCTTATAAATTTAAAAATTGTTTGTGGATAATTTTCTTGTCCGACGTAATCAGGCACCCGCTTAAGATTTCGTCGTCCGCATCAAGCTTGAACGTCTTGTTTTCGCCGTCCCAGAAATGCTCTAAAAGGGCAAATATGTTACCGGAAAACATGCCCGACGCGTCTTTCGGGATGAAGCGCTCAAGGCTGTCGCCGCCGATGATCCTGACGCCGTTATCGAGCACCACGTCCTTTTCGGGGTCGCTGCCCTCTACGTTGCCGCCCGTCTTCACCGCCATGTCGATGATGATCGAGCCGGGCTTCATCTGCGCCGTCATCTCCCTTGTGAGCAGGACGGGGGCCTTTCGCCCGAACACCTTTGCGGTCGTTATCACTATATCCGAGTGAGCGCAGACCTTTGCCTGAGCCTTTCTTTGCAGCGCAATCTGCTCGGGCGTGAGCTCCTTCGCGTAGCCCTGCTCGGTCTCTCCCATCTCTCCCAAATCAATCTTTACAAATTTTGCGCCCAAGGATTTTACCTGCTCCTCAACAACAGGGCGCGTGTCAAACGCTTCGACCCGGGCGCCCAGCCTTTTCGCCGTGGCGATTGCCTGCAAGCCCGCAACGCCGACTCCGATGACAAAAACCCTCGCGGGCGAAATCGTGCCGGACGGCGTCATCATCATCGGGAAGATTTTCGGAAGCTTTGAAGCCGCAAGAATCACCGCATAGTATCCGGCAAGCGACGCCTGCGAGCTTTGGATGTCCATTTTCTGCGCAAGGGTTGTCCGCGGCATCATCTCAAGGCTCAACATCTTGATACCGGCGTCTGCGTACTCCCTGATCGCCTCTTTTTGATTAAACACGTCGAAAGAGCTTATATGCAGTGTGTTTTCCCGAATACCGCCGATGCTGTCGGGTTTATTCACGCGAACTATGATGTCGGCAAGCCGGTAGCCCTCCTCAAGTGAAGCGACTATTTTTGCGCCCGCAGCGGAATACTCGTCGTCGAGGTGCCCGATGATTTGACCGGCGCCGCTTTGCACCGCGATTTCGTATCCCATCCCGATGAGCTTTTTGACGTCTGCCGGGACAAGCGCGGTTCGAGTTTCATCCTTAGCTGTCTCTTTGCACAAAAAGATTTTGTTCATAAACACATCTCCTTTCAAAAGTATAAAGATATTAGTGGAAACCGCTCCCGCTTTAAGGGAGCGGCTTTAAAACCTGAAAACTTCATCTCGGGTTACATCGCCTTTATAAGTATTTCCATGATATCTTCTTCCGTTGCTTCCTTGCGGTTTAGAAGGATTGCGCCGTCGTTTATTGCCGCCGCCGCGATCCGTGGAAGCTTTTCGGCCGTTATGCCGCACTCCGAAAGCTTTAAGGGGAGCCTTCCGCGCCTGTGCAGCACCTGCAAAAGCGCTTGCGTCTCCGTAATAAAGCGTACGGCGCGCTTTGGCGCCGGTGTTGACGCGTAAATTTCGGGACCGCTAAACGGCAGGAGAAGCTCCGCGTATAATTCGCCGCAAACGTCTAAGTTAAATTCCATGCAGCGGGTGAGTAACACCGCGACGGCGTTTGCGTGAGGGGTTTTGCAGATTCCGCCGCAGGCATGCGCTACCGCGTGTACGATGCCGACCATCGAGTTTGAAAACGCAACGCCCGCCATAAGCGACGCGTTTGCCATCGCAAGCCGCGCGTCGTCCGTGGGGTTTTGCACGACAAGCGGCAGGTTCTCGCCGATCAGAGATATCGCCGCTGTGGCATATGCGTCCGACAACGGGTTTTTCTGCAGGCAGGTGTATGCTTCAATCGCGTGTGTTAGCGCGTCCATCCCGGTCGACGCCGCGAGCTTTGGCGGTAAGCTTTTCGTCGTCTTTACGTCGAGTACGGCGACATCCGGTACAAGGCTGTATGATAAAAACGCAAGCTTTTTCCCGTTCTCCTCGTCGGCGATTACTGCTGCAAGCGTTGCTTCAGAGCCTGCGCCCGACGTTGTAGGAACCGCGATAAACGGGATGTTTTTACCGGCCTTTACGCATTCGCTGCCTGAAAGCTTTAAGACGTCGTCCGATTCGTGGGCCGCCATGAGGTAAAGCCCTTTCGCCGTGTCGATCACCGAGCCGCCGCCGATCGCGACGATGCTGTCGCATCCGTTGTTTTTAAAATCCGCGGCGATTTGATTTATCGTTTTTACCGGCGCGTCTGCCGGAATGTTTTTTCGTATAAGCCCCGCCGCGAGCCCTTTTCCCTCAAACGAAGAGGTTACAATGTTCTCTAAGCCCCGGCTGTTCGTTAATATCGCGGGGGCTTTAGCGCCTCGCGCAAGAAGCTCGAACGCTATGTTTTCAAGCGCGTTTTTCCCCGATAATATCTTTGTCTTGTTCTGAAATTCATAATACTCGGGAATCAACGGAACGCTTCCTCCTTTAAAAAGATCAGGTTTTTATAAAACGCAAACACGGAGCCTTTTTTATCCGGGATTCGCATGTCCGTTTTAATCAGAACGCGTTTTGGAAGCAGGTAAGCTCTTGCAATATTGATGATGCGGACAAATGAAACCGCATAATCGATTCCGCCGCTTACCGTCACCCTGTGCTCTATGAACGCGCTCTCAATACTTTTCGTTCCCAAAAGCACCGGGAAAGCGCCGGTAATATCCTTAAAGGCGACAGCCAAATCGGCGCAGTCATCCGCGCCGGATGTTACAAGCCGGTTTTCCCTTACTGTAAGCCGCATAACGTCGCTTACTCCCGCGTCAAGCGAAAAGGTAAAACCATCGGGGAACCCGCCGAGCTCTAAAATCACGCCCTTGTCAGTCCGGCTCAGTGCGCAAAGGCTCTTTTGAATGATGGACAGAAGCTTTTTGCCGGTTATGTATTTTATACGCCTAAATTTATCTTGCCTCACGCTCTTCACCCTCTATAACACATACCGAAATATATATTAACATTTTATAAATAAAAATACAAGGACATTGTTTTTAAATTCCCGGCGTGTTATAGTTTGAAAATCAGATGGTATGATCATTGAGGAGATTTTTGCATGAAAAAACTGACGGCATTCCTGCTTGTTTTTACATTTGCTTTTACATTGGCTGCGGAATCTTACGCGTCGCCTGCGCTGGGAAACAACGCCGGTATCCGGTTTATAATCGAGGGTAACGCCACAAATCCGGGTGAAGCCGTCGTCATACGCGCGGTCAATATCCCGCAAAACGCCAAAATACAAGCCGAGACCGACATCCCGTTTCAGCCGATGTTTTTCCGCGAGGCTCTGCGCGAAGGTCAGACAGTGGGCGATATGGTGGCGATTTTGCCGGTAAGCTACAGCTTGAAGCCGGGCGACTACTATATTACGCTGACATGCGAGGACGTCGCGCGAAGCTTCCGAATCAGGGCGGGGGAGAAGGAGTTTTCGGTCCAGCATCTCAGCTTGCCGCGGGAGACCGCCGATCAGACGATATTGAGCCAAAACGCAAACGCGGAATACGAGCGGTATATCGCGCCGGTAAGAAGGATCTCCGATTCAACGCAATACTGGCAGGGGAAGTTCCTATGGCCGCTTCGCAACCACCGGCGGATCACGACGACGTTTGGCGCGATAAGGTACGTAAATAGCGGCAGCACGCCGTCGCGCCACGGCGCGCTTGATATCGCGGCGCCCGCGGGGACGCCTGTATACGCGAGCGGCGCCGGGCGCGTCGTATACGCGGGATACCTGCAGCTTACGGGAAACACAATTGTTATAGAGCACGGCTACGGGCTTAAGACATGGTATTACCACATGAACGGGTTAAACGTAAAAACCGATGAGATGGCAAGGCGCGGACAGCAGATCGGAACCGTCGGCTCGACCGGTTTTTCAACCGGGCCGCATCTGCATTTCGGCATGTCGGTCAGCAATTTAAACGGGCATGTGTTCATCAATCCCGACACGGCTATCGATACTGATTTATTTAACGTTATGGCACGTCCTTCCACATAATAAACGGAATATTTTTATCGCCGCTGTAAAACCTAGTTTCGTAAAGAGAGATAAATCCCCGAAAGGATTCTCCACATGAAAAAAACCCTTGCGATATTGCTTTTGTTCTTATTCCTTGCGGCATGTGCCGTAAGACAGCCGCTTAATCCCCCGCCGCAAGATCCGCTTTTAATAGAGGCGACCCTGAGCCCCGCGGAGGAAGCCGCCAGAAACAACGCTGCAATCAGCGAATCAAGCGTTAAAATCATACAGTTTGACGAGCCGCGCCCAGGAGACCTGATCGCTGTGATAAATACAACCGCCGGCGAGATCAGAGCGCGGCTTTTTATGGAGCACGCGCCGAAAACAGTGGCCGCGTTTACAAAGCTTGCAGACGGCGGGTTTTATAACGGGCAAAGCTTTCATACCGTTGTGGAAGGCTACAAGATAGAGTGCGGCGTTACAGGAGCGGACGATAGCCCGTTTCCGGATGAGCGCGAGTTTTCCCTTGAGCTTTGGAATTTCCGCGGCGCTTTATCGCTTACGAACAACGGCGCCGATTTTATGATTGTTCATGCGCCCAGATGCCTCAACCCGGCAAGTGAGCTTACCGAGTTAAATTTCCCCGGAAAAGTGGTCGATATGTATATCGATGCCGGAGGGGCGCCGCATCAGGATTGGGAAAACCCAGTATTCGGCGCGGTAATTGAAGGCATGGAGGTCGTGGATAAAATCGCATCCTTGCCGACAAATGAAGACGGTGCGCCAGAGGAGCCCGCCGTTATCACGGAGATTCAAATCATAACGGCGGAATAATGGCAATAAAATAAATGTCAAGAGGTTTTTAAAAGCACGCGGCTCTCGCCGTACAGGTACGCGCCCATAGGCTCGAACGCGGGCGGAATATTCTTGGGCAGCAGCATCACGCCCTCGTTATAGATGCGTATTTCGCCGCCGGATTCCGCCATGTCATAGTCGCGCCTTGTTTTTATGATACGGATGCGTCCGGCCCCGATATCGACGTAAATATCGTTATTGATGATGTCTGTGTATATCGTCGCATTGCCCAAGGCCGCGACGGCCGCGTAGCCTCCGGAGTATACCTGCGCGCCCGGCAGCGCGTCTCGTATGTTTTCGCAGATTACAGCGTCGTTTGGCCCGATTATGCTTGCCAAGCCGTAAGCTTCATACAGCCGTATCATGCCGGAGCTTGCGTTGCTGCCGCTGTCCGGCGCGACGATAACGGAAACATCGCGCACGCCCCTGAAATCCAGATACCTTAATAGATTCGATATTTCGTATGCATCGGGTGCGCCAAGTATCACGGCTTCCCTTTCGCGCATAAGGATCGCCGCGTTGCCGCCCGATAACGTCACAAGCTCGATTTTTTCGCGGTTTGCCGCCTGAAGCGACAGGCTTCCGAGAGATAGGCTTACCGCCAAAAGCGCACAGGCGTATGTAACAAGACGTTTATTTGCGCGGTATTTCATCAAAAACGCAGCGGTGACGCACGCCCCCAAAAGCCAGATGAGCAGGTAGCTTTCGTCCATTGCGATGATAGCGACCGGCAATTCTCCCATGACCTTTGACACCTCGATGATTGCGCGTGAGACGAAATCCGTTACGACGGCGGCCGGAATGCCGATAAGAGGAGTGCCCGGTATAAGCGCGCAGATGATGCCGCCGAAGATAGCGACCGGAACAAACGGAGACACTAAAACATTCGAAATCGGCGATATGATCGAAATCCAGCCGCTCATCAAAATCAGGACGGGCAGCGTGAACGCATACGCGGCGATGCTGATCCCGCCCGCGTTTGACACAAATGACGCAAAGCGGCCGGATGTTCCCATCTTTTTTAGGATCGCGTCCGAAACCGGTGCGCTGAAAAGGATAATTCCAAGCGTTGATGCGGCGGAAATCCATAACCCCCAGCCAAGCGTCCAGTAGGGTCTTGCGGTGCAGCAGACAATCAGCGCGAAGCCAAGCGAGTTTAAGGAGTCGCTCCTCTTCGAGATGAGCCTGCCGGAAAGCGCTGTCGCCGTCATGACAAACGAACGGACAACAGACGCCGAAAACCCGACGAGCATCACAAACAACAAGCTTGACAATATCGCGGCCAAAGCGCCGAACCTTGATTTGCCGAGGGTTTTGAGTACAAATCCCGATAAAATCGAAAGATGAAGCCCCGAAACGGTGAGTATGTGCGCCGTTCCGGCCTTGCCCATCGCCGAGGATAAGTCGGGCGAGATATTGCCTCCCTGTCCGAGCAGCGTCGCCGCGATGACGGCGGCGCTTTCCTCCGAAAGCTTTGCGTAAATGTTCCCGACCATCGACTCGCGCAGGCGCAAAAACGCGCTTTGAACCTGAAGTCCTCCAACCGCCGGGATAACCTCAAAATTATCCGCGCCCCGCCCAATCACGCCAATCCCGCGCGACCTGTACCATGTGGAATCCCCGGCGGGAGCAAGGGTTGCGGTAAGCCATACGGCGTCGCCCGGGTCAGCCTCAAGCGGCGTGATGCTTTGTACGATCAGCGGAAAGCGTTCAGGCGTTCCCGGGTTACCTGGAAGCGACGCCTCCAGCGTATATGAGAAAGAGCGCACGCCGCGCCCGATATCCGTGACAATCCCTTTCACCGCGACGGTTTCGCCCTCAAGCCTGCCAATCGGCGCGACCTCTCGCTCATAATAAAGCGCAAAAACGGCAAACGCTGCGCAAACCGATAGAAAAACCGCGCAGGTCTCGCGTATATGCTTGAATCGCCCTTTAAGCGCAAGACAAAACGCCGCGGTTAAGGCCGCGGCGACTGAAAACAGCAACGCATCACGCCCGTCAAGCAGAAAAGCAATCCGCGTTGCAAAAAGAAATGCAAATCCGGTTATGAATAAAGGCCGCGCCATAGCCGTTACTCCGGCAAAATGATTGCGCCATGTTTTTCCTCATATTGTATAATATGAAGCTTGCATAGATGCGTCATTAGGTTTCCGAGGCTTCTTGTTTCTTGTTTTGCAATATATTTCATTTTCTGTAAATATTCTTCTTCCATATGAAAAGTAAACGGCGGTTTGTTGGTCGGCATAATCTTAAACTCCTTGATATTAAACTGTTGCATAACTGTTATATATAAGATTAGCCAATTGCTTCAAATTTTTATACAGTGACGGTTTAATAACTGTCACGCATTAATTGTTTCAAAAATCCGGCATAAGGCCGAACGCCACCGCTACAAATATGTCGACGCGGATGATTATCTGGCGGTTGCGGGAAACGGCATGGCATTTGTCGAAATCGACGGCAGCGTAAAAGAAATTGACCTTGCGCCCGGTGAAAAGCT
>WRLK01000063.1:0-2926 GCA_009777635.1 Oscillospiraceae bacterium | reverse complement strand
CCATCTGCACCGTGACCGTCTCGGGCTTACGGCTGGTAAACCCGTATGTATCGGGGGTTTTGAACATTTCAAGGGCATGGCGGGACGTGCACCCTTCGGCGATTTTCGGGTCAATCCCGGCAAAAGCAGCCGGGCCGCCGGGGTATTCGTCCGCAAGCCTTTTCAGCAAGTCCCGCAAGTACCCGCGGTCAACGACGACGCGCTGTTTCA
Organism: Oscillospiraceae bacterium; assembly: GCA_009777635.1. Taxonomy (GTDB): domain Bacteria; phylum Bacillota; class Clostridia; order Oscillospirales; family Ruminococcaceae; genus WRAV01. The sequence continues at coordinate 2,716 of WRLK01000063.1, read as the reverse complement.
CTTGGAGATTGACGGCGCCTGTTCCCGTTTCGGGGTCGCCGCTATAGTCCAGAATGTCAAAATCAAATTGTTTCAGCCAATCCTTTGCAACGGGGATGAACTCGTCTTTTGTATCCGCGCCAAGACCGAGCTGGCTGATGATATCCTCCGCAATGGAATCCGCGATTTTATCGGGGCTAAAATCATTGTTCCCGAGGGGCGCGGCCCTGTCGGCGTCTTGCATTGTCAAGATCGCGTTCTTTAATGCATCGTCCATATGCAGCAGGTTGGCAATTTCGTCGTTTGCCGAAGCGTTTTCCGAGGCGTTTGCCGAAACGCTTTCCGGTGCGATGATTTCGTCCTGGGTCGCCGCCGGTTTATGGAAAATCAAGAAATAACCGCCGACAACGCCGCCGATCAAAAGAGCGGCAGCCAAAACAACCGCAATCAGATTGCCTCTAGGGTTTTCCGGTTCGGGCGGCAGGACAGGCGGCTGCGGTTGTTGCACAGGCTGGTATTGCGGCGGCGAAGGCGCGGCTGGAACAGCCGCGGGCCGGCGCGGCGTTCGCCGCCAACTGCTTGCCGCAGAATTTGCAAAAGACAGAATCGTCTTTGGTTTCTTTTCCACAGTGCATACAAAACATAATGATTTCCTTTCTGATTTCGTATCAGGTGAATGGCTGCAAACTGTAACATACACAAAACCCTGCGTCTTTGGCGATATTGGCTTAAACGTGTTCATATTGATATATTATACTAAATTTGTTGATTATAGGCAATAGGGCCAATCGTTGTCCGCAGACTTGACCGTTTTGCAAGAAATACAGTTGATTCACTACAATATACGCAGTTGCTTCAAGATTATGAATGGCACATACTCATCATCTTTGTGACGAACCTGAATCCCCGCAAGCTTTGCGCACCCTTGGAAAATTTTTTTGATGAAAATTATGTATACCCAAAAAGAAAAAAATTTGATATAATGATGATAGATTTCTATTATTGCAGATATGAAAATCCTGCTTTTTATTAAAGAGAGGGGTATCGCCATGATTTGTGCCAATTGCGGCAAGGAATTGGGCGCGGGCGCGGTGTTTTGTAAATACTGCGGCCAACAGCAAACAACCGACAGCATGAACGACATGGAATTTTGCGTATATTGCGGGCAGGAGCTGATGGAGGGCGCGGTGTTCTGTGTGCATTGCGGCAAGGAAATAACACAGGAGCAAAGGCGAAAGCGCAGGGATCGCTCCGAGCCCGAGCAGCCCCGGCAGCCATCGGAACCCCCGCAGATTTTGGAGCCCCCGCCTCCCCCAACGTATCCGCCCTCGCCATATCATCCGCCGCCGCGCGTTGAACCCCCGCCGCTGCAACAGCCGACGCAGATAGAACGCCCGCCATATCATCCGCCGGCGCGCGTTGTGCCTCCGACGCTGCAACAACCGACGCAGATAGAACGCCCGCCGGTTATGACGGCGAAAGCCCCGGTCATGGACTGGCGGCCTTGGATTGCGTTTTTGGCGGCGCTGATTGCCCTGATACTGGCAATTCTGCACATGATTTCGCAGTTCAATGAACCGGGCGGCGCGCAGGCCGGGCCGGGCGGCGGCGGGGTTTTCTCGCTGATCGGCGGCAGCGGCGGCGGCAGTTCCGCAGGCTTCGACAATATGTTTCACCGGCAGCGGGCCGCTGCCGACGGCGAATGGATTTACTTTGTCCACCACAGAGATGGTCTTTATAAAATGAAGCCCGACGGCAGCGAGATTCAAAAGATCGTGCTGGATATCTCCAACCTGGAACAAACCGAGTGGGAGATGATAGCGGGGCTCGATGATGAATTTATCCCCGACACCATCGGTTATGCCAACGGCGCGCTTTACCTCGATACCTTTAATAAAAACATTTTATTGGACACCAAGACCGGCGAGGTCGCAACGCTTCCGGAGGAATTGAGCGGCGCGTACGGAAAGGCAATCAGCGGCGAATGGTATGTCAACACCAGCTATGGCGGCTTTGACAACGATTACAACGCCGGGATTTTCCGCTACAATCCGGACGGGGATTCCGTGCTGGAGCCCATCATGGAAAGGAACGACCTGATTACCGGATGGATGATACTTGGAAACGATTTGTATTATCAGGTGCTCGGGCTGGGAATGTTTCAGCACAATATCCGCGACGGCAGCAGCGAGCTGATATATCCCCACAAGGATTACTTCGGGAATCTGTCGGCGAGCGGCCACGGGCTTTATGTGCTTTTTGACGACGCAATCGCCCAAATGCCGGAGGGTTGCAGGCCGTACATGATCTACCGCGCCGAAAAGGACGGCAGCCACACGCCCTTGTCGCCTGAAACGGAGAAAGTCTTAATCTTTTTTGTTGACGGCGGCGAGATGTATTACATAGTCGAAAACCCCGACGAAACCTACGCCCTGCATGGGATGCTGTTCGACGGCAGCCTTTCGAGACGGCTGGCCGTGATTGAAAACTCCGTTTATGAGTTTAACGGCGTGGCGGGCGACTGGGTGATGCTTGGTACGAGCTACAAACCGGATCATTTGATTAACACAAAGACAGGCGCCCGCGTCGAGATCCCGTCGGGTTGGGGCGAGCCTGTGCTTACGGTGCGCGGGGAGGCTTGATGGTGAAAGCTCCGTCTTATAAAATATCCGCTGTGACCGGCGGGCTTGCCGCGCTGATTTTCGCGTTTTCCGGGTTATTTGTGCATGACGGCGCC
>WRLK01000062.1 GCA_009777635.1 Oscillospiraceae bacterium | reverse complement strand
GTCCATTTCCTATTTCTCCTTCTGAGTATTGTCTCGATTTTCTTACCGTTAGTTTTTCGAGTCCTTTAGGATATTTTCTCACACTTTTATACTGCTTTTGCATGTGACGTCTTGTTTTACGCTTACGTATATTCATCCTTAATGCCTACCATAAGATATTTTTCACTGCGTCCCGGCATCAGGCTTACCAGCTTGCCCAGCTCTTTTGTAATCTGATCTTTGTCTTGACTGCTCAAGCTGGTGGATACTTGTAAATTTATTAATGGCATAATCGTTTCATCCTCCGCTTCTAAGGCCTTTTCTCTTCAAAGGGATACCACACTCCTGCTTCGTGCCTGAGGTTTTCCGAGATTTTAGCAATGTCGAGGGTTTGAGACCATGGGGCTAACTCACACTCTTTTTGGCCTTGGCGGAAACAATCCATTACAGCCTGAGCTTCATACTGGAATCCATAAGATTGGAAAGGTATTTCAATAATTTCATCTTTCCTGGAGTATATGGAGCCTTGCTCATGATGCATATGAATGAGCCGGTATGGATGGTCGTGGCGTTCTACAATGAGTGTGCCCTTGCTTCCGATAATGCGGGTATCAAAGCCTGTGCTGCGCAAGCCGCATCGCAGCAACGCAAACACATCGGGGTTTTCATAACGGAACAGCATAGCTGCATCATCATCCACACCGGTTTCACAAAGATGGTACATGCCCTTGATTTCAACAGGGAGCTGTCCTTTCATAATTGAAAACACAGCAGATAAGGGGTATGCTCCGGCATCTAAGATACAACCGCCTGCCAACTCGGGATTGTATAGGCGGTTTTCCGGCATTGCTACTTGATGACCCCAACTCATGGCCGATTCAATTATACGTATGTCGCCAATAACTCCATCATCAATCATCGCAATTGCTTTTCGCCATATCGGGAAGAACCGGGCCCACAAACCCTCCATAAGAAATACATTGTTTTTCTTTGCCGCATCTATCATCCTCTGCGCGGATGCTAACGTTACCGTGAAGGGCTTTTCGCACAAAACGCCCTTGCCGGCATTTGCGCACATCATTACATTTTCCTCATGATAGTTATGCGGAGTAGCTACATATACCATATGTACGCCGGGGTCTTCAAGCATTTCTTGATAACTTCCATAAGCATTGCCGCCGTATTTACCGGTGAACTCTTTTGCTTTATCAAGCGAGCGTGAACCAGCGGCGGCAACCCTTGCTCCCGGAGACAGCCCCGGCAGGGCAAGCGTCTTTGCAAACGATGCAATCGCCGCACTTTGACTGGTTCAGCTTGTACAATGGCTTAATCTGCGATATACTAAAGCCATGAGCAATCCTACAAAGCGAGGTGAAAAAATGCTTTCAATAGCTGTATGCGATGATGAAATTCTTTTGCAACACACACTAATTGCAAAAGTAAATGACTATCTGAATAGAAACCGCCTTGATGGAAAAGCCACAGGCTTTTCGCGCGGCGAGGATATTGTCAGCAAAAGCAATAGTTTTGACATTTTGCTGCTGGATATTGAAATGTCCGGCATAAATGGAATGCAAACCGCCGTAGAGCTGCGCGAACAGGGCAAAGACTGTCAAATTATATTTGTGACTTCTCATTCATCCTATGTCTACGATGCTTTTAATGTTGACGCTTCAAATTTTTTAGTAAAGCCTGTCACCGATGAAAAATTGTTTTCGGCAATGGACAAGGCTGTAAGGCGTGTGCATAAAAATAGCGATTCATCTTTTTTGCTTGTCAAAAAAGGGAATGACATATTGAAGCTCCGTTTTTGCGATATTCTGTTTTGCGAATCAATAAACCACAAGATTGTAATTCATACCGAAAATGGAATTACAGATTATTATGAGAGCATTGCGACTTTAGAAAAGAAATTAGACAGCGATTTTTTTCGTTGCCATCGAAGCTATATAATCAATCTAAAACGTGTTGCATCTTACGAAAAAGATACGATAATATTTGATAACGGAACGCATGCATTGGTATCAAGACGTAAGGCAAATGAATTAACACAAAAGCTACTTGATGCAATCCGAAATGAGGTTGTGTGATGGATTATATCATGGTTGGATATTCATTGATTCTTAATGGATTGCGTTTTGTAATTGAGATTGATTTTCTCACACGTTTTTTTAGAATTAAAATTAAACCGAGTATTTATTTGCTGTATCTTGCCATTTGCTCTGCCGCCAATTTAGTGATGACTTATTTACAGATGCCATTATGGGTACAATTCTGCATACAATTTTCAATTCTGCTTTTGATAGGTATGAAGCTGCTTAACAAGAGAACGATTGCAGTAGTTGCGCCATGCGTAATTGTCGCAACGCTGATTACATTGATTGATGGCTTTACCGCTTCAACCCTGCAACTTCTCATATATGTAATTCCCATTCGTTCCGTTTGGTGGATGGTTACGCCTTTTGTGCCTTATGTTGTTTTGCTTATGGCAGGACACAAATTCCTAAAGTATATAGCAGTCAGAAATCAGAGATACACCAATGATTATGCAACATCATATTTGCCTTTTCTGTTGTTGCCCTGCCTGTTGACAATCACAGTTATTCATTTTGATTGGGGATTATGGGATACAGTTGTAACAGTTGATTCAAGCGGATTCATAACTGAGGATGCAAAAGTGGCAAGGGGGATTTTAGTATTGCTATTTGCATTTCTTAGTTTTATTGCCGCACTTATCGCGTTTTTCAAATTGGTGGAATCCGCAGAGCGTGACGCAGAAAAAGTGAATCTTGAACATCAGATAAAAAGCCAACAGCAATATGTTGCGGAAGCAAAGCAAAGAAGCGAGCAGTACCGCTCATTCTACCATGATATAAACAATCACTATTCCGTATTAAGTGGGCTAATATCCACAGGAAATAATCTTGAAGCTACCGAATATCTGCAAAAAATTAAAAGCAGTGCAGATGAAGCAGTTGGTACGATAAGCACAGGCAATGTTGTCTTGGATGTTTTACTGGGTGAAAAATTATCATTTGCAAACCGACAAGGAATAGAAATTACTTGTGATATGCAGTTGGATAAAAACTTGGGCGTTGACGATTTTGATTTGTGCATACTTTTTGCAAATGCGATGGATAACGCTATCCATGCTTGTATAAATTGCGCTGATAAATCTACAGACATTCATATCACATCGAAAACTAAAAATGATTTTTTATTTGTTGAGGTTGAAAATACTTGTATACCGAACCGTCAAATTGTTTGGGGGGTTGGATTAAAAAACATGAAGCATACCGCAGAAAAATATCGTGGAACAATCAAGACCGAGGTTAATGGCTGTCGTTTTAGATTGAGTATATTGCTTTGCTTGCCCACAAACAGAAATCCTCTCAACCATTCACGCAATTAAATCGACCATTCACGCAATATCTATTTATGTGATCGCCATTCTTACGATATAATTAGTACAGCGAGATATAGGGTAAGTTGTAACTACATAATGTCGGAGGGATTCACATGATGATAGGAGAGAATAGGACACAGGTTAACCAGACAGCCCAAGCAGGACAAGAAGCACACATTCAAAATGATGCTGAAATTCAAAGGCTGCGTGATAGTCAAGGTGATGAAAAAGGCTTAATGTTTCACCCAGATACACGCTCTAAACATGACGATTTGGAACTTTCCCCGCATTATCAAAACTTGAAGCGAACTGAAAACTTTATGAATGAGGATATGCAAAAAGCAGTAGAGGAACAGGGGAAAGTTGACGATACGGAAAAAGTAAATGCCAAGACGAAAGAGGATGATACTGAAAAAACTAATGCGGATGAAGCATATCGGGCGGTTACAGATGGTTCAAAGATTTTGGCTGAAATCGCAAAGTTGAAGCAAAGCAAGCAACAGATTCAGCAACAATTAAGCAATGTCCAAGGCGATGAAAACAGGCGCAGAGAATTAGAAGCACAGTTAACAGCATTGGATAGCGAATTACGCATAAAAGATAATGCCGATTATATTTTTAACAATGCAGATGTTATAGTAACACGCATTTCGTGATTTATTATTTGCAGCTTTGATTTATCTTTTTTCAAATACCTATTATCAATCTCTGTCCGTTACGCCTATCAAGCCTGTTCAATGGTCGGGTAGTATTTTCCGCAAAGAGCGCGGAAAATACTACCCTGTAAACCCATTGACAGGCTTGATTTTTGCCGTGTCATTGCGCCGCCGAGAACGGGAAACAAGATAAAAGACAATCCTATTCCCCGCCCTCGGCAGGGTAAACAAGGCCGAATACACCGTTGGCCGGATCTGTAAAATGCTGAGCCGCTTGATACATATCGTCCCATGTTTGGGGGGCGGGGATTCCTGCTGCGTCAAACCAGTCCTTCCGATAGAGGAATAATCGCGGTTCAAGACCTGTAGGCACACCGATCTGAACACCATCAATAATCTTATGCCTGCGGGAATTTTTATGATGTCCGCTACAGAGCCTTCGGATTTTATTCAACGCTTGCAGAAAATTGGCTGCCCGTTAGTTTTAATCCTTAACTGCCCGGTTCAAGATTTTGATGGAAGTGTTGTGTATCTGGATAACTACCAGGCCGGATACATCGCAGCAAGGCACTTAATCGAATTAGGGCATAAAGATATCGCGTACCTCTCAGGCGCAACAAACCCGATTGTAAGCAATACCAGGCATAATGGAATTTGCAGCGCCCTAAATAATTATAACCTGGTGTCAGGCAATGTTGTTTTTCCCGGAAACTCCACACTTGAATGCGGGCGTAAAGCTGCTGAGCAGTACCTTGCATGCAAAGATTCGTTACCCAGTGCTTTGATTTGCTATAACGATTTGATGGCCATCGGATTTATTGATGAATGCAGGAAAAATAATATTCACGTTCCGGAAGTGGTTTCCGTCATTGGCTTCGATGATATCTCCGTGGCTTCCCTTGAAGGAATTGCGCTTACAACCATGCGCCAGCCAACTGTCGAAATGACTAAAAAAGCAATTGATTTGTTGCATCAGAAAATCATAAATCCCTTTTTTAGCTGCGAGCGTATCATCATGGATCCAACATTGGTGATTAGAAAAACCACCATCGCTCCGGAGCAAACCGCTGTTTTTGAACCAGGCTTACAGACTGGATAAAGCTGATATGTGCGAAACTTATACCCCCTGCTGCCAATGTATTATACATTGGCAGCAGGGGGGCGTTATCGAGCTTGAAAGGATGTCTCTATCGTGCGTGTAACAAACAATAGGTTTCGCAAGAGGTCTAATATTTATCTGCTGGGCGGCAGTTGTTTTCAGCAGTGAACGATCCTTATAGTAACAGCAACGTATTGTCGTCCTTCACCGAAGAAGAGGAAAGTAACCGCACAGCTTACCAGGCACGGGCGGTTACTTTTTTGCGTTAGGGCATGTTCCCACTACCGCTCAACGCCCTAATAGCTTGGCGGCACAATGCCGGGATTGCTTACGCTTTTCATTTGCCCGTCGGTGAAGCACAGAATTTCATTGCCGTTTACCTTGAAAGGGAATTTTTTGCCGTTATAATCAACTTCCCCCTCTATCGTCTGGATGCTCATGCCGATAATACCCGAAAGCTTACCCGAGCGGCCGGTGACAAGGCGCACCCCCTCGGGAAAACGGTACAGCAATTCTCCGTTTTGGTAAACACAGGACACTCCGCTTTTGTTTACCAGCTCAAACACAGCGCCGTCTACCGTGCGGCGGTAAGCGGTTTCCTCCGCAACCGTCTCGCCGTAATCCATTCCTCGCGGAATCAATGCGGTGAACCACAATTGCCCGTCTGTTGAGGGGTAAATGCCGCAGGTTCGCTCCAGCGCATCCAGCAAGAACAGCATGGTAGGCGTATAGTTTTCTTTATATCCCTCGCACCCCACCCATGCGCTAAGCCCCCCTGCGAAGCGTTCAAAGCGAGACAGCGCCGTGAGCAGCGGGTGGAAAACCCAGCTTAACTCCACAAAACGGCCGTGATATTCAAAGGCGTGAGGAATTCTGATATTTGCGAGAAAGCTGATTTGCCCCGCCCATGTGTTATAGACGATATCTTGAAAGAAGCGCGGGTCATCCAGCGAGATTGTGGTCATGGGGTAACGGGCGAAGAACTTGCGTGTGTTTAAGAGATAACGGCGCAGGGCGTCCTCAAACAATGCGCCGTCGCCAACCTCGCAGGCGAACACTCGCAGCAGGTTATCGCCCTGCACGCGGACAAACTGGTTGTGCTTGTCCCTGTCATAGAAAAAGTGGTCATCCTCATCCCAGCAGTGCTTCATCAGGCTGTCGAGACTTTGCTGCGCCTTCGCCTCCCAACCCTCTCCGTCAATATTCAGCTCCTTTGCGATAAGCCCCAGATACTTGCGCTGGCAATAGACATTTGCGGTCAAATCAGGCGCGAGAAACGGCAGAATGGGTGAAGCGGGGTCGCATTTGGCAGGGTCTGATTCAAAGGGGACGTCGGGGCAGTGCCAGAATCTGGGCGACGCGTCGTGCCCTGTGTCGAAGGTTCCAAACGCTTCGACACAGCCGGTCCCCATTGTATTGCGATGTTTTGCCAGCCAGCCGTCGTTTGCTTTCATGGCGCGATACATTTTCTCAAGGAATTCTTTGTCCCCGTTACGCAGGTAGTGGTTCCAAACGCACCGCGCCAGAGGGGTAACCATTTGAACCTGGCGATACGCGGGGCCCGCTGATGTGACCTTGTAGGGAATCAGGCCGTCTTCGCGCAGATAGTGGGCAAATTGCCCGAAGCTGCTTTGAGCGGCTTTGGGACAAAATCTTGACAGCACTTCTGTGCTGATGCTTCCGGTGCTTTCAAGCCAAAGGCCGATGAAATCCGCACCCTCAATCAGCATCTGTCCGCCGTTTGGCGACTGGACGATACACTCCGTCAAATCGTGAATTGCCCGGTAATAAATATTTTCCAGCTTCGGGTGCGAGCATGCGAAAGCTACGCCTGACTGCTCGAACTCCTCCAGCGCGCGGCGGCCTGTTTCGTGGGACGGCGCGCCTGATTTTTCCGCAATCTTAATTTGACGAAGCTGATCCAGTATGTTTGGCATTGCGAGATCCCCTTTCTAAAGCTTCCAGCCCCCGGGCAGGTAGTTCCTGGTTGCCGTCAGCATTTTGTAAAACAATTTTTCACCGTCGGCCGGCGTGATGCCCTCCAGCAGCGGGTCGTTTAAAAAAGTGGTAAGCGCAAGGCTGTAATCGCACCCAAGGGCCGCGCGAAGCGTGTTTTCCTGATTATATACGTGACGCGAGGTCAGCGCAAGGGTATTTCCCGGCATAGCCCCTGCCGCAACGGGCAGAACCTCGCCACGGCGGAACAGCGCATTTGTTTCTACAACGACGTCTACGGGCAGGTTTGATACCTGGCCTTTATTGGGCAGGTTGACGTTGCTTATGATATCGCCAAGCCCTAAGAGCGCCTTGATGAGCAGGTGCCCCTCCTCCCCCGAGGGTTTTATTTCGATTGCCTCTTCCCCGCTGATTAACGCGGCGCTTCTGGCAAGGCGGTCTTTCAGATCCTGCACGCGCCAGTCAACGGTGGTCAGGCCGAACTTCCAGCTTGCGACGGTTTCTTTATCCCGCAAATACCAGGACGCGGGCATAAATTCCGCGAGATGGCGATCCCCCGCCGCCGCGATTTGCCCGAACCGGCGAAACAGATCCATTTTGATTTTATTCGCGCTGTGGAACGCGCTGTTCATCCAGTTGTCCTCGCCTATGGCAAAGCCGGTTTCGTGATATTTCCCGGTAAATTCGCTATAAAGGGGGAATAAATCCATATTCTGCCAGCTTGCGCTGCTAATCCATGTAAAATGGTTGATACCGAGAACATTAATCTTGATATCCTGCCGTGGAATCTCCTTGACGCCCAGCTTTTCCTCCAGCATGGCAGCGAGCAGCTTTTGTGTGCCGAACACCTCATGGCAACAGCCGAAGGCCCTGATTTCAGGGAATATATCATACATGGCGCGCAGGCACAGCGTCATGGGGTTGGTGTAGTTGATTACCCACGCTTTGGGGCTGTAATCGCGGATTGCCTCCGCTATTTCCACAAGCATGGGCAGGCACCGCATTGCGCGGATGAAACCGCCGGGCCCCACCGTATCGCCCACCGCCTGATAAAAACCGTATTCCTCCGGCGCATGCACATCGCTGCGCATTTCGTCAAAAGTGCCGGGAAGAATAGAAATTACGACAAAATCGGCTCCGGTCAGCGCGTCCTGTAAGGAGCCTGCGACTTCGTAGCGCCATTTTGCCTTTGCGTCAGGGTGGGCTGAGATTTTCCCGCCGATGACGGCATTGTTTTCCGCCGCCTTGCGGTCAATATCGTAAAGGCGCACAACGCCCCCCATCTGGCTGTCGTCAGCAAGGTCCATCATAAAGCCCCATGCCCACCCCCGGCTTCCGCCGCCGATATAGGCGATCTGTAACTCCCGTGCGTTTCCGTTTTCAAATTTCACGTGTGTATCCTCCCAGTGATAAGAACCTGTTCCCATAGGTTCTAAAAGTTGCCGGGCCGCTGTAAGGCCGGCCCGGCTTGCGGGTGCTTAACCCTTGGCAATCATGTCATTTATCATATCGAAGGCTTCCTGCCCCGCGGTGGCTGTATCTTTTACGCCAAAGGCAACCTCCTGAGAGATGCGTCTGAAGTTGTCGTTGAACTCCTGATCGTTGGGGACGTTGGGGTCCATTTCTGTAGTGTGGTCGGCGGCGACCGCGTAGAGGTCGTAGATTTTCTGCTCCAGCGGCGTTGCGTTTTCAGCGACGGCGGCGCGTACAATCGACGAAGCGGAGATGCCGCGGTCATTGCCGAGAATCATGCCCGCGTCAGTGTCGTTGACGAAGAAGTTGATGAAAGTCGCAGCCGCTTCGGGAAGCGCGCTCTGCTTGCTGATACAGAAGTATTGGCTGGGCATAATCCACGCCGCGTTTTTGTTCATGTCTGGCAAAGGCATGATTGAGAGCTCATCCTGCATTGCGTCCTGGAAGCCGACAAGCTGGTTGGAGTAAATCAGCGACATGGCGACCCGGCCCGCTACCAGCGTGGAGGAGTCGGCGCCGTCTTCTCTGAATTCTGTGGAGGTTTCAGCAGAAGGAATCAGGCTCTTTGCGCGCCAGTCAGCCCAGATATTGAAGAAATTGGTGAACATTTCGGGGGTGGATTTTGTCACGCCCTCGGCAGTGAAAATATTTTGCCCTTGCTGGCGGGAGTAATAGCCGAGATAGTTGGAGTTGTTTCCGCTGTTGTCAGTCATGGGGAATACGCCTGCCGGGAGCTTGCCGGCAAGGTCTTCCATAAACGCGCCAATGTCTTCCCATGTGTAGCCCGGTGCGGGAACCGTTACGCCCGCGTCGTTCATCATCGTTTGGTTATACGCGATGCCCAGCATGTTTGTGCCGAGGCACAGGCCGTATGTATTGCCGTTCATGGTGGCGGAGTCGATAACGCCCTGGTCAATGTTCGAAATATCAATGATGTTCCCAAAGAAAGAGTTTAAGGGCAGCAGTGCGTCGCGTCCAACGTAGTCGGGGTAGTTGCCGCCGAACTGAATGACGTCGGGGGCGTTGCCTCCGGCGACCTGTGTCGCGAGTTTATCCCAGTAAGCATCGCCGCCCATGTATTCGGGCACCATGGTGATGCCGGGGTGCTTTTCTTCAAACATGTCAATGACTTCGAGGGTTCTTTCATGCCGGGCGTCGCCGCCCCACCAGACGATGCGAAGCTCACCCGCAATCTCGCCGGAGCCGGCCTCGTCCGCAGATGCTGCGGGAGCTTCGGCAGCCGCGCCGCTGTCGGCGGCTGGCTGCTGCGCAGCGGGTGGGTTGTTTGCGCCGCCACAGGCAGCCACGCTTACGAGTAAGAATATGACCATGGATAATGCAAATAATTTTTTCACAAAAAAGTCCTCCTAATATATTGTTTTTTAAAGGTCGTTAGCCTTTAATCCCTGTAGTAGCAATCCCCTGTACAAAGTATTTTTGCAGGGAGAAGAACAAGATGAAGCAGGGGATCATCGACAGCACCGACATCGCGAACATCGGCCCCCATGAGGATTGCCCGGTGGAGTCCATAAACATCCGCAGGCCGAGGGAGATCGTGTATTTTGCCGGGGTGTTGATATACAATAGCTGGTTGAAAAAGTCGTCCCATGTCCAGAGGAAGCTGAACAACGCCGTGGTAACCATCGCCGGGGCTGACAGCGGAATGATAATGCGGAAGAAAATCCCGACCTTGCTGCATCCGTCCAGCGTGGCGGATTCGTCCAGATCCCTCGGCAGGCCGCGGATAAACTGCACCAGCAGGAACACGAAGAATGCATCGGTCGCCACAAGCTTTGGCACAATCATCGGCAGGTAGGTGTCCACCCAGCCGAAGGAGTTGAACATGACATAGCGCGGGATTGTGGTCACGTGGGTAGGCAGCATAATCGTCAGCATCATAATGCCGAACCATAACGCTTTCAATGCGAATTTCAGACGCGCAAAGGCGTAAGCCGCCATCGAGCAGGAAATAATATTCGCGATGACCACCAGAACGCAGATGAAAATCGTGTTGATGAAGAATGTGCTGAAATGAATCCGCCCGACGCCCTGCCAGCCCTGGATATAATGCTCGAGGCTAAAGCTGGCTGAGAAGAGGCGCGGGTCGCTGAGGATTGTGTTGCCGGGCTTGAGTGAGCTTGCAATCAGCCATGCAACAGGGTAAAGCATTGTCACTCCGAACGCGATGATAATTACATGGGAGAGGATTTTTGCGAGCATCGCTTTTTCGGCTCTATGGGTCTGCACCTTTGGCATTGTATTTGTCATAGCTTAATCCCCACTTCCATAAGATACCCAGTTGCCGGAGCTTTTGAAAATGACTGCCGTTATCACCGCGATGATTACAAGCAATGTCCATGCCATTGCCGAGGCGTAGCCCATTTCAAAGTGATAAAAGCCTTTGATATAAAGGTAAAGGGTGTAGAACATGGTCGAATCGAGTGGGCCTCCCCTGCCGGCGCTGATGATAAAGGCTTGTGTAAACGCCTGAAACGAGCTGATCATCTGCATGACGAGGTTAAACAGGATAACCGGCGACAGAGAGGGCAGCGTAATGCGGAAAAACTTGACCAGCTTACCCGCGCCGTCTACGCTGGCGGCTTCATAGTATTCGTCGGGTATCTGCTTGAGCCCTGCCAGAAAGATAATCATGGAGGAGCCGAACTGCCATACGGTGAGCAGTACAAGCGTATACAGCGCGTACTGGGGGTTTGCAATCCACGAGGGCAGATTTGTCAGCCCGAAGAACGAGCCCAAAATCGCGTTGACGACGCCTTCGCCGCTGAAAAGCTGCCGCCACAGCATCGCGATGGCAACCGAGCCGCCCAGCAGCGTGGGGATGTAATAAACCGTGCGGTAAAACCCAATCATCCGCAGTTTCTGGTTCATTATAAGCGCAATCAAAAGCGCGAATGCCAGCTTGAGCGGTACGCCCAGAAACACAAAGGTAAATGTGACCTGCAAGCTTTTGAGGTACGTGGGGTCGCCCGTGAACATTTTGACATAGTTGTCCGCGCCAATCCATTGCGGCGCGGTCAGCATGTCGAACTGGGTGAAGGAATAGTACAGGGACTGCAGCATCGGGTAAAGGGTCAGGATGAGAAAGCCTAAAAGCCAGGGCGCGAGAAAGAGGTATCCGGATAAATTGTCCCTTGAATCCATAAAAGCCCGTTTTTTCATAAGTACGACAACGCCTCCCATTTCATAATTCATTTGCGTTATGGAATCACTTCGCCGGTGGGCAGCAGCCTGTCGCCGTCCCAGCGTAAGCCTGCAAAAACCGCCCGCTCATTGGGCGTTTGGTTCGGGGTGTGGATTGCGAGATACAATCCGCCCTCCGGAGCGGTGAAGAGCATTCCGTGTCCGCCGTCGGCGGAGTAGACCGGCTCATCGCTTTGCCGCCACGGGCCTTTCAGCGTGCCGGTTTCCGAAACGGCGGCGCCGATGCAGTAATTCCCCGTCTCACCGAAGGATGACCAGAGCATCAGCAATGTGCCGTCCTTAGTCCGGTGCAGGAAAGGCCCGTCGGTGACGTAGCTGCCGGGCGCCCTGTTTTTCAGCGGCTTCGCCCAAGGGGCTTCGCTTGCCGTAAATAAAAGCTCGGGACAGCTTGCGGCGGCTTTCAGGTCGTCCGTCAGGCGCAGCATACAGATTTTACCGTCGCCCACCTGCTGCCATTCGTGGCAGAAAACCATCCACGGGATTTTGGCTTCGTCTATGTACAGCGTGCCGTCAAGGCACTCCCATGCGGGGGGCGTCACCGGCCCGAAGCTCCATGGTAAAAACGGGCCCGGCGGGCTTTCAGAGCGGAGTATGGCAGTACCGCGTTTGCCCGCATCCGGTAAAAAAGTGGCAAACATATAATATGCGCCGTTGTACTGAAAGACCTCGGGCGCCCAGAAATTGCGGGTTGACCAGAAATTTTCAGGCGGCCTGAACGCGGGATAAGGGCCCTCCCATTCCGTTAGGCTCCCGCTGCTTTTGTAAACATCGAAGCCGACGCCGGCCGCACGCCAGATGTCGGGATCTGTAGAGCCGAAGAGATATAGCGCGCCGCCTTCTTGAAAAATAAAAGGATCGCGTATTTGAATTGATTGGATATTCGGCACCCGCGCCCCCCCTTTTATATATATCCCTTGAATTTTTATTAAAAACGGTGTACTATATGACTATCAGAAACGCAAGAACGCAAGATTGCTGCTCCGCGCGAATGTAACTAGTTACATTAGGGCTATTATAATGGAATATGCCCTAATTATCAATTTGCTTTTTTCACAAAATTTTATAAAAATTTTTATATATTATGTTAACTTGCAGGAGGCAAGCCTTATGAATATCAAGAGCATTGCCGCGCGCTGCGGTGTTTCGGTGGCGACGATTTCGCGCGTAATAAACGACAGCCCCAAGGTCAGTGAAATGACCCGACAGAGGGTTTTGCAGATCATGCGGGAAGAAGGCTACACCCCCAACGCCTTTGCCCGGGGATTGGGGCTTGGCAGTATGCGGATGGTCGGGTTATTGTGCCGGGATGTCTCAAACCCTTTTTATGGCTTGGCAGTCTCGCTGCTGGAGCGAAACCTGCGCTTAAAGGGGTACGATTCCCTGCTTTGCTCCAGCGGCAGCCATCTGGAGGATAAAAAAAAGTGCCTGACCCTTCTTCTGAAAAAAAAGGTAGACGCAATTATTTTAGTCGGCGCCGCTTTTCGGGAAAAGCATGACAACAGCCATATCGCAGACGCCGCCCGTCAAGCGCCCGTATTCCTGCTGAATGCCGAGCTTCAGATTCCCAACGTGTACTGCGTGCTGTGCGACGAGAAAGAAGCCATGCGCGCCAATGTGCGGTATATGGCAGCCGCGGGGCTGCGGGACATCCTGTACCTGCACGATATGACCGGGTGGGCATGGGCCGGAATGCAAAAGCTACAGGGATATCGCCAGGGGCTGTCTGATTACGGGATTGCGGAAAATGCGGAATTAATCCAGGCGGTGGAGCTCGGAATCGAGCCTGCCTGCGAGCGTGTGGCGGCGCTGCTGAAAACAAAAATCCCCATCACCGGAATGATCGCATCAGAGGATCTGCTGGCCGTAGGCGCACACAAGGCGCTGCTGGCAGCCGGACGCGAAATCCCGATTATCGGGTTTAACAATTCGCTGATTACCCCTTGTACAACGCCGTCGCTTACAAGCGTAGACAACAGGCTGGAGGCTATGTGCCCTCTCACCATCGATATGCTTGAGAAAGTGCTGTCAGGCGGGGATGTTCCGGCTAAAACCGTACTTCCCGCAACATTGGTCGAGCGGGGAACATTCCGCCGCGCGGATCGCTAGAAAAATAAATTACAAGCGCACCCAATGATTTCAAATATTCATTGTAACGCATTACCGTACCTACAACCTCGCCGTTATCATTTGGTGAAAAAGAGCCGGTATAGAACTGTTTACCGCCAATCG
>WRLK01000061.1:10621-14130 GCA_009777635.1 Oscillospiraceae bacterium | reverse complement strand
CCGCCACAAATTGTCTGAAAAGTCTGATATTTATCAGGCTTTTCGACGTTTTGAAGTAGTTTTTTCGCCCCGATTTCTCAAATTTTGTCCGACAAAAAGAGGTTGGCCGCTATTACCCCCTCATTGCTTCGATTAACCGCTCTGTTCCCACAATATTGATTGCCCTTCTCAAATTGTACGCAAGGAAACTAAGCCCCAGCTCGGCTGTAGCTTTTTCGATTCCCTTGCACAGCACATAGTGCGCTCCATGCCACCACTTCACCGTTCCAAATGGGTGCTCCGACAGGCACATTCGCTTTTTGAGCTTTTCCTTGTCCATCCGGATGCGGACCACCACTTTTTTCGGTTTGGAATAATCCGTCCTGTTTAGCGTGTGGTTGTAGGGGTTGGCTGGAATATCATCCGGGATCTTTGTCAGCGGTTTTTCCGGGGTTCCGTATACCCATGTTGGAACGACTTTTGTGTGTGGGCCAAAGCTGACGCGCTTGAACCACTTACCGCTGACACAGCGGGTCTGACACTGGCGGCATGCGTCTTTATTTGCGTAAATGGAATTGCTCCCTTTGGTTTTAACAAGGCTCAGGGTTTCGCCCGTCGGGCACGTAACGGCGCCATTCTCATCGCGGATGAAACAGCTCAGCTCTGTTTTTCTCTGTACAGCCACTTCAATATTGCTGCCGGTGTAACAGTCGGGCAAGATCCCGGCGGAAATACATGCTTGGATATCATCAGGGCGGGTGGAGCTTCGCATGTCTTGCGTGATGGTTACATCTTCATACGGTATTTGGAACAGCCGCTCGTACTTATCGTATTTGAGCGCAACTGTGGGAATAATCCCGTTCATTACGCAATTCAAAATATCTTCCCGGCTTTCATAGCCTTTGTCCGCCACGGTTTCAATCACTTCTGTCCCAAGGTTCTCTTTCGCACCGGTGACCACCCGGCACAACAGCCCTTGATCGGTATTGCGGTTTGTGACCTCGTATTCCGCGATTAGATGGCTGCCGCTGTCCACCGCTGTCTGCACATTGTAGCAGCAATGAAACCCATCCTTGCTGTGCATCCGACGTGCCTCAGGGTCGGTGGTCAAAAGCTGTGTTTCTCCGCTTTCCCCCAATTCCGCAAGGTATCCCTCATACCGCTCCTTCCGCTCACGCAACGTGGATATCGCCGACCGGATCTGTTCTGCTGTCATTTCAGATTCTTCCAATGCATCTTGATCCTGCCTGTCCAGTTGGGACAGGTATTCACGGATATGCCCGTCGATCCGTGCCAGTTTTTTCTCCAATATCTCCGCATTGTACGCGTTATCGTCGCTGTTGGCCGCCCGGACCTTTGAACCATCCACCGCCAGAAGCTCCCGCTCATACATATTCAGCTTTACACACAGCTTCACAAACTCCCGGAATACACCGCGGATTGCTGCACCGTTGTCTTTGCGGAAGTCCGCTATGGTACGGAAATCAGGCGTTAGTTTTCCCAGCAGGTAGAATAATTCCACATTCCGCCGGCATTCCAGCATCAATCTACGGCTGGAACGTATCCGGTTGAAATATCCGTAGATGTACAGCTTTAGCAAATCGCGGGGGTCGTACGGCGGGCGCCCGGTTTCTCCCGGAACCGCACGAAGAAATCCAAGGCGGTACATATCCAGGCTGTCGACAAACGCGTCTATTATCCGAACTGGATTGTTTTCACTTATGTAGTCTTCGATGCAATCCGGCAGCAGCGTTAGCTGCTCACGCGATTCTTTTTCGATGTACTTCATTGCGGTTACCCCCACTACTATTCCCTTTTGTCACAGTTCCTTTGTTTATGCTTCTATTATACCACTTTCTTGACTTATTCGGGGGATTTTACCTTCGATTTTTTTACCTTTTCGGACAGTCTCGCCAGAGCCGCATAAGCGTGATGCTTATGCGGTTTTTCTTTGCTCCCCTGCCCTGTCGCCACGGATAAGGTTCCCGAGGGCGTCTGCGCTCTCCAGCTTGGAAGCGAAGTCCAGATGAGAATAGATATTGCCGGTGATTCCGATGTCGCTGTGGCCCATCCATTCTTGAACCTGCTTCATCTGGATTTCGCATAAAAGCAACAGGAAGATCAACTGAGCGATTAAACTATTATTGAAATCTGAAAGGCACTAGACCGTTAAACGTGAATTTGTAAAACGACATACTGCAGAGTAAGTGATTTATGAGTGCTCTTTATTTCCTACTAGAGATGTGTAATTTTCATGTGGAAGAAAAACTTCCCCGTTATCGCCGAAGCACTGTTATTTTCCATAATAAATTCCCACCAAAGGTATATCTTATTCCATAATACAACTAAATATATATGAATAATATGGAATTGATTGACAAACCACTTTCGCTGGTATATGATGATTTAAAACATATAATACATATAAAAATAGTACATAATATCGAAGGGAGCCTCAAATGAGCGTCGTCATTCAAACAAAAGGACTATATAAGCGTTTCGGTGACGTTTCTGTCCTTGAGGATATTCACCTTGAAATCGGCGAGGGGGAAATCTTCGGGATTATCGGAAAGAGCGGCGCCGGTAAAAGCACACTGGTGAGATGTATCAATTATTTGGAGAAACCTACCTCCGGCAGCATTGCGTTTGATGGGCGCGAGCTCTCAGGCTTAACCAAGCCTGAGCTATATAAGGCAAGGCAGTCTATGGGTATGATCTTCCAGCAATTTAATCTGCTGATGCAGCGAAGCGCCCTTGGCAACATCCGCTTTCCCATGGAGGTAGCGGGGTGGAAAAAGAAAGACGCGGTAGCAAGGGCACGAGAGTTACTGGAGTTGGTGGGGATTCCGGATAAAGCGGAGAGCTATCCGTCACAGTTATCAGGAGGGCAGCGCCAGAGAGTCGCTATCGCGAGGGCTATCGCTCTCAACCCCAAGATTCTGTTGTGCGACGAAGCAACGAGTGCGATTGACCCTGAAACATCGCGCGGAGTGCTTTCGCTTCTGCGGGACATCAACCGGCGCTTTGGAATCACCATCGTCGTCATCACACACGAAATGCAGGTGATTGAATCGCTCTGTACGCGGGTCGCCGTTCTGGACAAGAGCCGTATCGTGGAGACGGGTATCGTCAGCGAGGTGTTCGCGAATCCCAAAAACGCCGCCACACGCAGGCTGATCTACCCTGACGGCGATGTGTTAGGCCGGTTTTCCGGAATGTCCGGCCGATGTTGCCGCATCGTGTTCGACGGCAGTTCCTCTTTCGAGCCGGTTATCGCCGATCTGGTGCTGCACTTCCGCCAGCGAATCAATATCATGTTTGCTGACACGAGGAATATCGATGGAAAAGCATATGGGCAGATGGTGGTACAGCTCCCGGAGGGCGGAGATATCGCCGCGCGGATGCTGGAATACATAAAACAGCGCGGACTGAGCGCGGAGGAGGTGAGCGACATTGTTTGATGAAGCCGTTATTTCAATGCTGATACGCGGAATCGGAGAGACACTATACATGACTCTGTTTTCCACCGC
>WRLK01000061.1:5287-10199 GCA_009777635.1 Oscillospiraceae bacterium | reverse complement strand
TGGTCGATGGGTTCCTCGCCCATGCGTATTATCCTCCGGGTGCTTATACCCGAGGCACGGCCATCCTTGCTTCTGGGCGCAGCAATTGCCGTTACGACCATACTGGGCTATTCCGCTATGGCCGGGATCGTCGCCGGCGGTGGGCTTGGCGATATCGCCATCCGTTACGGCTACTACCGTTATCAAAAGGACATCATGCTGGTTACGGTAGCGCTTCTTGTGATTGTGGTTCAAGTCTTGCAGGAAATTGGCGCAAGGCTTGCCAAAATAAACGATAAAAGAATTTAATCTGGAGGTACAATCATCATGAAAAAACTATCACAACTGACTGCGGCCCTGCTGCTGACCCTGTCGCTTTTGGCGGGCTGCTCACAGGCTCCCGCGGGAAGTCAATCAAACAGCACCCCGGCTCCGGACGCATCTTCATCTCAACCGTCTTCTCAGGAATCCCCGGCCCCGACGCAAACACCGGTCAAGATCGTGGTCGGCGCGACGCCCACGCCCCATGCCGAAATACTTGAAGTCGTCAAGCCGCTCCTTGCAGCGCAGGGATACGAGCTTGATATCCGCGAATTTACCGATTATGTTCAACCAAACCTGACCCTGGAGAACGGCGAGCTGGACGCGAACTACTTCCAGCATCAGCCGTACCTGGACGATTTCAATGATAAAAATGACACGCATATCGTGACGCTTACTACCGTCCACTATGAACCGTTTGCGATCTACCCGGGCAAGACCGCTTCACTGGATGTGCTGCCCGACGGCGCGCAGGTAGCCGTTCCCAACGACACGACGAACGAGGCGAGGGCGCTCCTTCTGCTGGAGGCGCAAGGGCTTATCAAGGTGAAGCCGGATGCCGGGCTTGAGGCCACTATAAACGATATTACCGAAAATCCCAAGAACCTAAAAATCGTGGAGATCGAAGCCGCGCAGCTTGCCCGCTCTCTGCCGGATGTAGATGTGGCGGTCATCAATGGCAACTACGCCATTCAGGCGGGGCTGAACGCAGCGACAGACGCGATTGCCGCGGAGGATAAGGATTCGCTGGCGGCGACAACCTTTGCCAATATCCTTGCCATCCGTGCCGGAGACGAGAACCGGGAGGATTTAAAGGCGCTAGCGGAAGCGTTGCGCAGCGAAGAAGTCAGGGCATATATCCAAAATACTTATGAGGGCGCGGTAGTACCGACATTTTGACCGCCGGAACGTCAAAGAGGCTGGGATAGGAATTCCTATCCCGGCCTCTCTTTTGTGTGTGCTAGAGAAAGTATTCGATTGTCTTTTCAGGCGTCCTGCGGGTTTTGTTGTTGAACAAGATGACCGCCTCCCGCATGTCAGTCGGGCCAAGCGCATACGGGCCTTTCTCCTCACGGTTCATGATCTCGAATGCTACCCGACGGTTCCGATGCGCCTGCTGATCGGAGATTAGCTCGATTCCCGATACACTGAACGGCCGCTTGCGGTAATAAGGGTCGAACAGCTCAACCTCCGAACCGCGCGCGCCCGTGAGCAGTACATAATGCCAGCAACCGTATAACACGCGGAGCACAACAGCGCCTCCTTGCTGCAAAGCGCCGACGATCAGGCTATCCGTGCTGATCTTCACCTCATCGCCCGACAGATATGAACAATAGACCGGAAACTTTCTCGCCTTGGAAAACTGATTCAGCCAACTGCTCAAAAACATCATCGCCATCTGCGAGGTGCCGCTTTTCCCGAACTCGCCCTTGCCGTTATAGGCGTCGAGGCAATACATCATGATGTTCTTCGGAACCTCCGGCGGAATTTCCTCCCGCTCAAATAGATAGCTGATCGCATTAAGCATACTGGTGGGCCCGCAATCATATTCAGTCATTTGATAACGCAGCGGTATTTTCACAGGTTATCCCCCTTTTATGTTTCCGCTGTTCCGGTCATCAGCGCCGTTACAAGGCCGGTAATCCACTCTAATTCGCTCACCGTGGTATATTCCTCGCGGGAATGACAGCTATTCATCGCCGTAGCGATCACAAGCCCCGTGATCCCATGCTTTGCGAAGTGGTTGTTGTCGCTGCCGCCAAAGGTCGGCGTTAAAGCGAAGGGCAAGCCAAAAAAAGAGCACACCGATTCAAAACGCTTCACCACCGGATGCTCACAGCCGGTTTCATAGGCCTCGATATCGCAGACTGGCTCCAGTTCGGCGGTTGCTCCGGAGATCGCCGCCGATTCATCAAAAATCCGCTTCACATGCTCTATTTGTTTTAATGCTTTCGCGTGGGAATAGCTGCGAATCTCGCCTTTGAGGGTACAGCGGTCGGGAATAATATTGCGGGCGGTCCCACCCTCAATGAGTCCGATGTTACAGGTGGTTTCATCGTCAACCTGTCCCATTTGCAGACTGCTTATCGCCTTTGCGGCGACCGCAATGGCGTGGACGCCGTCCTTGGAGGCAAAGCCCGCGTGCGCCGCTTTGCCGGTTATAGTAACGGTAAACGACAGGATGGTCGGCGCTTTGTAGGCGGCTGTTCCAACGGGGCCGGAAAGATCCAGTACATATGCCTCCCGGGATTTAAGCCTTGAATAGTCGAATCGTCCTGCACCACGGCAATAAAACTCCTCGGCTATAGTGAACAAAACCTCGATAGGCCGGTGCGGCAATCCCTGCTCACGGATACTCCGCAGCGCCTCCAGTATCGCCGCGACACCGGCGAGATCGTCAGCGCCGAGTACCGTATCGCCCGCCGACGTGATGCGCCCGTCGCCATGGAGGACAGCCGTTTTCCCGCGCGACGGCTCTACCGTATCCATATGAGAGCTGAATAAAAGCGTCTCCAGGGTGGCGTCCCCGTCCAGATAGCCGAAGAGGTTGCCGCATGTTCCGCCGAGATGCTCTCCCGCGTCGTCCTCATATACAGCGAAGCCGAGCTCCGTCAGACAGGAGGCAAGATAATCGCACAATTTTCTTTCGTCAAGGGACGGACTGTCTACCGAAACCATCTCGAAAAACGTATCCAGCAGCCGTTTTGTATTCACGGGAACACCTCCATTTATCACATATTCAGCATAAACGCCTGCTCGGTTCGCTGCTTTTCCGAATGCTCCAGCAACTCCCGCACCGTCACACCCGATAAAAATTCCCTGACGGCGGCGTCAAACGGCAGGAATACAAGCTCCTTCATTGCGGCCTCAATCTCCGGCGCGTTTTCTTCGACGGTACTGTCCACTGGTTCTACCAACACGGATTCCAATGCGGACAGAATCTCCCATGCGGTGATTTTGGATGGCGAGCGCGATAGCTGGTAGCCGCCCTTGGAGCCCTTTACCGCAAGGAGGATTCCCGCTTTTTTGAGCTGGGTAAATACCTGCTCAAGATAAATTTTAGAGATTCCAAGTGTACCGGCGATATTTATTACCGCCACGTTTTCCCCGCTATCCGAGTTGCGGGCTATCTCAACGACGGCCGCGAGCGCGTACCGGCCTTTTACGGAAATCCTCATGATGAAACCACTCCTTTGTAGATTAAAGATAACCAAATATCTGCGAAAAGTCAATCGTATTATTCATATAAAATAAATATGATAAAAAGATTGACAAATCTCTCGGAAAGCATTATGATAAGAGCGTCAATTATAGTCTATATTGCATATATAAATACTATGATATTTAAGGAGGTCATTCTATGTCAACTATCGCAAAAAGCCTGACCGAGTTGATCGGGAAAACGCCACTGCTGGAGCTCCAGGGGTACGCGAAAAAGCAGGGACTGTCAGCGACGCTGGTGGCGAAGCTGGAGTATTACAACCCTGCGGGAAGTGTAAAGGATCGTATTGCCAAGGCCATGATCGATGACGCGGAACAAAGTGGCAAGCTTGTTCCCGGCTCGGTTATCGTCGAGCCGACCAGCGGCAACACCGGCATCGGCCTCGCGTCGGTTGCGGCAGCGAGAGGGTATCGCGTCATCCTCACCATGCCGGAAACCATGAGCGTGGAGCGGCGCAAGCTTCTGAAAGCGTATGGCGCGGAGCTTGTGCTGACTGAGGGCGCGAAGGGCATGAAGGGCGCTATCGCGAAGGCTGAGGATCTGGCAAAGGAGATCCCGAACGCGTTTATCCCCGGGCAGTTTGTCAACCCGGCCAATCCAAAGGTACACCGGGAGACGACCGGCCCCGAGATATGGGAAGATTCGGACGGTAAGGTAGACGTGTTTGTATCCGGCATCGGAACCGGCGGCACGATTACCGGAGCCGGCGAATACTTAAAATCAAAGAACCCGAACATCAAGATCATCGCGGTGGAGCCGTTTGATTCGCCGGTACTTTCGGAGGGTAAAGCGGGGCCGCATAAAATTCAAGGGATTGGCGCAGGCTTTGTTCCTGATACGCTCAATACCGCTGTTTATGACGAGATTATCAAGGTGCGCAGCGAGGATGCCTTCCAAACGGGCCGCGAGATCGCGAAAGCCGAAGGGTTGCTGGTGGGTATTTCATCAGGCGCGGCGGCTTGGGCGGCGACAGAGATCGCGAAGCGTCCGGAGTATGCAGGCAAGACCATTGTGGTCATCCTTCCTGACACCGGCGAGCGGTATCTTTCCACAGCATTGTTTGAGGAGTAACGCATCAGGCGAAAGCGCCATATCAATGGAAACAAAGGCGCAAAAGCGGAGTTTGTCCGCTTTTGCGCTTGTTATATGGAGCGGACTATGAATAAAAATGTATTGGTTGCCATGAGCGGAGGCGTTGACAGCTCGGTTGCGGCATATCTGCTGAAGGAGCGGGGATATGACTGCACCGGTGCCATGATGAAGCTGTATACAAACGAGAATATCGGAATCAGCCGGGATAAGGGCTGCTGTTCTCTTGAGGACGCCGGGGACGCTCGGTCGGTAGCGTATCGCCTTGGGATTCCCTTTTATGTGTTCAATTTCGCCGAA
>WRLK01000061.1:0-4967 GCA_009777635.1 Oscillospiraceae bacterium | reverse complement strand
CAGGTATAGATAAAACACTGATATGCGAGGGCGCTACCGACCTATGGGAGACTTTGCCGCACAATAAGGACGGTATCATCTTTTCCCAAAACGATTCAGGGGCCTCATTAATCGAGCATTACTCTCCCAAGTCTCGCCTGATTATTTTGGGCGGCGGACATATCGCGATACCTCTGTCATTTTTCGGAGAAAAGGTCGGCTTCGATGTGACTGTATTTGACGACCGGCCGTCTTTCGCGAATGAATCCCGATTCCCAGCCGCTAAGACGGTTATCTGCGAAGCGTTTGAAAACATGGCGCAGCGTCTGAAAATCCGCAAAAGTGATTATATCGTCATTGTAACCAGAGGCCACCGTCACGACACGCTCTGTCTGCGCAGTATACTGCGGGGAGACTTTCCCCGTTATGTGGGTATGATCGGTTCCCGACGCAGGGTTGCAATCGTAAAAAAGCAGCTTGAAGATGAAACTGGCGCGACTTCCGGTCTTGCACGCCTGTATTCCCCTGTCGGACTTGCCATAGGCGCGGTGACGCCCGAGGAAATCGCGGCGTCGATCATTGCTGAGATCATACAGTGTAAACGTCAGAATCCGGAATCTAGGAGGAATCCAACATCACCCGAATACGGGCGGGATTTTCCTCCCGATATGGAGCTGCTGGGCTGGCTTGCGCGGGACAATCCCGAAAAAGCGGCGCTGGTTACGGTGGTTTTGACAAAAGGCTCCACCCCGAGAGAAACCGGCGCAAAAATGGCGGTTCTGCCGTATGGTCAGGTTATTGGCAGTATCGGTGGCGGATGCGCCGAGGCCGAGGTTATACAAAAAGCGAGGACTGTGATGCAAAGCGGCGCGTATCAGGTAGTGGATGTCGACATGACAGATTCCGCAGAGGATGACGGTATGGTCTGCGGCGGCACTATGAAAGTCTTGATTGAAGCGGTGTAAAGGAGCGGTAAAAATGCTATTGACGAAAACAACACAAAATCTACTTATACCGAATATCTTGGGATTTAGCGGCGCTCTTTCCGGATTGTTGCCGCGATATACTCAGCGAGGAGGCTGACCGTGGACAGGAAATTTTTGATCGATACGGGCGACGACGAACAGCTTAAATTACGCAACATGCATTAAATTTTTATAAAATACGATATTATTAGTAAGGAAGTAAATGCTATGCTTGACCAGTTTTCAAGAACGGCCCTGCAATTTGGTCGTGTCAGTATGCGCCGGCTTTACACGAGCAAAGTGGCTGTATTCGGAATCGGCGGCGTGGGAGGTTACTGCGTGGAGGCGCTGGCAAGGAGTGGCATTGGAACTATTGACCTGTTTGACGACGACCGTATTTGTTTGACAAACTTAAACCGGCAAATCATTGCCACTCACAGGACGGTGGGACAATATAAAGTGGATGTAACGCGCGAGCGGATCCTTGATATTAACCCTGACGCGGACGTAGGCGCTTATAAGCTTTTTTACGGCCCGGAGACCGCGCTTGGGATTGACCTTTCCCAGTATGATTACATCGTCGACGCCGTGGATACCATGACTGCAAAACTGGAGTTGGTTTGCAGGGCGGACGCCTGTGGCGTACCTGTTATCAGCTCTATGGGGGCAGCGAACAAGCTTGATCCGTCCGCATTTGAGGTAGCTGATATTTATGATACCTCCGTTTGCCCTATGGCCAGAGTCATGCGCCATGAACTGCGCAAACGGGATATACGAGCGTTGAAGGTGGTATATTCAAAAGAGCCTGCCATGACTCCAATTGAGGACATGGAAAGTAGTTGCAGACGCCACTGCATCTGCCCTCCGGATACCGCGCGCAAGTGTACCATCCGCAGGCAGATTCCTGCCAGCAACGCATTTGTTCCTCCGGTCGCCGGACTGATTATGGCTGGTGAGGTAATTAAGGATTTAACGGCGACTCAGGCGATTTGATAATGCGAAAAGAAGCTCTGATATCTTCATATATTATTCGGCTTTTTTTGCTTTTTATCTCAACACGCGCCTAAGCCGTGATAAAGCCTGTTCGAGTACACTTCTCGGGCAGGCTATGTTTATGCGCTGAAAGCCCTCGCCTCCTGCTCCGAACATTGGGCCGTCGTCCAACCACAGGCCGGCTTTATACACGATAAGGTCGTCAAGCTTACTCGGAGAAAGCCCAAGCCCACGACAATCCAGCCAGACAAGATAGGTTCCCTCCGGCTCGATTAAGCGGATCTCGGGCAGCTCGCGGGCAAGAAACCCGCGCAAAAAGGCCAGATTGCCGTTCAGGTACGACTCTAACGCCTCAAGCCAATCCTCGCCGCCGGAATAAGCGGCCTTGCAAGCTACCAATCCCATGATTCCAAGCTGGCTCAAACCGCTCGCGGCATATTCGCGGATGAACGCTCTGCGCATATTCGGGTTGGCGATAAATATGTTGGAGATTTGCAGTCCCGCCAGATTGAAGGTCTTGCTGGGAGCTGTGCAGGTGACGGTGATGTCCCGCAACTCGGGGCTTAAATCCGCGAACACCTGATGCCGGTGGCCGGGATATACAAAATCCTGATGAATTTCGTCTGCTATAACGGTCACGCCATGACGCAGACAAATATCGCCCAACCGAACCAGTTCGTCTTTTGTCCAGACGCGTCCCACCGGATTGTGCGGGCTGCACAGTATGAATAGCTTGACATTATTTCCTGTGACTTTGGACTCAAAGTCGTCAAAGTTAATCTCATACCGGCCATCCCGTAAGACAAGCTGATTGACGACCAGCTTGCGGCCGGTTGTCGTCACTGCCGATGAAAACGGATAGTAAACCGGCTGCTGGATAATAACCGCATCGCCCGGTTCTGTCAGCGCCCGTACCGCAATATGGATAGCGGTCACCACTCCCGGCGTTTTGATAAGCCAGTCCTGCTTCACATCCCAGCCGAAGCGCCGCGAGAACCAGTCTTGCAGCACGGAAAAGTATGTATCGTCTATATCGGAATAGCCGAAGATACCGTGACGGCATTTCTCCGCAAGCGCGTCAGCCACACAAGGCGGCGTTCTGAAATCCATATCTGCCACCCAGAGCGGCAGAATATCCTCCGGTTTGCCGCGCTTTGCGGCAAAGTCATATTTCAAGCTGTTCGTGTTTTTGCGGTCGATAACCTCGTCAAAATCATATTTCATCTTTGAGTCATCCTTATATGTTTATTGCTTGATTCAAATCGTCGAGCAAATCGTCGCGGCTTTCAAGCCCCACCGACAGCCGCAGCAGCCGGTTGTTGACGCCCTTCGCCTCACGCTCCGCTTCGGGAACGTCGGCGTGGGTTTGCAGCATGGGATAGGTTATCAGGCTTTCAACGCCGCCGAGGCTTTCCGCGTATTGGATGATTCGCACACGTTCCAAGATTCGCTTGGCCGTTATTTCGCTATCCGCCTCAAAGGAAATCATCGCGCCGAAACCGCTTGCCTGCCGCCGGGAAATCTCATATTGCGGGTGGCTTTCAAGCCCCGGATAATGCACCGCCTTGATTTTAGCCTGTCCGACAAGCCATCGGGCGATTTCAAGCGCGTTTTCCTGCTGGCGCTCCACGCGGACTGGCAGCGTTTTGATACTGCGGATTAGCAGCCAGCTATCAAATGGCGAAAGGCACGCGCCGGTCGTCTTATAGAGAAACCGCAGCCGTTTTGACAATCCCGAATCTCTTACAACGAGAAAGCCTGCGAGGGTATCGTTGTGACCGCCGAGATACTTCGTGCCGCTGTGCATAACGATATCCGCGCCAAGCTCCAGTGGTCTTTGCAGATACGGGGTCAGAAAGGTGTTGTCTGCAATGACCAATAAATTATGCTTTCGGGCAAGCCGTGAAACCGCGGCGATATCCGTCACCTGCATCATTGGGTTCGTGGGCGTTTCGATAAAGACAGCCTTTGTTTTTGGTGTGACAGCCGCTTCGATGAGGCCGGTGTCCGATGTGTTAACCAAGCTGAACTTCAGCCCGTTTTTGACGGAAAGATGGAAAAACAACCGGTGCGAACCGCCGTACAGGTCGTCGGACGCGATGATATGATCCCCCGGTGAAAACAGTTCCATCAGCATCGTAAGAGCGGCCATTCCGCTGGAAAAGGCCATCGCGTCCGTACCGTTTTCCAGGCGCGCCAATGTAAGCTCCAGATGCTCCCGTGTTGGATTTTGCTGGCGTGAGTAGTCGTAGCCGGTACTTTCGCCGACGCCTGGATGCGCAAACGTCGCCGACTGAAAAATAGGTACGCTGACAGCGCCGGTGACGTCGTATTTTTTTTCGCTGCCGTGAATACATGCCGTTTGAAAATCCATGAGACATTCCTCCCGAGAATTTAATAATAATAAAAAATAGAAGCCGGAATATAAGGCTTCTGCTTTTAAAAGAAATACCGTATATATGAGAGCATTCCCGCCATCCGATTAGTACCAGAAGCATATCCGGCGGCGTGACAATACACACAATACGGTATCTCTTTCCCGCATCATGCACATTCGCTCGACCGACAAACGGATACTATGTAAGATCATAAAGCCATCTTCCTTAACATATTTTATAGATATGATTAATATGGTATAACATATCATATAGTTATCCGCTTGTCAATCCTTCAATTATAATACAGGCATTATTTCGCTCAGGAAAAGGTTTGACATATATATAACGATTTCCCGTACTGCCGATACAGTCCCCATACCGGCCGATGATTGTTGCATCAGTCGGATTTTTTTGTTCTAAAACTGAATTGTAAGGAGATTTTGTCATGAAAAAATATAAAAAAACGCTATCACTCATTCTTGCCGGCATCCTGTTAATTGCCTTGACTGCCTGCACAAACGCTCAGCCTGCACCATCGCAGACCTCACAGCGATCCTCCGCACAAGCGGCCTCCGGTTCGGAAGTCAAAGTCGTGACCATTGCTCATTCCGCTGCTTCAAGGCCGATGGACTACGTCAACGATGACGGCGAA
>WRLK01000060.1 GCA_009777635.1 Oscillospiraceae bacterium | reverse complement strand
CGGTTGTTTATATAAAAACCAATAGAAGCATTATGGCTGGTGCGTTTGTTCATTTCATATCAAATATTTTTGCGGGTATGCTGGTTTATCCTTTCGATGACGCATACATGCTTACAATGCTTTATGTCAAAATCGTGCTGGATGGGTTAGTTGTTCTTTATTTTGCAAGAAATCGCAAATTTCAAGATGAGTTAAAACATCAAATATCTTTAATAAAAAACGACTTCCAATAATGGCATCTTGCCCGACTTAATCGAACTTGGGGAATGATTGTTAACCGGAAAACGAATCAACGGCTTTGAACATTTGCGCTTATCTCACAAAAATACCCGGTCGAGAGACCTCAATGCCGTTAATGATGACTTTATGTTCTGGAAAAAGCACCGGCTTTGTAATCATAAGTGGGCCTTCATCCGTTACAATAAAAGCATCTTCTGTTTTTGTTCCGGTAATAGAAGGGTTGTAGCAATAACACTGGTTCTTTACTACTAATTCATGGGTATCATGATTCATTAAGTAATAACCGTTTGTGTAACCCTGAGGCCCGCCTTGATGATGAACTTTCCACATGTCTTTATAGCCAAACTCCTCATATGCCTTAATTGCTGTTTCGAAAGGTATAAGGTTGCTCTTACCAATCTGGGTTGCAGCAATCATTCTGTTTTCTATTTCAAGGGTTTGCTCATATTGCTTTGTAAATTCTTTGGATGGTTCGCCAAAACACAGAAAGCGTGTAATTTTCGTAATAAGCCCCTTATATCTGCCATTACAGCAAACCATTACGATGTCTTTGATTTTTTTATCGGTCGGTATGCAATGGCGATAATTCCAAATGCGTTCATCGGCGGCAACAAGGTAGAGAACCGCATCGATACCATGTTTCCAAATGGCGTTGTTTATGCGGCCCACTATGTCGCGCTCTATATCTCCGGGCTTAACATCCGTCATAACCTCTTCAATGGCGTGTGAGAAGGTTTCGCCAAGATGCAGGTATCTGCCAATTTCGTTATCCAGCAGACTGTATTGCATTTTTGAGATGACCGTGCCTGCGTCTGCTGCGCCGGGCATGGGTACATCTGAGGCAAGCTTGCCGTCCTTGCCGATGATTCTTGTAATATGCTCCATGGTTTTGTTTTCAAACCATTCTGAGCTAAGCACCTCAAAGCCTAATTTATCAAGCACCTCTTCATCAAGCGCCCGCTGATACTCTATGATGTTGGTAATGGCATATTGTGCTGTTTTTGTAATAAGGATGCTGATAACGCCGCCCTCTACATAGCGTGTCATAATACTGTCACCGCCTGCTGTTATCCACGCAAAAGCTTCGCACTTGTTTATAAGCAGCGCATCCCAGCTCTTTTCGTCAAGTGCTTTGCGCACCCGTTTAAGTTTTATATCAATCTCTTCTTTACGTGCTTTTATGCTGCTGTCTTCTTTATAGGCCTTCATGATAAACCTCCATCTCATACAGTTTAAATTTCATTAACCGAAACCCGGCGCCCCTCACGCCCGCTCTTAGGTTTTCACATATGACAGCACATCCGCAAGTGATTTCGCATTGTCGTATGTAGGCCAATATTCAAAGCCGAAGTAGCCGCTGTAGCCTGCCTTTTCGATAGCGGCGATAACATAGGGGTAATTCAATTCTCCTTTGTTAAGCTCATTTCGCCCTGGCGTACCCGCGCTGTGAAAGTGTCCGATAAAATCGATGTTGTTTATAATGTTGCTGATTATATTGCCTTCCATAATTTGCATATGATAGATATCGTAAAGCACCTTGATGTTAGGATGGTTAACGCATTTTACAATCTCGAAGCCAATATAGGATGAATCAAGCCAGTAACCCTTGTGGTCATATAATGAGTTAAGGGGTTCGATTATAACAGTGACATTGTGTTTTTCGCAGATTTCGCTAGCCCTTTTAAGATTATCAATCATGATGTTTTTCTGGTTGTCCGTTTTGCATTCTACCTCTCCACCCAGGCCGATGAACTTGTTGCAGCCTACTTCTTTGCCGGCATTGATTGTATTCTCAAGGCTTGACTTTAGTTTTGACCATTGGGCGTTCAGGCGGATATCCCATGCACCCATCATAGTTAAGCCTGCCACAGGCATATCAAGTTTCTGTGTCGCTATGGCCATTTTTTTCATATCATAGGGAGTTGGGTCCCAAAACTCAATGGCATCCACGCCGGCATCCTTTGCAAGCTTTACTCTATCGTAAATGCTCACATTCTCAAATAAAGGCTCAATGCATAATGAAAACTTCATATTAGACATCTCCTATCTTTATTAAATAATCAAGCTTACAGGGGCGATAGCGATATCGTCCCTGTAAAAATATTATGCATTGCTGAATATCGGCTCAAATATCGGACATTTTTCTTCAGTCTCCACACAAAGCGTAAAATGTTTTTTCCCTTTTACTGAATCCGGCAACTCGAATTCCCAGTAGCCTTCATTTTCGCAGCTTAACTGTTGAACAAAGGGCACTTCCTCTTTTGTGTGAACTATGTAGGCTCGCTTAATTTTGTTTCTTATAGTTACGATATGCATACGCGGCGGCACTTGCAGCACATTGATATAAAGCTTGTAATCCTTGGCTGTAAGCATGAACCACTCTGTGTCATATGGGAATGCCGGCATCAGCTTCGTTTCAAAAATTGCTTCGGCATTGGCATTTACATATTCGGCAACGGCATCTAATATGTCAACCGACGGCTCAGGGATGCTTCCGTCCGGATAAGGGCCTATATTTAACAGGTAATTCCCTCCGCGGCCGACGATTTTAATTAGCTTGCGTATGATTTCGTTAGGGTCCTTCCAGTTTTGATCTGCCTTTTTATAGCTCCAGGTATTATTGAGGGTAGCCGGAATCTCCCAAGCGCCCTCATAAGGCAGCAGAGGGATAAGGTTATCGCTTGTCGTCTTATAATCTCCTAAAAAGTTGCCCAAACGTCCGTTAATAATACAATTAGGCTGCAATTCTTTGACGATATCCCGGCACTCCCGGCTTTCCTCTTTGGTCATAGTGAGCTGAGTATCAAACCAAAGTATCGCGATGTCGCCGTATTCGGTCAAAAGCTCTCTCAGTTGAGGCTTGCACTTGCGCTCAAGATAGGCTCTAAAATCTTTCCCCGCGTTATCCCTGTGGTAGGCAAGCCCATCCGGGTCATGCCAGTCTTGCGCCTGTGAGTAATATAATCCCAAGGGCATCTTATGTTTTTCGCAGGCAAGCTGTAGTTCTTTTAAAATATCCCGTTTAAAGGGTGTAGCGTCAACCACGTTAAAGGGGCTGCATTTCGAATGGTATAGGGCGAAGCCCTCATGGTGCTTTGCCGTAAACACAATATAACGCATCCCCCAAGCCTTTGCCCTTAACACAATATCCTCTGCATCAAACTTAACCGGGTTAAACTTACCGGCAAGTTTTACATATTCTTCCAAAGGTATGTTTATGTGATTCATAATCCACTCGGCGTTAAAGGGTGTTGTCACGCCGTTGTACTCACCTTCTGTGATCGTGTAGAGTCCAAAATGGATAAACAGACCGTATTTAGCATCCCGAAACCATTTCATATATTCATCTTTCATACTTGCCTCTATCCTTTTATAATCATTTGATGTTCAAAAAACGTTTCTGTTCGCCGGTTATCAGCCTTTAACCGCACCCTCGCTAAGGCCCATCTCAATCTTTTTCTGAAAAGCGATATAAACAATCAAAAGGGGCAGGATAGCAATGCAAATCCCTGCAAAGGTACCGCCAAAATTAATTGTCTGGTCGCCTTTAAACGACATGAGCGCAATGGATACGGTAGCCAGCTCCTGTTTGCTTAATAAAACAACCGAAAAAATAAGGTCATTGTATACGCGCAGAAATGTAATGATAAAGCAGGTAGCAATCGCCGGAAACAAAAGCGGTGTGAGGATACCGAACAAAAGCCTCAATACGCCACAACCGTCAATGGTGGCCGCTTCGTCAATCTCACTGCTAATTCCCTTCATAAATCCCGACAAGACAAACACTGCAAAAGAAAAGTTGATCGCTATATAAACTAAAACAATACCGGCTATGCTGTTGCGCAAATTCATATCCGCAATACGGATAGACAGCGGGACGATCATTGCGTGTACCGGCAGCGTAAGCCCCGCGATAAAATAAAACATAATTACGCCGGCGCCCCGTATATTTAACCGTGTGAGTGAATATGCAACGGGGATTGCCAGCAGGATTACAGCAGTCGTTGAAAGCGTCGCGTAAAGAAATGAATTAAACACGCCACGAAGTATATCCGCCCGGTAAAGTGCAAAAATATAATTATCTAAAGAAAAAGTCTCGGGAAACCCAAAGGCGTTATTATAAATCTGGGTATTGTTTTTAAAAGAGCTCAGGAAAGAAAATACCATGGGAAAAATACAGACAAGCCCCCAGATAATTGCCACAGCGTGGATAAATATAAAGTATGGACGTGACAACTTAGGCGTATCCATGGTCATCCCTCCTAATCAATTTTATTGAAAAATTTTGTCAGTAAGAAAGATACAAACACCGAGCTTAGCAAGATAAACACACCGATTG
This sequence comes from Oscillospiraceae bacterium, assembly GCA_009777635.1. GTDB lineage: Bacteria > Bacillota > Clostridia > Oscillospirales > Ruminococcaceae > WRAV01. The sequence goes on along the minus strand of WRLK01000060.1, from coordinate 9,910 downwards.
CGGAACCGTACCCAAATTGCCGGTAAATAAACGAATGCTTGTACAGCATGGTGGCAGGGACATCGGACGCATTGCCCGGCCCGCCCCCGGTCATTACAAAGATTATGTCGAACACCTTAAGCGAACCAGAAATGCCAAGCACCAAAAATATCTTAAAGCTTTCTTTTATGCCGGGCAGGATAATGCTTCTCATTTTAGACCAGCCTGAAGCGCCGTCTATGCTGGCGGCATCCAGCACGTCCTTGGATATGTTTGAAAGCCCCGCTAAGAAAAACAGCATGTTTTGACCTATAAACATCCAGGCGTTTACTAAAGTTACAGTCCAGATTACCAAGCTCTGATGTCCCAGCCAGTCAACATTAGAGGGCAATCTAAGCATACCTAATACAGTATTAACAGCGCCCCCGTCCATTAAGAGCATGATGCTCCACATCAAGCCTGTTGCCGTCATGGGCAATATGGTAGGGAAGTAGAAAATGGTTTTAAACAGCCCCGACTTTCTTAAGCCTGAAAAAATGATATATGCCAAAAGGAAAGAAGCCGGCATTATAACAAGCACGGTGGTGACGATAAAGGCAAAGCTGTTAAACAATGCGTTATAAAAACTCGGGTCGGAAAACATTGTAATATAATTTTGCAACCCTATAAAGACGCGGGGAATCATCGGAATGCCGTTCCAGTCGAAAGCAGAAAGCACTGCCGTCTCCCAAATGGGTAAAATAAAAAATACGGTGTAGATGATAAGTGCCGGTGCCATCAGTGCGGCTGCGGTTATATATTTTCTTTTTATACTGGTCAAGCCTACCCCCCCTTTTTTTGATTCGCAACGTAAAAATTATCGTGAAAGGGCTGTCGCAAAACCATTCCGATTTTAGAATCAATTCAGCTTTGCAACAACCCTAATGTCACTTCCGGGTACCGTGCATTCAATCAGGATTTAATAAAGCTATTAATGGTTATTGCACTTACGCCGCCTGTAAAATTCGTGCGACTTCTTCCGGTGGCGTACCTGCAAACATTGCCTGAATTTGATCGCGGATTAAGTTGCGCATGGCAGGGTTTGTGCTGTATTCGCCGGGCTCTTTTCCGGCATCCGTGGCATTCGGATATACTGCAGTAAACTCCACGATGGCAGGAACAGGGTTTGCCGACACCGGCGCACCTCTGATTGCGGAGAGGAAAGTACCCTCGCCTCTTTCTACTTGTATAGCCGCGGTTTCAAGGCCGGTGTACATTTTGAGTAAAGAAATCGCCGCCGCAATCTCCGCCTCAGAAGCATCTGTTGCTATAGAGTGCAGAAGGCTGGCGCCGGAATGCCAGGCGTTGCGGTGCTCGGGCGCTTCATCAAAATATGGGAAGGGGATGAAGCCTACTTCGTGATCTTCCACCGTAGCGCCGTCGCCCATGATGTTGCCGTACTGGCTTACCAAATGTTGAATCATGGCAGTTTGTCCCGTGCGGAAATTCGTGCGTTCGCCGTCAACATCCAAGGTCGCTACATTAGCGCCAAGGAACCCTCTGTCTTGCCAGCTCTTCATAAGATGAAGCACTTCGACAAATTCCGGGTCAGTATAGGCCTGCCGCCCATCAGCTAAATCGTGCATAAAAGAAGAGCCGTGCCGCTTCATCAAGATATCGCCTATCAGGTGCCCGCCTCTGAAGCTGTTGGCATCGCCAAAGGTCATCGGCTGGATGCCTGCTGCAAGCAACGCTTCACATGCCGCTTCAAACTCGGCAATTGTATTTGGCGGCGAGACGCCAGCTTGGGCAAAAAGTGTCTTGTTATAGAATATGCCCGTTGCAAACATATCAATCGGTACTGCGAATATGCCGGAGATATCGGGATACTGTGAAAACGCGAGCGCGCCCTCGATAAACGAGTTGTACCACTCAGGGTCTTCTAACAAATATGGCTCAAGGTCAAGCACCATGCCGCTGTCTATATAGGGCTTGAATGCTCCGCCGCCGTAGTGAGAGAATATCGTGGGGATATCCCCGCTCGAAACGGCGATGGTAAACCTGTTATTGAACTGGTCTTCATCAAAAACAGATTCATTAATTACTGTTATGTTCGGGTTTTCGCTTTGCCATGCCTGCAGCTGTTCGTGGGCAACCTCAAACACATACATCGAGTTAAGGGTAAAACTGCGCGACAGCAAAGAGATTGTGGCATCGGCTAAACCACCGCTTGTATCAGACTCTGTCAATGTCGGGGCGGAATCATCTGCTGCTGAGGCAGGTGCGTCTGCCACCGGGTCCGGCGCCGGCTGTGGTGAAACACAGGCTGCCGTGACCAAGAGCGTCATGCAAAGTAAAAAGGCAAGAATTTTTTTGGAAATCATGTTTAAACCTCCTTTTAGTTTTGGTGATATTTCGCCTCGCATAGAGGGAGTCACCTTCGTTTATGCACAATATTAACAAGTTATTTTAATATTGAGAATGTATTTATTTCACTTTGCATGTAAAATATACAGTTTTGATCATATTAAATGTGAAATTATTTTCTTCCGCATTGACAGGTTTCGTGAAGTCTAATATAATTTCAAGGGGTGGAGCCATTGGGGAGAAAGAAACTCATACCCATTTCTGTGCGTTACCGGCGGGGGATTCTTGTCGTATCATGTTCTATGATGCTGCTTTTTTTGCTCGTTACTTTATTTTTTACAGGCCGTGCGCAAGAAGCGCAATTCTTAGATAGGGAATATGCTGCTCTCATAAGCACGATGGAAAGCCTGCATGTGCTGTTTTCTTCGACAGAGGACAGCGCCAGAGCCATTGTTTCGGATGATATTGTCCAGCATATTTTGAGGCAGCCGGGCGTTAACAGGCATTCTGACTTGCGAACGATGCGCAAGCAAGTGGGCAGATATATGAATTCAAACCGCTATCTTGATGCAGTCGTGCTGTATGGCAGCGTCGGGCGGGTTTTTGAATCGGGCAGCATAGTGCTTTCAGAGGATATCTTGGAAGGCCATGAGTCTCCCGGGGAGCGTGCGTGGAAATCGGTACACGCTGCGCCATATCTGCGCATTGGCGACAGTATGCACCCCCTTGTTATCTCCATGCTTGCTCCAATATATAACTACGATAACTTTCAAGGCATCGGGTCTATTCAAATTATGATTTTAGAATCAAATCTTACAGAGACCTTTTTAGATAACAGCGGCGAGCGGACGTTTTATATCGTAGATAATAATAATATAATCCTTGCCCACCCAGACAAGTCTTTACTTATGACAACGGATATCATTCCGATACTCAATAACGGGGAGCCTTATCGCATCGGCAAATCATATGTCCTTGGAAATAAAGACCCTCATACCTTGTGGCAGCTAAAAAGCATTACACCGGTAGAAATTGTATTAGATCCAATTTACAGGATAATACTCACACTTTTTGCAGCAGGCATAGTCATCGTAATGATATGCATCGCCTTTTCGCGAAAAACGGCTGATATGGTCACAAAAGGGATATCACAACTAACGGCGTCAATGGGCGATATCCAAGGGCTACAAGAGCGTTTGCCGCAGTCATCTGCGTGCTATGAGACCGATTTGCTCTGTAGCGAGTTTAACAATATGCTTAATAAGCTGGAAGCATCCTCTGAGCAGTTGGTACTAGAACAGATTAGCAAGCGTAGATTTCAGGTAGAACTGTTGCAGCAACAAATAGCTCCGCATTTTTTATACAATACCTTAGAAAACATATGCAGCTTGGCAGAACTGGGACATCGCGACGAATTGATTGAGATTGTTAATAACATGGCGCGTTTTTATCGTGGGGTTCTCAGCAAGGGCAATGTGCAGATTACTTTAAAAAACGAACTTGATATCGCCGATAGTTATTTGCGTATTCTAAAAATACGTTATCGCACACGTTTTGATTATCAATTTGATGTGGCTCCTGAATTACTCTCTAATAACTGCATCAAACTGATTTTGCAGCCTATTCTAGAAAATTCAGTTTATCATGGGCTCTCCGCTGTTGAGTGCAGGGGGCTCATACGGCTGGAAGCCGCCGCCGAGGACGGCATACTGCTCCTTAAAGTATCCGATAACGGCATTGGCATCGCGCCGGAACGAATGGATAATATTCTTAGTATGCCTGAAGAAAGCAGCAATCCGCACAAGAGCTATGGCTTAGCTAACGTCCATAAACGCCTGCAATTGTATTACGGCAAAGACTGTGGCCTGGATATTTCGTCTGACTATGGAAAAGGAACAACGGTGATACTGCGGCTGCCATTGGAAAGAGAATGTTAGAGAGTGTTTTCAAACCCGCATTTTGAATAGCTTCCTGTTTTTTCTCCATAAGGATTGGCGACATATCGACTTTGCATAAGCAATTGAGATTCTAAGCCTCACCCACATTCCGCTTTCATTTCTATTCGTGCCGGTGGGGGCCAGGATGGAGGTTAGTATGATTAAGGTTCTGCTCGTAGATGATGAGTATTATATCCGCGAACGCTTAAAGATTATTATAGACTGGAATTCTCTGGGCTTTAGCATTATAGGCGAGGCTAAAAACGGCGCCGAAGCCTTAGCGGCAATCGAGCAATTATCACCCGACCTGCTGCTGCTTGATATAAAAATGTCTGAGATGGATGGGCTTGAACTTGCTGAAAGGATACAGCAACGCTTCCCTGATATTTTTATTATAATTCTGACGGGTTTTGATTTGTTTGAATATGCTCAGCGAGCGCTCATGTTTGGTGTGTGCGGATACCTGCTTAAACCAATCATCCGTGCTGATTTGGTTGAGCAGCTTGAGAGGGTTAAGGACAAGTATAACGCTCGAAACATTGACAAAAATAATATGTGGCTCGCCGAAAAAATAAGACTAGAGGATTACTTGAATTTTCTTTTGTTTGATGAGGGGAATCTCCCTGCGGAGTTAAAAGAAACCTCTGAGACATTGGCAGAAACCTTGAGTCAAAGTTCCATTTTGCTGATTCGCGTAACTGAAAAGCAAATTAGCATGGACTTTATGCAAAACTTAGCTAGATGGATGGATTCTTCTTTTGCTTCTATGACGTACTACTTGTTTAAATCCACCGAGTCTACCTTGGGCATATGCTTTTGCGGGTTGGACGGCAGGGTTGCGGACACGATATTCGCTCAATTATATGCACGCATGTGCCGAGAAATTTCGCCAAGCATACAGCTTGCTGTTAGCGAGACTTTTAGCGGCTTAAAATATCTTAAAACGGCTTATCAGCAAGCCTTATTTGCTTTGCAAGAAAGCGCCTTTTATCCGCAATCTGTGGTCAGTTATGCCAATGCCTGTGACGGTTTTGTCCGGGAAGTCATGCCGTTGGACGGCCTGCGTGAAAAGATTCTTCTTGATCTGCGCGGCGGAAAAAAAGAAGGCGCGTTAAAGCAGATTGATGACCAGTTTCTCCTATTGCAGCGCAGCTATCGTTCGTATGACAACTTAATTTTGCTCATTAACGAGCTTAACGGTATAGCGGCAATCTACTGTAACAGATGGGATAGCAGTATTTCTGAACAATTAAATTCACGCATCTTTCTTGAAGGTTACAGTACGATATCAGAGATAGCCGATTGGTTTGCACAAAAATTTGTTGACCTTTACGAGCTTAAGAGCCGCAGCAAGCTCTCTGCCCAACATCAAATTGTTCGGCAGATTAAGCAAGTAATTCAAGAAAATTACAGCAACCCGGATTGCGGCTTGGATCTTGTATCACAACAAGTAAACAGAAACGCGAACTATCTCAGTAGTATGTTTAAGAAAACATGTGGTATATCAATAATACAATATATAACAAGCTGCCGTATGGAGCAGGCTCAATCGCTGTTAAAAACAGAAAATCTCAAACTTGCCGATATTTGTGAGCAGGTTGGATACAATGACGTCTTTTACTTTAGCCGCAAGTTTAAGCAGTATTATGGTGTTTCTCCATCGAATTTTATTCGGGAATAATTATGAAAGCAAAGACTATTTTGCTATGATGTGAAGGCCATCGTATTCAAACTATTTTAAAAATCCTTTAAAATGTTGAATTTTGTCGCTTTATGTGATACGATGATGAAAAACATCGAAAGGGGTTCTGACGATGGCTACACAGGATTCTTATTTCGACGGCGGGCTTGCCGGGTACATTGGATGGAGCATCCTCGGTTTCTTTGTAACTATGATTACACTGGGAATCTGCTACCCCTGGGCGCTGTGCATGATCTATGGCTGGAAAATCAATCATACCGTTGTGCAGGGGCGCAGGCTGAAGTTTAAGGGGACGGCAATGGGGTTGTTCGGGCATTGGATAAAATGGCTCCTGTTGTGTATTATTACACTTGGTATCTACAGCTTCCGGCTGTTCATCGCGTTGGAAAAATGGAAAGTGAAAAACACCGTGTTCGCCGATGGAAACTAACTCCCGCCGCCCATAAGGGCGGTTTTTCCTTGCTTTTATAGAAATAGAAGCGTTTGAGAATGCGGGATCTTCCGGAAATCACATAAAAAATCCGGCATCTGAAACGCTGTGGGAATCGCATATGTGTCACGCAGCGCATCTTCATCTACCCATATAAACCGCGCGGATTGCTCGCCGCAAGGAATCCGATAAAACCGCATATGCCATTCAATGTGCGTGAACACATGCTTTTTATCCGCTTTTTTTGCGATTTTCTCCGGCTTTACGTCCCAGCTTGACGCAAGCGAGATTGCCTGTTCTGAAGTTAAGATTCCCACGTTATTCGGAAATTCCCATAAACCCGCCAGCAGACCCTTTTCCTCACGCTTGCGGATGGCAAACTTTTCATTGCACACCAGCACGAACACCGTAATGCTTTCATGCGTTCGTGTTTTTGCCGGCTTTTTGAGCGGAATTTCGCCGGTTGCCCCATTTTGGAAAGCTTTGCAGATGCTCTTTACAGGGCATTCCCCGCATTTAGGCTTGCCGCCCGGTACGCAGACCGTTGCGCCAAGCTCCATTAACCCCTGTGTAAAATCGCCGCTACCCGATTTCGGATAGATTTGCAAGAGCGCTTCCCGGATTTCCTTTTTCACGGCAGGCTGTGAAATGTCCACAGCGAGCCCTTCTATCCGCGCTGTAACACGAAGGACATTGCCGTCCACCGCCGGAACCGGCGCGTCAAAGCAAATAGAAGCGATTGCCCCGGCGGTATACGGCCCGACTCCCGGCAGCTTCAAAATTTGTTCGTACGCATTCGGGAAGACGCCATCATATTCTGTCATGATTACGCGGGCGGCTTTTTGCAGGTTGCGTGCGCGGCTGTAGTAGCCAAGCCCCTGCCACAGCTTATAAAGCTGTTCTTCGTTTGCGGCGGCAAGCGCGCCGATGGTGGGCAGCTCCGCCAAAAAACGCTTGTAATAAGGTATGACCGCCTGCACCCTCGTTTGCTGGAGCATCATTTCAGAGAGCCATACCCGATATGGCTCTTTATTTTCGCGCCAGGGTAAATCCCGTTTGTTTTGTAAATACCACCGAATGACCAGCTTTGGCAGTGTTCGTTTCATTTGACGTTCGCCTCTATATCAGTTACCATGCTAATACAGTATATCTTCATGCCTTGCAAAAATCAACATCTCATATTCTGCAAATTTGTGAGGTGGATCGAAAACATGCCGCTTGACAATTTATATAATCATGATTATAATAATCGTGATTATATAAATTGCATTAGAGAGGGATAGCATGGCTAAACAGGAGTTCCACATTGAAGATTACATGAGCGATATCAACCCGGACTACACCGACCGCATTCTCGCCCTGCACCAGCTTTTGACGGAGCAGGGTTGCGTAATGACGCTGAAAAAAGCGGCAAGCGGCCACGTTGTATCCTACGCTAAAAACAAAAAGGTCATCGCTAACTTTGTTTCGCGGAAGAAAGGGCCGATGGTCAGAGTCTATGGCGACAACGTAAACAAGTATCTTTGCTTCATAGAAACCCTGCCGGAAGCAATGCTTAAAGCCATAGACAAAGCGCCCGCCTGTAAACGCCTGCTTGACCCTGCTACATGTAACTCCAGGTGTTCTATGGGGTATGATTTCACGGTTAAGGACACGCATCATAAAAAGTGCAAGTATAGCTGCTTCATGTTCGAACTTAATGACACGAACTTTCCTTATATCAAAGACTTCCTCGAAAGAGAGGCAAAGGAAAGGGTGGCATGATACGGCGATATGATGTTCCGCTTTTGGTATTGTTTTGTATTTCCGAATATCTGCAAGCATATACGAAGGCTGGTGGATGAAAATGGGCTTTGTTACTCCCCCAAGCACAGCATACGTCGAAGTATATCTCAACAACAATTCATATAAGTGCAGGTGGCGTCAAGAAACTGACGCCATCTATTTTTATGGAAAGAAAGCATTAGAGAATCTTGTATAAAATTATCCAGATTACAGAACTATTTATACAAAATATTGACAAACATCTTGTTATTTGATAAAATTTTATCAAATATGACGCTAAAATATAAAGGCAAAACGGAAGTCAAAGGGACCATTGCAAACGATACCGACAATGACATGAATTTTGATTATCATTATAGCTGTTGGGATGTTTTGCAACGGTTCCTTTATTTATTTGCAAACAATTTTTCAATATTGGAAATGGAGTTGATATTTTATGGCACAAATTCAAATCAATTATGAGGAAGTCTACAGCAAAACGGCGAAGCTAAAGATTCGCCTGAATCCGCGATGTCCGGCGGGTATCCTTTACGAATAGGAAACCAAAGCAATATTGTTGTGAACGAAGACGCGTATGCCGAAATCCTCCAGAAAATCCGGATGACGGATTCCGGCATCGCGGAAGAGCTTTATAACATCGCAACTCAAATTGAAGAAATGTGTAAGACGATTTACGTTGTACCCGCCACGCTGTCGAAGTATCTGGCGATTGTTGAAAGCATAAAATCCTCGCTTGATGAATTTCAATCATTGGCTGAACAAACCGGGATGCAAGCTTATGAATTTGCAAGCGAAATTACGAGAATTGACAGGCAAGCGCGATGAATCATAGAAAATACCGGCAAAATGGCATAAAACAAATAACGGCGGAGTATATGAGCCAAATCAGAAAAAAGATTGGAATACTGGAAAAAGAAAAACAAAAGCTACTGAAAATGCTTGCAAATGTCGCGGTGGATGACGATGTAAGCCGCGACGCTTTAGAATCGGCGATATCACAGTTAGATAAAACAATCGGGCATATTCAATCTGCAAGTAAGCGTACTTGCGGATTAACAGCAGAGGAGGAAAATTAAAATGACGGGAGATATCGTCTTTAATGCTGATGGAATGGAGCAATCACGCGCGGGAAATGAAAGCACATTAGGATCGCAGATTTCAGAAATGGAATCGACACGGTCGAGAATTCTATCGCAGGCGGAGGACCTCGAAGAGGAAGCGGCAGCCTTGGAATCAGCGGCGCAAGAGCAAGACGTGATAGCCGCGACAGCGATGAAAGTGGAGTATTACACCGATTCAAGGGGCAACCGGCGGTCAAGGCAGGTGCCGGATACGGCAAAACGCGCGGATGCGAAATCACAGGCCGCAACGCTTCGCTCACAAGCGATAGATAAAAAGAAGCAAGCAGCCGCGCTGCGCGCTTACGCATCAGCATTAGCTTTGTCAATGTCTACATTAGACAGCATCATTAACTTAACGAACGCATATATCCGCAAGCTGATTGAAATCGTTCAGAATACCGATGTTTCCCATGCGCAGAAGATGGACGCTATAGGCAAAGAGGTGCGAAAGTTTATTGCAAGGTATCAGTCAATTTTTGACAGCTTTAACGACAGGTTCCCGCTTACCACTGATGATATGATTACGCTTTCGAAAATGGGGGTTACGGCGTTTACCGCAAGGGAGTTTATTGATCAGCAAACGCAGCATTTGCAGAATCTTAATAAGGAT
>WRLK01000059.1:13493-15382 GCA_009777635.1 Oscillospiraceae bacterium | reverse complement strand
CGGAGTCTACATATTTAATGCTGCGGACAATCTCTATCCTGTCCTCAAATGGAATCAGCGGTTTTTTACCTTTGTACAAACTTAAATTATCGGTCGTTACACCGACTACTAACTTGTCACACATACCTTTTGCATTTTTAAGCAAATTCAGATGCCCGATATGGAATAAATCAAAGACTCCGCTGGTATAACCAATCATCATTGCGGCAGCCCTCCTATCCACTCTTTTTCAAATGCCTGTATATACTCACTGTTAACAAATTCATTGATATTCTTCGACAGCTCCCGCTTCATATATTCAAGCTGCCCCTCGCACTTTTGAATCCCCAGCCGGTTGATCTTCTCCACCATGCTAATCATAAACGACCATTCAAAATACCGCCACGCCGCTGCGCTTGCGGGAAACAATTCGCTTAACCATTTCGTCCGTTCGCGATAAGCCTTGAGATACTCATCAAGCGTTTCGCTTGTCAGCAAACCGTGGTTTGTCGTCCATGCGGAGTTGTTTTTATCATGCCGGTAAAAGGTATACTTAGGCAACCCGTGATAAGCGACGCAGCCCGCATTTGCTATCACTTTATACATCAAGGCAATATCATCGTATTTTCCATTGGCAGGAAACCGCAAATCATTGACAAGCACCCTGTGAAACATTTTCGTAGGGAAAGCCATGTTGTACCGTCTGCGCCACATCAGCTCTATCAGCGCCTGCTCCGCGGTCATAACAAGCTTTTCATCGAAAGCCTTATCCGCCGCCCCGCAGATGGATAAATCCGCATCGTTTTCCACGGCAAGATTGTACAGGGATTCCAGAAAATCCGGCTCGCACCAGTCGTCGTCGTCAATGAAAGCAATGTATTCGCCCAGTGCCGTGTCCATTCCGGCATTGCGCCCGCTGCCAATGTGGCTGTCCGCACGGTGTATCACACGTACCCGCCTGTCCTTTTCCGCGTATTTTTCGGCGATAGTGCCGCTGTTATCAGTTGAGGCGTTGTCTATAATGATAAATTCAAAATCGGAAAAGGTCTGGGCTAAGACGCTTTCAATCGCGCGGCCTACAAGGTTTTCGCGGTTGTATGTTAACATAATGACGGAAATTTTCAATCCTTCCACACCTTCCACGGGGCACGGTTTTGATTCCACAGCGCTTCAAGGACGTTCTTATCCCTTTGCGTGTCCATGCACTGCCAATACCCGTTGTGCCGGTATACGCCGAGCTTATCGTCCGCGCTCATCCGTTCAAGCGGTTCGCGCTCAAAGAATGTAGAATCGCCGTCGATATAATCAAAAACCTCCGGCTCCAAAACCATAAAACCGGCGTTAATCCAGTTGGAATCTTCCCTGGCTTTTTCCCGGAACCCGACGACGCGGTTTTTATCCTCGTCCAAATCAAGCACGCCATAGCGCCCGCTTGGCTGCACCGCCGTCAAGGTCGCCGCCATACCCGATGACTTGTGATGGCTTGCAAGCGCGCCTATGTCAATATTGCCGACCCCGTCGCCGTATGTCATCATAAAAGGCGTATCCTTCACATAATCGCGGATACGCTTAATGCGTCCTCCGGTCTGGGTTTTCTGGCCGGTGTCCACAACGGTGACTTTCCACGGCTCCGCGATGTTGCTATGCACAATGATGTTATTGCCGTCGGCAAAGTCAAACGTAATGTCCGAGCGGTGCAGGTAATAATCAGCGAAAAATTCTTTTATCACATAGCCTTTATACCCGCAGCAGATGATAAATTCATTATACCCGAAATGGGAGTAATACTTCATAATGTGCCATAAAATCGGTGCGCCGCCAATCTCAATCATGGGCTTCGGCAGCAGGTGGGATTCTTCTGAAATCCTTGTCCCAAGCCCGCCCGCGAGGATAACTACTTTCATATAACC
>WRLK01000059.1:0-13098 GCA_009777635.1 Oscillospiraceae bacterium | reverse complement strand
CGCGACATACCTTTCGACCAATAATGCATCCGGTGTAAGGCGATGCGTAACCGTGCTATTGCGCACAGTCCAGTGATGCAGAATTTGATCGGTGAACACAACGGTCTTGCTTGAAAAGTATCGCCTGTAACTGGTGAAAGAATCTGAGATTCCTTGATAGCCTGCTATTATTTCGCATTCAGGCTTAAGGTCGGGAGATAATAAATAAGTTTTATATAGCTTTCCCCATACGCTTGCCAGCCGCGAGTAAAAATGATGAAACCCGAATGCAAGCTGCGGCCTTGTAGCCAGAACCAAATCTCCCACCGGTGATTTTCGCAGCATACATTCACGGCAATCATTTTCTTGGTATATCAATGTCCGCGCGACGACCATATCGGCGTTATGCTTTACCGAAAGCTTCATTGTTTCCTCAATGAACCCCGGTTCATAATAATCATCGCTGTCCAGCGCACACATATACGCATGCTTTGAAATATAAGCAGCCCAGATACCGGCATTTCTTTTCTTTTTTTGTTCAAACGAAAGAAAGGAGGAATTTTCATTATACGAACAAACAACAATCCTGCTGTCGAGCTTTCTGTATTCTTCTATAATCTCGGCCGAGCCGTCCGTGCTTGCATTATCAATGATTAAATACGTTATGTTCCGGTATGTTTGATTTAATATGGATTCGATTGCCCGTCTTAAATAAAACGGCGGTACGTTGAATACTTGTGTGCGCACCAATACCTTGGGGCCTTTGAATTCCGTTTGTAGTTCATCTTTTTTAGGCGCAAAATTTTCCGATAGTATTTCCCAGTTATTTTCTGCCGCGATATTTGCATCGACTGTTTCAGCCGGCACCTTGATATGGTGTGTATTTGTGAGAAATACAGGTACTATAATCTTCTCCGGCGGAAAACCAGCTTCATAAAGATAATCGCATATTTCATCGTTATGTTTTGATACGGCCACCACTATAACGGCGATGTCAAGATAATTTTTAAGCGCCAAAGGCGAAATTACAGGAAGCCCGCAATATGGCCTGCCCTGCTTTTCTTCGGATTTATCACAAAAGCAAAGCACATTGATATTGCTGCTTTTTAAAAAATCGTTCAAATCCTTTCCGAAGTATCCCGCCCCGTATAGAATCACCGGGCGGCTTGCAATTAAAACTGCCAGTTCAGATAAATTTTGCCTGTCAATATCGTCATATCTCAATGGCACTTTATAATATTTCATTCAGGCGCACCTCAAAATCCAATGGTAAACTGAATCTTGTTTTTCTCAAAATAATCGCGCATAAGTTCTGTTTGCGCGCCATAGGCAAAATGCCCGGCTAAAATATTCGTATCAATATAGATTGCCAGGAATTGTTCCATGCAATGATTGCATATATGCACCTCGTCATTTCCCATTTCCCCCTCCAAGCCAACATCAAAGCCGAACATTTGCTCCCACATCCGGCGATGAAATAAAATTGCACCAATGCTAAAGCGGTATGGGCATGTTACAGGGTCTGTTTTATCGGCCCAAAATTGTTCTGCCGTTTTGTCAAACGGCAGGCTGTGTTCCCATAAGAATTTTACGACGTCATCTTTCCAATGCAAAGCCCAGCCGCCCATTTCCTTTGCTTCGGCGCCGAATTGTTTCATATATTGCTCTTCCAAGCCCATTTTTTGCAAAAAAGGAATATAGCTGTACACATTCACCGGAAGCAGCGGAGACAAACAGCCGATTCTACACATCTCGGTTGATTCAATTTTTTTGTACGATGCTTCCATACGTGTAAAATAATCCTTGCCAATAAAAATGTCTTCGTCTAATTTGAAAATCATTTCCGCTTTATTGTGCAGCATAATCGCAATATTTTGCGCCAGCGACAGCTTGTTTTCTTTCGTGCTTACATAGGACCATCCCTGTTTTTCAGCCAGCTTGCGTAAATAATCGTTCTGAACTCCAGATAAAACTAAGCATGTATCCAAATCATCAGGGATAACCGCCGCTATCCGGGCAAACACAGCATCCCATAAAAAAGGCTTATACCCCGCGAGAACATACAAAAGCTTTTTGTGGTGCTTGCGTCTGTCGTCAAAGCAGTATTCTCCCTTAAACCTCAAATGAAAGAGCTCGGTATTTTCAGGAACAAACAAACAGCTTGAAAAATAGCACGGGACAGACAGCTCCTCCAATTGCTCAATAATTTCTGAAAGCAGAAAAAAACGGCAGCATATAACGACAACTAAGGCGTCCCGGTTTTCTTCAAGCAATGCTTCGGGAGGTTTTATGTCAAAGCCGTGAAATTTCGCGCCCCATTTTGCTTCATTTGAATCGCAGAAATAGCCGGGAGATATATCCGCCAATTCATTTTCCATTGCGCGGTTCGCTTCTATTCCGGCGCCCCAAAATACGACTTTTTTCCCCTCGGCGGCAGCCAGAAATTTGGGGATTGTATTCTGTTCAATCCAGTCCTTATCAAACATGATACATCTCCTTGCGTCAATATAAAATTCTTTGCGACCTTCTCAGCTCCGACAGCTTCGCGCGAATAAATTCATAGTGCGTTTTATGGAAAAAATCATACCCTTCGGAGAATGTTTTGATATACTGCAAATCTTCATCAGACAAGATGAAATTCCAGTAGTCGTCAAGATAGATTACGCCTTGCTCATATTCCGGTATATCTAGAATATGGGGGAAAGTGTGTATCGTCCGCTCAAACGTATCCTGCTCGTTTGCCGCGACGATTCCTTCCATGTCCTTTATGACGGCCCAGTCCTCCGCGCCGACGGCAACCTTAATGTCACAGCCGGATATTTTTTTCATATAGACAATCATGTTGCGCAAATGATCATTTTTGCCGCCGTGGCGCACCAGCACGGTTTTTACGCCCGCAAACGATTTTGTGAAAATGCTAGCGTTGGATTCAAAGGGAAGTATCCTGCCTTCGCCCGCTTTGCCCGCAATCCCGTTTAACGCATCGTTGAGCGCGTGCATATAGGTTGTGATCACAGGCAGGTTGTTTCTGTTTACGGCAAATATCCTGTACAGCCGCTGCGTAACAAGCTCCGGCAGCTCATCAAACGCATGATCATCCAAATGTCTGGCGAAGCAATTGAGTTTATTTCTAAACATATAGTAATGACTAAAGGTAGTCGTCGGATCAATGGGGTTCGCGTGATGATAAACGACGGAGCCGGATATGGCAAAAATCTTATATCCACCCCTTCGGATTCGCCAGCAAAGCTCTATGTCGTCCCAATAGATAAAATACTCGTGCTGCATCAGTCCTACGCGTTTTAACGCGTCAACGCGAAGCATAGCGGAGCAGAACGCAATATAATCGCACTCGGTTTCTTCCGGCGGCTTTGCGTTTCTCATTTGGGCGTGCAGCAGTTTGAACCCGAGGTTTTTATAGTCAATCATCGCTCCCATTTCCTGCGTGCAGGAGCGGTCGTCAAACCGGTATATCGCCGAACCGCAAGCGCCCGCCTCCGGTCTTGATTCCATAAACCGGTACAGAGCGCCTATCGCGTTTTTGTCAAACTCAACGTCGTTATCTAAACACAGCACATACTTATATCCCGCGTCAACGGCATGCTTCATCCCGCGGTGAAACCCGCCCGATCCGCCGGTGTTTTCTTCATTTTCAAGTATTGTCAGCCTGTCTGCGTATTGGCTTTGTATCGCTTCCACTGAGCCGTCTGTCGAAGCGTTGTCAACGACAATGAGGTCAAAGCCCCTAAAGCTTGAATTCAGCACGGATTCAATACAGCTCAACACGTAATTTTTTTTGTTATAGTTGCAGATTACCACAGCTATATCATTCATGATGAAACCCCTTTCTTAATTATTGCGCGAATTCTTTTCGGACATTTCCAATGCTTCTTTTATAACCTGCCACATATCAAGGTACCGGTAGCTGCCCAGCCGCCCGCCGAATATCATATTCTTTTCACCGGCGGCAAGCTCTGCGTACTTTTCATAACGCTCGTTGTTGCTGTCATTATTTACCGGATAATACGGCTCGTCGCCTTTTTGCCATGTTTTCGGATATTCACGTGTGATAACGGTTTTCGGCTGCTGCCCGAATTCAAAATGCTTATGCTCGATGATGCGCGTATATGCAACGTCGCCGGAGGTATAGTTTACAACAGCGTTGCCCTGAAAATTCGGCGTATCAAGCGTTTGCGTTTCAAAGGACAAGCTTCTGTATTCAAGCGGGCCGAAGCGGTAGCCGAAAAACTCGTCAATCATGCCGGTATATACGGTTTTTTCCGCCTTGAACGGACGGCTTTCTAAATAATCGGTATTCAGGCGCACATCGCACTTTTCCAATAGTTTTTCAAAAATTTGATTGTAGCCGCCGATTGGAATACCCTGAAACCGGTCGTTAAAGTAGTTGTTGTCGTAGGTAAACCGCACAGGCAGCCGCTTGATTATAAATGCAGGCAAATCCTTGCATTTTCTTCCCCACTGTTTTTCAGTATAACCTTTAATCAGTTTTTCGTAAATATCCGTGCCAACCAGCGATATTGCCTGCTCCTCAAGGTTTTTCGGCTCTTTTATCCCGGCGCTTTGCCTTTCGATCATTCTTTTCGCATCATCCGGCGCAACCGTGCCCCACAGCTTATAAAAGGTATTCATATTAAACGGCAGGTTGTAGATTTCGCCTTTGTAATTGGCAACCGGCGAATTGGTGTAGCGGTTGAATTCCGCGAAACGGTTGATGTAATCCCAAACAGCCTTGTCGTTTGTATGAAAAATATGCGCGCCATATTTGTGGGTAGTAATATTTTCTATCTTTTCGCAGGAAAGATTCCCGCCAACATGCCCGCGCTTGTCGATGACAAGGCACTTCTTACCGCGCTCCGCCATTTCACGGGCAAATACCGAGCCGAATAATCCCGCGCCAACAATCAGGTAATCATACATCC
Organism: Oscillospiraceae bacterium; assembly: GCA_009777635.1. Lineage (GTDB taxonomy): Bacteria > Bacillota > Clostridia > Oscillospirales > Ruminococcaceae > WRAV01. The sequence continues at coordinate 8,179 of WRLK01000059.1, read as the reverse complement.
CTTTCACGACCTATTCAAAATTATATCCGCCGTCTATTTGCAGTATGGCCCCGTTTGCATAAGTGTTCTCAAGTAAAAACATACACGCGTCAGATACTTCCGCCGGCGTGCCGAAGCGCTTTAACGCGATTTTGTTTTCAATTTTTTCGCGCAGCCAATCCGGTTTTTCTTTTTGCCATCCGGTATCAATAAATCCCGGGGCTATGGCGTTGACGCGAATGTTGCGGTGCGCAAATTCCTTTACAAGACTTTTTGCCAGCATATGGCAGGCGGCCTTTGAAACGCTGTACGCAATAGAAACCGAATGAGGATAAATCCCCATATCAGACCCGATAAAAATGATGGATGCATTGTCAGCCAGACGCTCCCGCAGCTTCTGGACAATAAAAAAAGGGATATTTACGTTTGCGTTCATTACACGGGTCCAATCATCATACCCAACTTGCCCGAAGGGCTCGCGGCAGGTAAGCCCCGCGTTAAAGACAAAACAGTCAAATATTATATCGTCCTTTTTAAGGATTTCTTTAATCAGCAAGTCCATGCCGCTGATTTCAGCCAAATCGGCCTTTACGATTTTATGCTTTGCGCCGTCAAGGTTCAGGAAAGCCGCCGCCTCGTCGTCGCCCGCATAATTTATATATACAAAATAACCTTTATCTATCAGCCTTGAGGCAATTGCAAGACCGATGCCTTTTGTTGAGCCTGTGACTAACGCGTATCTCATTCTATTTCAACTCCTGCCAATCCCATCGGGTTTTCGGACGCCATGAGCATGATACGCTTAATTTTATCAGCTTTCTCAACAGAAAAGCCATTTATCTGTGCGTATGGATCAACCTTGGAAATATCGCGCAGATATAGGGCTATCGCTCTGCCGTTAAATCCTTCGGCTATATTGGCCGCTATATTACCGTCGCTGATACCTGCCAGCCTTGAATAAAAGAACACGCTGCGCAGTCTGGTATACGCGTGTATCGGCATGGGTTCAAGAAAATGATCCAATCCGTTTGATTGATAATAACCTACAAGAGATTCAAACGTATCGGCGTAAACCCGCGCCAGATTCCAGCGTTTCGCCACAGTATACACATTTGAATTGAGCCTTTGCAAATAATGATAAAGCGCGCCGGATATGTGGGCGGCGCGTTTGATATGCGGCAGAAGCTTAAAATGAAATAACGTATCGTCTCCCAGCTTAAACGGTTCAAAAAGCACGCCTGATTCTTTTATGATTCCGGTTTTATAAAGACGTGTCCAAATATAATTATTCGGTTTTGGGCACGCGCAGTATTTGTAAAAATAAAAAGAAGCATCGGTTATATCAACGGTTTCATTGCGCATATCCGAGTAGTTAAAATCAGTATGGTCACGATATATAAGATTATAATCGCACACGGCGACGTCGGCTTTTTCATTTTCAAGCGCCGTGTATAACCGTTCATACATGTCAAGCTCTAAATAATCGTCGCTGTCAACAAAGGCGATATATGCCCCTGTTGCCGCGGCGATTCCTGTGTTTCGCGCGGCGGATACACCCGCGTTTTGCTGTTCTATCAGCCGCAGGCGGTTGTCTTTTTCATATTTTTTCATTCGTCCGGCGGTATCGTCGGTCGAGCCATCGTTTACAACAATGACTTCAAGATCGGCATATGTCTGTGAAAGGACGGAATGCAAACATTTGTCAATGTATTCCCCGACATTGTATGCGGGGATTATAACAGAGATTGTGTTGGTCACTTTTTTACTCCCCTGTACTCGAGAATACGGTTATAATCCTCAATATAATCAATTTCAGCCCAAAAATGCCCCGCGATGTCCTTTGCCCATATCGGGCGTTCCGCCGTCATGCTGTACAACACCTGCTCCCACCATTCGCCGTGGCGCTGGTGTTCTATCATTTGTTGCAGCCGCACCCTGCATTTGGAAACCATATCGCCTTGAATCAAAGCAAGCCCGACATATTCACAATTTGCGTGGCGGCAATCCATGCCTTTGCCGTAGGAAACAACCCTGCCGTCAACGACCTTGAACAGATAGTCGCCCTGTTCAACTCTGCTTGAGTCGCACAACATAACGCAATCACGTGTTTCGTTCATCAAAACCGATAACAGGTTTTCCTCCCAAAACACGTCGGCGTTTCCGAGTATCACTGCATCTCCGGATAGTTCAGTTCTCGCGAACCAAAGCGAGGCCAGGCTGTTTGTAATGGAGAAAAACATATTTTCGTGATAAATTACATTCAGACCCTTTAGGCTTTGCTTGATAAGATGGCGGTTAAACCCTATTACTAAATGAACCTCGATATCTTTATCGAGCAGCATTTGCACAGTGTGCCGGATAAGCGAAACGCCGCCGATATTAAGCGTGCACTTGCAGTTGTTCTCAACTGAGCGGCTGATTCGCACCCCTTGCCCCGCAGCCATTAATATCGCTTTATATTTCATAGCAGTTCCCCTCGAACATATTCGTATATAAATTTACCGGATGTTCCGTCCGGATTTGCGGTAAGCTTCAGATAATGCTCGCTTTGCTTTTCATTTCGGGCACTCTGTTCGCTTGCAATCATTAAAGAAAGAAAACATGCGATATGATCTATTATCTGCTCATTTATTACAAACATGGACGAGCTTGCGTTTTCTTCATCTAAAACGAGATCCAAATAATCGGTAAAGTATTGCTTTTTACTGTTCTCATCAAACGAAAACCGGTGCTGTGAAATTTTTCCGGACAGCTTGTCCAGCTCATACATGGAATCATTGTGGTGTGCAAAAGCATAGATCTTGTCACCGGCATTTTTCGGCTTATAATATTTAAAAATCTGATTCTTTTCATCATTCGGAACAGCCATCTCTTTGCAGCCGCTGAACAACGCTGTTTTCTTATCAAATTTCAGCATTGCGTTTCCATATGACGGGAAAAGCAAAAGGTATTCCCCGCAATCGGACATACCTGAAAAAACTGACGCTTTAACAGCATGAATGGAAACATTGGATGGAACGGCATATTCCGTCACACGATTAGATGAGCTGTCCCATTTTATTAATTTATCATTTGTCTCGGCGAGCAGCCAAAAATATTGCCCGTCGAAATCAGCGTGCGTGCATTGTGATAATACAGGATTTGACGCAATAAACGCAATCTCCCGCGTGGGCAAAGTATAGCGGATGAGATGTTCGCTATTTCTAAACAGGAGTATGATTTCCCCGTTGCCGGAGCATTCGCTCATATAAACCGGGCGGTTCTCTGTCTGTTCGCCGTCAATTAACAATCCGGCTTGCTCAAAAAGAGCCGTATCGTACCGCACGTTGCGGCTTGCGACGTCAAAAACAACGACTGCTTTTGCATAGATGCCGAAACAATAAACCTTACCATGATGTTCTATTATATGTCGAAAGGCGAAGCCGCCATACTCCTGCGACAGCAAGTATTCACGGTCAAGCGGAACAAATGCGGTTTCACCGCTCTTGCGGTTATAAATAAAAATATTGTCAAGTAAAACAGGGAAACAAATCACTTCATCCCCGATGCATCGAATCCCCATATATCTTCGCCCATACAAAGCTTTCTTGCCGCCGGCACATGGCATACATCCGCTTTTTGCCGCATAACACGCTATGTTATTAGCAGGATTTAGCTGAAACAGCCCGTCCACAGACAGCTCAAAGCCCCACATAGCCCCTTCGCTGTCAACCGCAAAATCGGCAAACCGAAGCGGCATACGGTCTTCGGTTTTCGTGATATCTTGGATAACAACAGGCTTTCCCGTCATACCAAACATCGGCACAAGCGAAGACCAGTCGCCGTAATAACAGGAAGCGAAGCATATCGCCTTGTGCAAATCCGGCGTATCATCGTATATGCCGGTTTTATTGCTTTTATAGCTTGAGACAATGCGCTCATATTCTTGGAGCAGCTGCGGACGCATAGTACGGTATGTTTCTTGGTTTAAGGGATGAGGCCGCCACCATAAGACCATGTCGTCCCTGTTTTTGAAGGCTTCCACTACGTGGTTAAGCTTTCTGAGATACTGTTCATTTCCCGTTAATATCGCACCGATTGTGGTGTTGTAAAGCACGATCTTTTTTTGCGTTCCATCGGGGCGTGTAATAAGGCGCCGCCATTCGTCCGAAACAGTAAAATCCTCCGGCTTTGCGTTTAACACTTTATCAAATTTTGGCGAACCGGCGGCAATAAATTTGTCTTTGGCCTTACCAAACCGCCCAATGCAGCGGTTTGACCTTTCGAAATCATGGAATGCTTTGATGTAAATATCCCGGATTTTTTCAGACTGGATCAATACTTTATCCGCATAAAGGGTTCCCGCGCAGACGCAGAAAGGCTCCGATACATCGTCTGCCGCTACAAAATACGGAATATATACCAGCAAATCGGTAAAGCTTTTCAAACGCTCGTTATAATAATCGGGGTGTACGCTTGTCACAAAATTTGCCGAATCATAAGGGTTGTGCGTAAAGATAGCATCGGGCCGTCGCTCTTCAATATTGTATGTTCGCCAATCCACAACCGGCACATAACCGGGATACCGATCTCCCTCATAGTGCATTTGTCCGAAGCTTCCGTCGGAAAGCTTATTGTAATAGGGGATCGGCACAACATATACATCGCATTGCGGGTCATTTTTCGCCGCAATCCAAACGGATTCAAGGCTGTCCCACATAGACGCTTTATATGGAAAAAAAACAACCTCAAGCTTATCAGGCCTAAGCTCGGCCCTTACGCTGTTTTCAATCTGAATCAGATGCTTTCGCAGCCGCTTGGAATAAACACTTTCACGATCCGTGTTATCATGGATTTGCGCGCTGATTTGATACAAAAGATTGCAGTATTCCTCCAAAAGGGGCACCGTTTTCGTTTCTTCCCCTGCAAGCTGCTCAATGTAAGCGCCGATCTGCACCGCGAACTGCTGACTGTCTGATAACAACTGGTTAACGGCAGGATAGTCTTTCTTTAAAAAAAGCTGCTTCATGGCGTCATTTGCTTCATTTAAAGTAGAGACCAGTTCCAAAATTTGTTTTTGCTCAGATTTTCTCATATGATAGTCCCGCCAATCCGCAGAATATATAACCATTTTAGACTTGTTTTACCATTATGTCAATCAAGCGCCCGGGGCTCACGGGGACAGGAGCAGCACATGGCAAAAGCGATTGCGTAAATAATATATATTGCACAGAGCCTCGGGCGATTGCCGAGGCTCTGTTTTTTATAGTTTGTGATATGAAGCGTGTATTTATGTGCCTACGGTAAAGGCCAGATTGTAGGTTGTACCGCCGGCCACGATGGCTATTGTTGCATTGCTGTTGCCAACCCTGTGCATCGTGAGAACGCCTGTAGCCGAGTCATAAGAATAATCGGTGCCTGCAGTGTAGACTGTAGAGGATGCCGCATTTACCGTGACGGAGGTAACGCCGGCAGGCTTATCCTCGATAAAGACTCTGTAGTGGAAATCAGGGGAAACCACTGTATTCAATTTTGCTCCCCTTGTGTACTCAATGCTTGCGGAGGTAACGCCGGTCGCGAATTTCACTTCGTTCTCAGGATCAGGATCAGGCTCAGGCTCCGGCTCAGGCTCAGGCTCGACGGCCTCGCCCTTAAGCTGATTCAGACCGTGTTCTGCCGTGACTATACTGCCGTAGTCGGATGTGCGCAGAGCTGTGAGCGACCATGCGCCTACAACCGTGACGTCGCTGGCGGCCCATTCGGCGTATGTATTGAGCTGCGCGTAGAACTGGAACGCTGCCACGCCTTTATCGTCAGCGGCAAAAGCGCTTTCCGTTGCGGCGCCGAGAGCGAAAGTAATCGATCCCTCAGCGACTTTATCGTCGTTTTCATCCGGGGCAAAGGGTACAAACACATCCGCGGCCATGGGGGCGGGATCTTCAGTTGCGTATGTAAACCCGGGGCTTGCTGCCGAACCGTCAAAGTTAGGCGACGAGGTAACATCTTTCGCGCCGAGAGCGCCAAAGAATATGTGCTTGTCCCTTGCGGTGGTATCGGATTGTTTCAATGTGCTGGGTGAGCTTAAAAATGTAACGTCAGATTTACCGGTGGCTTTGATGTCGAAGGATACCAGCACGGGAGCCAGCGTTTTGTTGGCAATTACATAGCTGGTCGTTTTGATTTGGTTGCCCGGCGCGTTACCCGAGCCAAGCTCCAGCGGGTTCAGTTCGAAGTTAAGGCTTGTCGGGAGAACCATGTTCAGGGTCGGGCTGTCAACTGTGCTGTCACCTTCAATTGTGCCGGTGTTACCGGTTGTCGCGGCTGCATACATGAGCAGCGGGGAGGATTTGCCGCCGATTGAAATCGGCATGACCATCATGCTGAGAATCAGTGTGAGAACTACGAAGAATGCGATGGTTCTGCGGGTAAAGGCTTTTTCCATAATTTTTTTCCTCCTTGATTTGGTGGTATTCTTGTGTATATACCCTGTCAATCACGATAAACCGCGGAATCTACATGATTGACAGGGAACAGGCACTTATGATAATTATCGGCACAAAACCGGTAAACTTTAGCAATTCTTAAAAATGCTTACGAGTTGATGACAAGCATAACGGTAATGCCCATATTGCTTTCTACCGGCGTGCCGTCGTCCTCAACCATATTGATGCGGACTGTTGCGGGATATTCGCCGGGGGACAATACTTTATTCAGTTTGATTTCAGCAATCTCGGCTCCCACAGGTATCATCCCCGATGTGAATACCGTTTCATCCGTATCATTCAGCGTCACGGTAAAACTGAACGCATAATTGTTGTTCGGCGCGTTGCCCATAACGGCGTTGGACGACGGCTCACTGCCGCTTGGGAAAACCCACGTCGTATTCATGTGGGTTTCGAACATCCCTTTTGCTACTTTATCTTCTATTTCCGCCTCAATCTGGCGCACATTTTCCATGGTAACGACCGGTTCCGGCTTCGGGCGCAAAAGAAACCACGCAATGATGAGTGCAATAATAACGATGATACTGATAATAATAGCCTTCTTCTTTTTAGAAGAGGCAGCCGCGGCTGCTTGAACGGGTTTGTCTGACATTTTTATTCTCCATCCTGATCTAAATGATCTGTAATATTAGGGCCGGATTCCGGCGTTGGTTCCTCTGCCGGCTCCTGTTTTGGCTCCATAGTTGATTCCGGCTCCGGGTCTGATTCTGATTTCTGTGTTGCGTCTTCAGGCGGCTCCGGTTCCGAACTGTCCGGCGTCGGCGTTTCCGCCGTGGCGTCTTCTAAAGAAGCCCCGCCAAGGGCTTCCGATTCCTGCCCGTCGGAGCCGGTATGCTCATCGGGCTCGTCCGGTTCGGGCTCGTTCGGTTCAGGCTCGTTCGGTTCAGGCTCGTTCGGTTCAGGCTCGTCTTTGTCCTCGAACCCGGAATCCGCCTGTGTCGATTCGATAATAAATGTGATGCGGATTTTCACGTCGCTGCTCATCCACTCTTTGGCGGGGTAAGGGGTTACGTCCCCGGAAATCGTCAGTATGCAAAAGGAAAAGTCATCGTCTGTTGCGGACAAGAAAATCCGCGGCATTTCATCGGGCGGCGCCGTCAAAACAAGTGGCTGCACATCGGGCCTGCCGAAGTCAAGCAGCAAATAAATCTCCTTTTCTTCTGTATCATCCGGGCCGTCAAACGGCTGAGGCAACGGTATGATATCCGCCCCCTCACGGAATATCACTTCGATGTCGACAAAGGCGAGGATTACATCGTGATCGCCGAGATTTTCCAACATATGCCCGTCGGAGTATACCGGTCCGCGTCCGGCAAGCTCATACGGGTCAATGGTAAAATCAAGCGATAAAGGCATTGCGACATTGAATATTTCTCCGGATTCCGGTGCGGCTTCAGGATCATCGACACTTGCGAAAATTCCATAAACGGGCAAAAAGAGCAGCAACGCCCCCATGCAGGCTGCGATTCTTTTGACCATGACAGTGCACCTCCGCGATGTTTTGCACTTGATTGCGACATTTAAGTGCCGGAGCAATATTTCCCCATACTACTATATTATCGTAACATAAACGGAAAACTTTAACCGATATATTTTTATTTGTTAATAGTTTTACCTGTTTTTATTAATATAATTATATCGCAAAATTACACTTCACGCAATAATTACTTAACTGAAAATCATGGCATTAATTGGTATTTTTTCACATTGCCGGGCGC
>WRLK01000058.1 GCA_009777635.1 Oscillospiraceae bacterium | reverse complement strand
CCCATGAGCTATTATGTTGTTTCCATATTAAAGCACATGCGCCGGGTTTTGTCAAGCCTTGACATTGCATATAAATATAATTATAATAGCAACTGCTTATATGTTTATATGAATACAGGGGGAGGTTCGTTTATGCCGGGTAAAAAAGTCGCTGAAATCTCAAAAGATTGTGTCGCCTGCGGATGCTGTGTGAAAGCATGTCCACTGGATGCGGTAATGGTGCATCGGGGAAAAATCGCGGTGGTAGACAGTGAAAAATGTGTAGGGTGTGGGAAGTGCGCCAAAGAATGTCCCGCGTGCATTGTTTCCATTAAGCAGAAAGAAGGTGAGCCGGATGCAAAAGAAGCGTTGGTATGATTATCTCTGGATTGCCGAAATTACATACTTGGCTTTGGGGTTCTTCAATATCCTGTTCGGGTGGCTCGGACTAATATTTATGTTTACGCCGCTGATGGTGGCAATCATCGGCGGCAATAAAGTGTACTGTAATAAATTCTGCGGAAAGGGGCAGTTGTTCGGGCTTCTTGGCGGGCGGCTGGGAGTATCACTCAAAAAAGAAACACCGAATTTTCTGCGTTCCCATTGGTTTCGCTATGGATTCTTAACCTTCTTCATGGTCATGTTTGGGGTAATGGTTTACTCAACCTATCTTGTTTTTGCCGGCGCACAGCTACAGGAAGCGGTCACGCTGTTATGGGTATTCAAGCTGCCGTGGAACTGGACATATACAGCTTTCGTAACGCCGTGGGTCGCGCGGTTCGCGTTTGGTTTTTACGGCGTGATGCTTACCTCAACGGTGCTGGGGCTTGTGAGCATGATGCTATTTAGGCCGCGGACATGGTGCGTATGGTGTCCGATGGGGACTATGACGCAAGGGATTTGTATGTTGAAAAGCAGAAAGGACGATACCGCAGATGGAGGAAAAAGCGAAACGGATTGCGGAGTTGCTTAAAACGCTTGCGAATGAAAACCGGCTGATGATATTCTGCGCGCTGATGGAGCGGCCTATGACGGTAAGTGAATTAGCAGACAGAGTACCGAACATTACCCAGCCCGCATTATCGCAGCATTTAACACTACTAAAAGCGCACGGCATACTTGAATATGCGAAATCTGGCAAAAGCGTCACCTATTCCATTGGGGATCAGAGGGTTTGCGAGATAATAAATGTGTTGAAAAAATATTACTGCGACTAAAACAGTGTCCAAGCGCATTCCTCCCCTCTCTGATTTGTGAAATACTCCACAATGATACGATTAACCGCATCCGCTATCTCATGGTTCAGCCCATGACCAACTTCGGGGAAGAACAGCGCCTTCATTTTATGCTTTACCAGTGCGTCTTTGCCGCCCATGATTGCAAAGGGGTCGGCATCGCCCATGAGGTACAGGGTCTTATCCCTGATGGCGTCGATTTGCCCATCATTAAAATTTCCCAAATTATGATGACTCATCGACATATTGTTAAACCCTTTCAAAAGAAAGCGGTAATGCTCCATGATGACGGGGTTTTCCGTGAATACGCCGCTATTTTTACCGCACATTTTTTGCATGAGTTTATATGTATTTTTCTTTGTGGGGAGCAGAGCTTCCGGCAGAAAAACCTTTATCATTATCTTCATGGGATTGTAATCCCCGGCCGGCACGGTTCCCGCCATGCAGACCATTTTCAGCACCCTTTCGGGGCGGTGAAGCCCGTAATACTGCGTTATATACGCGCCGTTCGACACGCCCGCCAGATAGACCTTTTCAAGTTTCAGCCCCGCCAACACCTCGTCAATCCACCGGGCATCGTCAAAGCCCTTGTCGTAATTCCGGTTGGGGACGCTTTTCCCCGGCCCGCCGATGGTGTCGATGGCATAGACCATGAAATGCCGCGCCAGTTCCTTGGCGTTATACAGCCACATCAGCGCGGAATCGTCGCCTACACCGTGGAAAAGCACCAGCGGCGGGTTGCCCGGCTTCCCGCATTGAATCACATGGGTTGACCCGTAAAGCGTGGGGATACCCGATTCGATAAACTCCGTATCCCACATGGCAAGCAGCTTGTCATATGTGTCCATGATGCCCTTGCGGGCTTTTTCACTTCTATAGACCTTCATATGCGGCGCTCCCTTCCCGTTTATCGTTTACAACGCTTTCAAGGCACTCAGTCCAAATATCGCGCTGGATTCCAAGCCCTTGAAAGCAAAAGCGTACCGATTCCTATGGGCAGTTGCTTACTACCGCAACCACATAGGCATAAGCATAAGCTGAAAAAACAACCATCAGCTTATGTCAAAAAAGCTGATGGTTGTGCGGCTCTGGCGGAGAGAGCTGTAAACCCTCCGCGGTCACCGTTAAAAAAGCCTTTATTGATGCGATCACAATTGTGGGCGACCGAAGGGAAGCGCAGCAATACAGTCAGAACCATGCTTTGGTGGCAGCCTATCTGCCGCACCTAACCACGTTCGCCGGTTAGTTTATCACAAATTGTTTACAACAGCATGCCTATAAAGTGCCCAGTATAAATAGGTTGATTTTCTCCTAATATATGAGTATAATAGAAGTGGAGGTGTTCGATATGATGATTAACACAAATAATATTGTATCCATAACCGAGGCAAACCAGAACTTTTCCCGCGTGGCGCGGATGGTGGATGAACACGGCTCTGCGATAATCTTAAAAAACAATGCGCCCCGATATCTGCTGATTGAATTCAGCCAGGCTGAGCAGGAACAGACCATGCCGGACGAAGATGTAATGAGCATCTCGCGGCGCCTTATGGCAAAGAACAAAGAAGCTTATGAGGTTCTTGCCAGATGAAAATGCTGACTAAAGAGCAGATTCTTGCCATGCATCGTGAGTTGATAGAAGTCTCCGGCAGCGACGGCGGCCTTCGTGACGAGGGGCTATTGGATTCCGCGCTTGCCGCGCCTTTTCAGACATTTGACGGCAAGCCAATGCTGCCAACTGTTCAGCAAAGAGCGGCAAGGCTCGGCTTTGGGCTGATCATGAATCATCCGTTTGTGGACGGTAACAAGCGGATTGGCGTTCATGTTATGCTGGTAATGCTCGCGATGAACGGCATTGAACTGCAGTATACGCAAAAAGAATTGTATGAAATTATCTTGAAGGTTGCAGCAAGCGAGGCGTCCTTTGAGGAGCTTCTAAATTGGGTTTTAGACCATGAAGCGTGATTAGATTTTGTTTTCGGGGAGCTGATTGCTTTATTATGAGCAACTATCTGAATTATAAGGGATACACCGGCAGCGTTGAATTCTCAGAAGAGGACGCGGTTTTCCATGGTAAGGTTGTCGGCATTCAGTCGCTCATTTCATTTGAGGGCGACAGCGTCGCTTCCACTACCGAGTATTTTCACAGCGCGGTTGACGAGTATCTTGACTTCTACGAGCAAAACGATAAGCAGCCGCAATAAGACCGAAACCTTGAGCAGGACGCCACAATGGCGGCCTGCTTTTTTCACGCCATTTTTCGAATCTGAAATTCCAATGTTCCGTACCATTTACCATGATTGACAGCGCGGTGCCCATGGACGAAGCCTTGAGCGTCTACGACAAGGTTGTTTATTCTGTTCTCTGTACTTACGCCAGCAACACCGACAAAAGCTGCTATCCATCCTACCAAACCATTGCCCTAAAGGCGGGCTGCTCCCGCAGCAAAACCATCGAGGTCATGGCAAAACTGGAGGGGCTCGGCTTGATTGAAAAGCAATCCGCCTGAACGCCAGAGGCGAAAATACCAGCAATCTCTACATTGTAAAGACCACCAGTCCGCAGGACAGACCACCTTTCAGTACAGTTCATGCACCACCCGGTCCGCAGCAAAGACCACCCAATCCACCGTGTACACCCGAACTATACTCACTGAACGATATCCAGAGTAACGATAATCACTTCTCTATCCCGGGAGAGGAGGGGCTGGAGAGACTGAAAAATAGAATCAATTATGCCTGGTTCGAGGAAGAAATGCCGGACAAGCTCGCCTTTGTAGACAGCTTGCTCGGAATATTTTTGAGCTGGAACGGGAAGCAAGACCGGAGAACATCCGGCTGCTTGCAGCAATTGACGAGCTTGTGGCGCTGGAGTTTCTGGATGAAATCAAGGGCAGGAGCTTTACCGGGGTCAAAAACTTCGGTGGGTATATCAAGAAAATGTTTGTTGAATTCCTGCGGCAGCGGGCAACAATGCTGGCAGCAATATGAGGAGGTAAGCATATGCCAAGGCCATCAAAAAAGCTAAAAGAGGAGTACACCTTTTTCATCAATCCCTTAACCCACAAACGGCAATACAATAAGCTCTGTCGTCGCTGCGTCCATGACTGCAAACAGAGCTACCGCGCCAAGGTGCTTGTTTGCAGGAAATTCAGCGCAAGCTCCGGGCAATAGGGGTTGCAGTATCCCCAAGCGTGTATTTATCCTATGCTGTTTCTTTGCGCCGGAAAATCCTTGTGACTTCCCTGGAACAACGCTCAGAATCAGCACCCAGGCGGCGTATTTTCGTTAGGTTAGGTTTAAGGGGTAAACCGCCCCGAATTTGCTCTCCAAAAGGCTATTAGGTAAAACTATCCTACCCCGCGCCCCAAAACGCCACACAGGGCGATACAGCCCGTACACGAGCGCCCACAGAGGCGTTTTTCTTTTACGCCTTTTAGGCGTTCCACCCACATGGGCGGCGTTCCCGGGGTGCAGGGGCAGCGCCCCGCCGCACGACCTTGCCAGCAACGCGGCAAGGTCTAGTGCGTTATACCCGCACGCTAAAACCTACAGCACCTCTCCGATTTTACTGCAATGCGGGGGCTACGGCAGGGCAGGGGCTACGGCTTCGGCGGAGCGAGGATAAACGATAAATCTTCGATTAATGAGGAGGTCAATATGCCATACGCAATCATGCGGTTTGAAAAGAGAAAGTCCGGCGCCATCGGCGGGCTCAATAACCACCATGAGCGCAAAAAGCAAAAATATGAAAGCAATCCCGATATCGACATGAGCAGGTCTGCTCAGAATTATCACATCATCCGGCCTCAGACAAAATACCGCGACGAGATTGCCCGCCGCATCCATGACGCCGGTTGTAAGGTTCGGAAGGATAGTGTGCTGTTCATCGACACATTGATTACGGCCAGTCCGGAGTTTTTTGATAAGCGTTCACCGGAAGACAGCCGCGCATATTTCAAGCGTGCGGTTGAGTTTCTCGAACAGGAGGTTGGCAGAGGAAATACTGCGGGATGCTGAATTACGACTTGACAATCACGTTTATCGGAGTTCACATCACACAACGGCGGCCGCCGGAATATTTATTTCGGAAGGATGATAGTGTGGCAGACTACAAAAAAATGTACCACAAGATTTTCAACTCAGTTACCGACGCCGAGCAACTCGTGTCACAGGCAGCCCGTATGATGCTAGCCGCCCAGCTTGAGTGCGAGGAAATGTATACTGGGGCTGACGATACGCCGATTGCGTTGGCGGATCGGACTAAAGAGTAAAAATCTGAATATGGTTAGCTAACTGTATGGGGGAGCGGCGTGAGCCGCTCCCTCGCCTTTGATTACATTTGTCAGTATAGCTTGGAAAATCTCGATAATCATAACCCGCAATTGTTATGAGCGTGTGGTTGAGATATGCTTATTTGCGTTGTGTATCATTTTATGAAATCTTTATCAGAGGCATTTGCAATAGCTTTATCGAAAATCTGTTTTTAGCGTTCTAACTAATCTTGATGTTCTATCGCTTTATATCCCGACAACCGCCATCTGCGCAATGATTTTTTTAGCCCTCACTTCTATGTCTTTGCCATTGGACTTATTGAGCGGCAGTTCGGAAACGATAGCACCGTCTTTCGTAAACAAAACCCTGTCCGCTCTTGCGGCTACTTTTACGTCGTGGGTAACAAGCAGAATCGCCGTCCTGTCTTTGTTGATGTCCGAAAGCAAGCCCATGATTTCATCGGCTGTTTTTGAGTTAAGCGCGCCGGTAGGCTCATCGGCAAAAAGAATTTCGGGGGAATTGATTAAGGCGCGGCAGATACCGGCACGTTGGAGCTGTCCTCCCGAAACCTCCGCGGTATCCCTGTTTTCAAGGCCGTCTATCCCCGTATTCTTCATCAGGGCTTTTGCCTTTTTTGCAATCACGCCCACGTTCTTCTTACCTCCCTGCAAGGCGGGAAGGATTATATTGTCAAGCAAATTCAGGTTTTTCAGCATCGTTGGCTGTTGGAACACAAAACCCATTTTTGTCCTGCGAATATCAGCAAGCTCACTGTCGCTTAGTGCGGATAAATCAGTATTATTAATCATTACCGATCCGGTTGTAATCGCTTCCATCCCGCTCAACGCAAACAGCAGGGTGGATTTCCCGGAGCCGGACGGCCCCATGACGGCTACAAACTCACCTTTTGATATTTCAACATCTACCCCGTTAAGTGCGCCCACCTTCTCGTCGCCCTTGCCAAAGGTTTTGACAATATTTTTTCCTGTAATGATATTTTCCACGGCTTTACACCTCCTTAATGTATTTTGATACATTTATTTTTCGGATATCCGAAACCCCTAGCAAGGTTGCGGTGTAAACGCATACCGCAATCAAAAAAGGCGAAAACAGGTATGCAAACAGCGGGTTTACCACGAAGTTAAAAGTTGAAGCACCAAAGGAGGATATCATCGCCACTCCGGCCAGCTCGCCCAGGGTATTAGCCAGAACCGTTCCAATAATCACGCCAAGAAACAACACCATCACGGAGCGCGTTTCATACTGCGCCGTAATACCGGCATTCGTAAAACCCAAGGACTTTAATATCGAAATCGGATACCTGTCCTTTGTAAGCAGCATTTTCATGAACAGCAGGGTAATCAGCACGGTGAGCACAACTGTTACCACAATCGACGCATAAGAAGCGATTTGCACGGCGGCGATGGTGGAGCCGAACATCTGCCTGATGTGTTCCTCCACACTGGAAACCTTTGCAAGCGGGAACATCTCCCGGTACTGTGAAACCTTCGCATCCGTGTGCGAGCTATCATAAAATGCAACCGGTATGCTACTCCAAAGGATATCGGTTTGATTCGTTTCAAAAACCGCTTTAGAAGTCCTGCCGCCATTGGTGACGTCGGAGTAAATCCCGCTTACGGTAAGGCGTTTATCTTCGCCGTCCACCGATAAAATCACAGTGTCGCCGACATCCCTGCCCAAATCGTCAGCATATAATACGGAGAGGGCAATTTCCGTATCCGTCCGCGGTTCACGGCCTTTGGAATAGGTTATGGGAAATGCCGAATGGTCGCCAAGCTCTACTCGAAGCCGCCTGGTAGTGCCGTCTCCGGCCATCGTTTCAAACATCTTGCAAATCAGGACGGTATAGCTTGATACTTGCTCGTCCCGTGCCAGCATTCCGGCAATCTCCGCGGTTTTTTGCATGAACTGCTCCGTCTGTGTCTGGTTGGTGTCAATACGCATATCGCATTCACCAATGCCCAGATAGGTCATAAAGCTTTTATCAGAAATGGTGTTATAAATATTTTGCGGGACATTTATGATGAACGAGGAAATCACCAGCACCATAAGCATTGTGACATAAAGCTTCTTTCGGGAAAGCACATCCATAATACCGAGGTGTATATTGGATGAAAACAGTCGGTTTCTGCTTAACTGAAAGCTTTTAGCCGATTTTGATTTTTCCTGCGGCGCTCCGAACCGGATTGCCTGCGCCGCGGAATTTTTGCGGAAACGCCGCAGGATGCCGTTTACATAAAGCATAATAATCAGGAATATCGCCGCCGCGCCTGTCATCCCAAGCAGCAAGCCGGTAAGGAAGCGGTTGCTTTCGCCCATGTACAGGCGTATGTTCTCCATGAAAGGCCCTTGGATGAGCAGGGAAGCCATAAAACCCAAAACACAGGCAATACCCGCTATCGCACCGTATTTCACCATATACAGCTTCTTGATATGCGATACGCTAAGTCCTATCGCTTTTAATACGCCGATTTCCCTGTAATCCTCTTCTATTTTAGCAAGCAATGTAAATCGGATGCATAAAAAGGTCACGGCGACAACAAGCAGGCCGATTAGCATGAGCACGGCTATCATAATTCCATCGGTGATTGCGTTCATCATCCTGATAAGCGCGTAATTGATGGCGGGCGGCCCGTTTGCCGGAAGATTCGCCTCCAGATAATCCGACTCAAAAGCGGAAACCGGATAATCATCCACAAAGCGAAACTCTATCAAATATTCCATGATTCCAAAGCTTCGTATCTTTTCATAGTCGTTTTCACTGACAAGGAATCTCTTTGACCCGACAAGCCCCGCGTTCATCATCGAGTCCCTTGAAAACCCGGCCACGGTAAAGGGGGTGCCGCGTATTGTCACCACGTCCCCAAGCTTGGCGGCGCCCTCCCGCATGTAATAAATGGGTATATAAATCTCGCCGTCAGAGGGGCGGATGATATCGCCGTTTATATCTAAAAGAAAGTCGAATTCTCCGCTTTGGGTTGAAAAGCCGTTATCCTGTACGCTCCACGCAAGGGAATTTCCACCGATAACGATTTCCGCGCCGTCAATATTCAGAAATTCAAGCGCCTGAAAAGCTTCCACACTGCTGTGTGCGTCTGCAAAATGTTGTATCCGATCCATGTCAATATCGCCTGTGTGCATTTGCATGAAATGAGGCGTCTTTGACTGTAAAAGCATATTGTCGATTGCGCCGAATAAGTTCACGATCAGCGCGGCGGCAAGGGAGGCAAGCATCGCCGCGACAAGGATAAAGGCCGTAACCGTCGCGGTAATCAGCTTGCTTTTTTGCATGTCGTTTTTAATAAGTTTACTGTACATGTGCTTTCTCCAATTTTCTGACAGATCTGATTCGATACAGCAAAACAGCCGTGGCGGACAGTAGCAGCCCCGAGACAATGATTAACAGCCCAATCCCCCTGCCACTGCCAACACCGGTTATTTTTCCTATGCTGCCGGCAAGCGTTCCGCCCTCCAACAGCAAGGGCGTGAATACATAATCCGCAAGGAGGCCTAAAGCTGCATAGGCGACAGGATATCCGAGCTGCGAAGCAACGCCGACTAGCCCCCAAACCCTGCCCTGTACCTCGTTTTCCACGTTTGTCCTGATTAAATAGTCAAGGCTCGTGTTGGCAAAGGGCAGCGTTAGGAAAAATAGGAACCCCGAAACACAGATAAGTATGATGTTTTCACGAAGCCCGAACACTACCATAAACAGTCCAATGAGAAAAAGAGACGCCGATAATATTTTCACGACCCCTTTTCGCAAGGGTACAAAGCCAAGAAACATGCTGCTGACAAGCATACCGGACGCGCAGATGGTTATCGCAAAGCCTAAGACCCGGCTGTCCGTAAACGACAGTATCATCGGTGTGGAAAGTACCTGGATCGCCGCGATAAAAAACGTTATGGCCGCGCCCATAGCCGTAAGGATGAACACCCCTCTGTTTTGCGTTAAAGCAAGCCATCCGTTTTTAAAGTCTTTGAAGATGGATTCCTTATTTTCGCGAAGCTTTGATACAATCCCCCTGCGCACGACAAGGGTTGTGAGGACGGTAATAAAAATCGTGCAGATATCAATAATCAAAAGCAGCCTGATATCCCAAAGCACGAAAAGCAATCCCGCGATTGCGGGGGAAAGCAGATATCTCGCCGAACCGGATAACTGCACAAATCCGCTTGCTTTCGTGTATTCCTCTTTGCTTAACAAATCTGTTATCGTAGCCCGAAACGACGGCTCCACAAGGGAAGTGAAGATTGAGCTGACCGCTACCCCCAAGCCGATTTGCCAAAACTGTACATCCCCACGCTGGATACAGAAATAAATATAGAGGATTCCCAGGGCGGAAAGCCCGTCACCCAATATCATCAAAAGCCTGCGGTCGTATTTATCCGCAAGAACGCCCGCTAAAGGGCTGAGGAGCATCGCCGGCAAAAACGCAAGCAGGGCAATCAGAGTGGTGGAAGAAGCAAGCCCCGTTTGTCCATAAACGTATACGCTAAGCCCGAAGGAACTAATCCCGTGGCCGACCGAAGCAACAAATCCCCCGGAGCATAAAATCAGAAATTTATAGAAAGATTTACTCATTCGCTGTCCTCACTTAACTGAAACATTTGCATCACAGGGGCAAAGCTGCCGGGCTTCGCGCCGAACAGCCTTTCCAGATTGAAAATAAACGCGCGGATTCTTTTCAGTTGTTCTTCCGGCTGTAAACCGTCCATATATTCGCTATCAAAGACCGTATTGACATGAGCGACAACCATTTCAACACTTTCGTAGGGGTAAGGCGTATCAAAGAGTTTTTCCCTGATACCTTCCTCTACAATTTCAGTCAGAATCGGCGGGATGTCCTCCAGCATGGCCTTGTGGCTTTTCTGGTGCATCAAGGCGTTCTGCGGCTTGTGCATCTGGTCAATAATCTCCGCGCTGTCAACGGCTTTCATCGCCATGAGCGTTTTGAATAACCGTTCCAGCACGGGGGCGCTTTTATCGGCGGCGATTTCCCTGCCCGCCGTTAGAAGCCGCACGCTTAACCGTTCAATTATCGCATTCAAGACGTCTTCCTTTGACTTGAAGTGATAATATACCGTTCCCCTTGCTACGCCAACTTTTTCTATAATATCGCTGATGCTGGTTTCATCATAGCCCTTCTCTGAAAAAAGGGCCTCTGCGGCGTCTAGTATTTCGCTTTTTCTTTCGTCAGCTTCCTTTACGATCCTCAATATAATACCCTCCTATCAGACTGAACGCCAGTCAATAGAATTGTATAATTTATTTCTCTTTTTGTCAACAGATATTTTGATTTCTGTGTTTATCTGGATTTTACTTATGCGACGGCAAAATATAAAAACTGTACCATACTCTCATTTATCTATGCCAGCGCTGAAAAGAATCATACAGCGCACAAACAGTATAGCACGCCCCGACAGCTATGGCAATCGCTCTTTTGCTCTGCTTCGTATCTTTTTGGCATCATTCAACATTAGTCTCCCTCGGCTCCACCCTCGTAAGCACATACTGCCCGCGAATCTCCCTCACAATCGCCTCCATCATTTCCTGCTCATTCGACCCTTCCGGCTGGCCTTTCGCCCGCTTGCGGTATTGCTCCACATTGTGGCGGTTGCGGCATTTTGTCTCGCAGAATTCCGACCGAGCGGAGGCAGCGTAGAACACCTTTCCGCAATCCCGGCAGATGCGCAGCGGGCAGCTTTCTCCGGTAATATAAAAGCTGTAGATGGTTTCCATTGCCAGCTTTAGTGAATTGAAGCTCCACAAAAGCGTCGGTTTCCCATCCCGTAGGGCGATGGAGTAGCCGAGTCCATCGTTGCCAAAATGCTCAATCTCATCCTCAAACCAGCCGCGAAACCTATCGCTGCTGGTTTTCTTATGATAAAACGTCGCGGCAAAGTGGGTAAAAAACGCTTCAAAATAGGAAGACAGCCAATCCAGCCGCTCGCTGTATGCGTTGGAAAACACCACGTCGTAGGAAATCGGCCTGCCGGTCAATTCAGCAGGGCGCAGCGGAAGAATCGAATCCAGCATGACAGGCTCCTTCTTAAAAGGCAGGAATAAGTCCATATAATCGGTGGTTTTCATCTGCTCACAGCCGGTAATGTCGGTTTTGGGGAGGTATACGTTCTCCCTTTGAAAGTAGTTGCGGTTGAAAGGAAGGTACGGCATAAAGCCAAGCAGCCCATAGTTCTTGGCAAATCGCAGCACAGCCCGCTCAATTTTCTTGTGGTTGGGGCTGCTGGAAACCATCAAACTCCCGATGCCGAGAGCGTCCACTACCAGCTTGGACGACACGTCCAACGGATTGTAAACTTTAAATGTTACTTCTGGCGCTGGGGTTACATACACAATTCCGTTTTCATCTTTTCGCAGCTCGTACTGCGAATAACGCACCCAGTCGGAGCTCACCGCCCCGAAGAATTTACTCAGCTCCATCGTTTTCTTCCCCTCTGTATTTATCCGGTTTCGGTATGTAATTATCAAACCATGCATCCAATGTCCCGTCCGCAATCATCCTACGGCGGGCTTCTTCGTTCTGCAGCGGATTATCCAGCCATTCCAGAAACCATCGCTGGTTTGTGGTGATGGTGTAATACTGTTCATCCCTCGCCTTGATGATTGGCGTGACATATTTCTGGAACTTTTCAGCGCTTGCATGGACATGTTTTATGATGTTCCTGTCGCCGCACCCCCATAATGCAGCCAAATCCTTAACCGAAACGCCCCTTGCAAAGCGGTAAAACAAGACCTCTTTCTGCTTTGCTGTGAGCTTGCGGATTCCCTGGATGTTGACCCGATCGGAAAGAAGTTCATCAATTTCTCCCGGGCTGTCGAAGATGATATCTTCCAAGGGGATGGAATTGTATGTGTAAGCATACTTCTTGCTTTCCTTCGGCTTATCATACTGCCGCCGACCGGTATTGATGGTGTCGGCAACCTCCGAGCGGGAAACTTCATGGTGTTCTGCGCGCTGCCGACGGTTGTCATCCTGCCTGTCCATTTCGAGGATAAGCTCATCCCATCGCTTTTCTGCTCCAAGCCGTTCAATCAGCTCATGCTCGGCCTACTCCCTTATTTCCTTTGTGCGGTTCACGTGGCTGTCCTCATTCATGAAATGTTTACAATCTTCTTGCAAAAAGTAGTTCCGATGACGCAAGGGTTATTGACCATTAGGTGAAGGGATATGTAATGGTTAATCGAAGTTAATCAGTTACCGTAATAATTAAGTGCTAGAATTCAATTACCGGAGATAATTGAATTCTAGCACTCTATGCGATAATTGTCAATAGCGGATAAGTCATTATATAAAAAATAATCACCAAGAGGTTGCGCGGCAGGGAAAAGCGAGTTACAATAGGGCTACGGCACTTTGATAATTGAATAGGCATTGCTGTTGTAAACGCTTTTTTCGCCGCGCTCCTACATCCGAAGGAGGTTATCGGTATTAGAAAAAATGAGCTTCGGCTTATGAACGCGGTGGTCACCTTGACTGGAAATGCTGTGGATGAAAAACTCGAACAGGAGCTTTTGTTCGAGTGCCTTTACGAGGTTTTATCCAAGCCGACCGGTGAGGAAAATCTATCAAAAAACAGGAGGAGCGTTTATGACAAACACAAAAAACAGGGCTGTAGCCTATGCGCGCTACAGCTCGGAAATGCAGCGGGCTGAATCCATCGACGCGCAGCTTCGGGCAATCCATAAATATGCGATGGAGAACGAAATCACCATTGTTGGCGAATATATAGACCGCGCCCAGTCCGGTCGGTCGGACGACAGGCCGCAATTTCTCGAGATGATCCGCGACGCCAGGGAGGGGCTGTTTGATATTGCCATTGTGCATCAGTATAGCCGCTTTGCCAGAAACCGGTACGACAGCCTGTTCTATACCATGGAGCTTGAGAAGTTCGACGTCCGCTTGGTAAGCGTTTTAGAACCTTCTTCCAATTCACCTGAAGATGTTTTGCTGCGGGGTATTCTGGAGACTATTAATGAATACTACAGTCAAAACCTCGGCCGGGAAACTGAAAAAGGAAAGAAGGAGAACGCTCTTAAGGGCATGCACGTCGGCGGCGTCCCGCCGCTCGGCTACGATGTTGACAGGGAAACTATGCGGCTGGTCATCAACGAGCGGGAGGCTTTGGCGGTCAAGCTCATTTTCCGGATGCATCTGGACGGCTGCAGCTATGGCGACATCGAGCAGGCTTTGGCGGACATGGGCTGCATTGGCAAGCGTGGCAGCAAGGTTAGAAAAAGCAGCATGCACACCATTCTAACCAATGAAAAGTACACAGGACTGATGGTATACAATAAATCCGCCGCCAAAGACGCTCACGGCAAGCGTAACGGCCATAAGTACAAGGACGAGGCCGAAATCATTAAGATTGAGGGTCTGGTTCCGCAGATTATCAGCAAAGAGGATTTTCTAAAAGCGCGGGAAATCATACAGCGCCGCAAACACAAGTCCGGCAAAAGCAAGGCCAAGGAGGTTTACCTTTTATCCGGCAAAATTGTATGCGGCGAGTGCGGTTCCAACTATTGCGGGAACAGGAGACAGTCCAATAAAGGGCAGCCCTATGTATCATACACCTGCAATAAAAAGAGCGCAGTTGAAAAATGCCGGTGCGGGGAGATACGCAGAAACAGTCTGGAGACCTTTGTTTTGGACAAGCTGGCGCAGTATCTGTTCAGTGACGCTAAGATTCCCGGCTTGCTCGCAGGCTATGAGGCTTATCTGCGCAACCGGGATTCTGAGGCTATTCTGAAGCAGAAAAACCTGCGGGAACGAATTGGCCAGCTTGCAAAGGAAATTGAAAACATAGTAACGGTCGTTGCCAAGACTGGTTCGGATGCATTAATTGAGCGTCTAAACCAATTAGAGCAGGAGAAAAAGGAGACCGAGTACCGCTTGACCAAGCTGGAAATGGACGCGCAAATCTGCCGGGTAACCGAGAGCGACCTCAAAGAAGCGTTCAAAAGGGCCCGCGATTTACTCAAAACCGGCGGGCTATCCAACACGAAGGTGCTGATTCAGCGGTATGTACATCAGGTAATCATCCATCCGGAGCGGATCGAGGTTCAGCTAAACTTTGGCTTTGCGGTGACGGGAGATGGGGACGGGGTGGACAGCCCTGTCTCCAAAAACGCCATCATACAAAAATCAGAATCCCCGGAAGCAGGCGGAGAGGCCATAACTTCCGAGGATTCTGTACCGATTTTACCGCCACAATTAAGTGGTGGATTTGGTGGCGGAGAGAGAGGGATTCGAACCCTCGGTGGGGTTTAAGCCCACACACGATTTCCAGTCGTGCGCCTTAGACCAGCTCAGCCATCTCTCCATAGTTTTATCGCGGTATCTCAAATATTATATCCACAGACGACAATAAAGTCAATACCCATCTTGTAAATTATACAATGTCCAATATGGGAAATTCGCGAAACAGGAGCATCCCGGCTGTAATTTTAATTCGGTTTATGACTATGCAGAAAAAGTTTTCAAGCCTCAAAATTCATCTGCTGTGAACGTTTTAGTGAGTTAAAGTGCGGAAATCCGGCAGAGAAAATACAGGGGATAAGTATAAGGATTCTTCTTACAGACAGTTAACCTTGATGCTCCTGCTTCCTGAATTATAGTTAACCCTTTTACTGATTATTGCAGTATCTAAGCTCATTTAACGCTTCAAACATATCATCAGCGCGGCGCCGCTTGATGACGGCGCCGCGCTGTACTGTTCGGATTATTTTTTGACGATTGGTATTTGAATCTCAGTCAGCCAATCGGCCTCGTTCTCCTTATTCCAAATACCGTCAATGTAGCTTTCACGCGGATTGTCGGCGGCGGCATAGCCGTTTTTCTCAATCCAGTCGAAAGCGTAGGCGTAGGCTTTCCCAAGCCTTGCGTATTCTCCCTTGTGCATCACCGATATCGCGGTGACCGGCTCCATTCGCTTAAAGGCAATGCCGTCAAAATCGGGATACATCTTATCCACTGCTTCGCAAAACTCGATGTTGATGTCGGTTTCTTTGTGTTCGCCGTCAAGATAAGCTACGAAACAGTATTTGGCGGCGGCG
>WRLK01000057.1 GCA_009777635.1 Oscillospiraceae bacterium | reverse complement strand
GCCTGCACCATCGCAGACCTCACAGCGATCCTCCGCACAAGCGGCCTCCGGTTCGGAAGTCAAAGTCGTGACCATTGCTCATTCCGCTGCTTCAAGGCCGATGGACTACGTCAACGATGACGGCGAAAACAGTCTACGATTCCGAACTTGTCCATGTCAAACAGCTTTGTTCCACGTTATCCGCTCAGACTCGGCAAGCGCGAAAGGAAAAAGCAGAAAAAGAAAAAACGCTGGAGATTGCCCGAAGCATTTCCAACGAAAGTAGATTGTCTACAGAGCTTTCCGATTTACTCATTGAACAGGTAAAGGTGTATCCTGGAAATCATATTGAAGTATCATGGAGGTTACTGGATTTTAGTGTGTAGGGCGCGAATTTTTTGTCTGTACTTGACATAAGGGTGCCTAAGCTCATGGAAGCTGATGAGCGATATTCGACCATTTACGCGGACAAAATTCTTTGTATAATTATAGCCTCTAAAAAAACGGAATATCAGTTCGTTGCTGTCCGGCAACCCCTCATAGCCGTGATTCGTCTAACTCCAATAGAATCCCTATTATGCTCATGCCTTTTCCATCCTCGTTTCGTTGATTTTTATTTGATGGTTTACCGGTATTTCATAATCAATGCTTGCGGAACCGTTCAGGGTATGAGGAATTCCGAAAGCGTCAAAGGAAACTACCTTGCCCTCTGTGCGGTTAGTAACAATGGCCGCGTCATGCCCCGCTTCCACCATCAGACGCGCGCCCTGCCAATAGAAACTGTAACGGATCTGATTCCATGACAAGGGCAGGCTCGGTTCAATCCGAAGCCGCCCGTCTACTATCCGCAACCCGCCAAACCCAAAAACAACCGTTTGCCAAATACCACCCATGGCCGCCGCGTGAAGCCCCTCATCCGACGAGCGCATGTTTTCTCCCATGTCGATGTCCTTTTCCTTTTGAAAAAAGGCATACGCCGTATCGCTTTCGCCAAAATCGGCGGCCAGTATCGCGTGGGTGGATAATGACAGCGATGAGTCATGCAGTGTGCGTGGCTCGTAAAACCGCCAGTTTTTTTTGACGATGCTCTTTGGGAACCGCTGTTCTAACAAAAGCAGCAACAGCAAAACATCGGCTTGCTTGGAAATCTGCATCTTGCGTATCTGCTCATGATTGTAATGCCTGAAGATTGAGGCTGCCTGCTTCGAGTTTTTATATGAATCAAGACTTATCCGCTTCGCTTGCATGTAACCATCGTCCTGCGGGATAATCCCTTGGGCGTCAGGTTTCGGCAAATAGGTACGGTCAAGGATGCTTTTCCATTCGGCGACGCCGTCAGGCAAGCCTAGCTTTCGTTTGAGGCGGCCCAACAACGCAGGCCGATTCTGTTCAAGCTTCTCGTAAACGGATACTGCCAAAGACAGATTCCAGTGGGCAATATGGTTTGTATAGGCATTGTTGTCCACATGCTCGCGGTATTCATCAGGTCCGATTATATCCCGCAGTTCATACCGGCGAAGCTTATCGTTCCACTCGAAGCGCCCGGCCCAAAAGAGGGCTGTGTCAAGAATGATTTCATAACCATAGGCGTTTAAAAACCGTGTATCGCCGGTGATGTCCACATATTGCTTTAGCCCGTATACCACGTCGCCGGTGATATGCTGCTCGATTAGCCCAGACCAGATTGCGGACTGACGCCCTGTAACAATATCGGGTGGCCCCAAAAGCGGTGTGGTCTCGCCGTCTGCGGGATAGGCGGCTTCCCACGGATACTGCGCGCCTAGATAGCCGTTTGCCCTCGCCTTTTTTCTGGCTCCGGCAAGTCCTAGATATCGGTATTTGATCAGTTTCTCCGCGGTTTCGGGGTAACATAGGGTAAAGTAAGGCAGCAGAAAGATTTCCGTATCCCAGAAGGTGTGCCCCTTGTACCCTTCGCCTGACAACCCTTTTGCGCCTATATTCATCCGTTCGTCATCCGGAGCCATGATGTGCATGTGGTAGCGGGCAAAATTCAGCGTCGGCTGGTCGGTAGCGTCGTCAGAGAAAATTTCCGCATCCGCCGCACTCCAAATGTTGTCCCATGCGTTCGCGGATTCCGCCAGAAGTTGTTCGTAGCTGTAATCGGCGGCGCATCCAAGCTCGTCAACCGCACGGGCTTTTAGTTGCTCCGGTGTATCGCCGCGCCGTCTCGCGTCTCGATCCCGGCCTGTGTGGATACTGCACATTTTTTCTATCACTATGGTTTGGCCGGGCTCAACTGTCAATTGGTAGCGGTTTTCCAAAACCCTCCGGCTCATCCTCACGTCTGCGGCAGGGAAAATTTGCCGGCCCTGCAGATAAAAAAGGTGCAGGCAGGTAAACGCAAAGGGGATATTCGGCTGCGTTGTAAGTGCGTACATTTGAAGATATGATTTTTCTGTTATTGCTTTTTCGCCTTCGTCGAAAAGCTGGCTTCCGCCATTGGTTACCTGACCGTTAATGCCGGAGACAATCTCCAACTCCAATGCCTGCCCAAGATTGGTAATCTCGGCCCTCTGGACAAACAGGTGCTTCCTTTCCATTGAGACAAACCGCCGGAATCGGAACCCGGCCTTTACAGTACCTGCTTCCCAGGTAAAGCTACGGATGAGTTCGCCGTTTTTCAGGTTCAACCCCTTGCGGTATTTCTCCGTGCGGCCGGTGAGCAGATTCAAAGGAATGCCGTCCAGCCAAAAATCCATTCCGGTCATATCGGGGCAGTTGGGAATCTCAGGCGGCTCCCTAGAGGAAAACCGGGCAAAGGTTCCGGCCACAAACGTGCCGCACCGCCGGGCCGCGTATCGCTCCTCACTGGCGGCCCGCACACCCATATAGCCATTCCCCTGGCAAAAAATTGATTCCGTCTTTCCAAGGCATTCCGCGTCAAATCCGGCTTCGCCGATAGACCAGGGGTCGTTATTGTTATATTGTATCTCAGACATACCAAACCTCCAATCAGGAAAATTAATTGTTCACCTTTGTCGCGTTGTATCCCTTACAATCAACTCTGGAAGCGTGGTATATGTTTGTATCTGCAATGCCGGTTTCTTAATTTTTCGTATCAGGTTTCTTATAATCTGTACGCCTAGGTCATACACATCTATGTTTACGACTGTTGGCGCCGGGGTAATTACCTTAGAATAAGGATTATCATCAATCATAATTACTCCTATTTCCTTCGGTATGGCGATTCCTTTATCCTTCAGGGCATTCATTACCCCAACTGCTATCAAGTTATTTTCACAGATAACGGCATCGGGCCGATTGTTCTTATTCAATAACGAAACCATTGCACCGTAGCTTTCGTTGACATCATAATTGATATGGCATATGTATTCTTCTTTTATTTCTGCGCTATGCTCCTGCAAAAAGGATTGCGCGCCCTGCAACCGGTGCGAGGGTATCACACTGCCGCTATCGGTTTTTCCGCCAATAAAAGCGATGCCAGAATATCCGCTTTGGTAAAGATGCCGGGCGGCGATTTCACCGGATAGAATATTGTTGGTATCCGTCCAGCTTACACTATGTAAAAAATCCGGTTTGCCTACAACCATATGGGGAAACTCTTTTTTAATAATGAAATCAGCAATATTCCTGTTGATAGGCACATCATGAATAATAATGCCATCCGCGCTTTTCTTTAAAATGATTTTCTTGGCGGTCTCGCCTATTTTCACTTCACGGCTCGCATCAATCAGCGTGAGGGTGTAACCGCTTTTCTCCAGTTCGTTTTCCGCGCCGCATATAATTTCGAACATATGCGGATAATCAAAAGCCTGCCCCTTTCTCAGCGTTGTTAAAAAAGCGATGTTTTTCGTTGAGGCACGGGCCAAATTAGTGGCATGCTGGTTAGGTATATATTCTAAACGTTCCATTACCGCGCGTACATTGTCTGTTGTTGCCTGTGAAATGGAGGGCGACCCATTTATCACTTTGCTAACTGTAGTTACGGAGACCCCGGCTTCCCTTGCGACATCTTTAATTGTAACCGCCATATTGCCATCGCCTTTCTAATTATCAATCGTATTTATATTGTATCACCGAACAAAATAAAATTATAGAGTTAATAGCATAATTATTAGTGTACCGTTACCCTAAATAAATCAATTAAAAATCAAGACAACCTATTGACATTGTAGCATAATCGGGCTATACTGTCAATAGTTATAGTAATTTTGCATATTATTTATCTGCACCGAAATCTAAAATTAGGTGTACCGTTACCCTAATTATTGCTGTTTTCGCTGTTGGCGCTTATGAAATATGCTGTTCCATCAAGAAAGGGTGATGCCATTTATATATGAACACTGCCATTTGATATAGTGAGTTAAATTAAAAACGCTAAAGCGTTTCTAATCAGCGGGCAAAGCCCGCTGGCACGCAGAACGTGCAACTCACTATGTAGCGAGGTTAACGCCGCCTGCGGCGGCGCGCGGCGTTCGCCGCGAATTAAAAATACTGTAGTATTTTTAATTTAACCAGCTATAAGACATCCTTGTTTATGTGAGATTATGTAAAATACCTATTAGGAGGATAATCATGAATAAAACGCGATACTTACACCGGATTGCAATTATTCTATCTTTTGCTTTGGTGCTAAGCCTTACAGCCTGCGCAGGGGCCGGCACGGGAACCACGCCAGGCGACTCTCCCCCTCCGGCAGCCAACGAGGCTCCGGCTGCACAAGGTGAACCCACCCCTGCCGGGGACGGCATGTTAACCGTTATGGTGCCTAATAATTATCTCCCTTACATGGAAGCCGTAAAAGCCGGATTTGAAGAAGAAACGGGTATAATGCTTGATATAGTCGAGCGCGAGGATGGGAATATCCTTGAAACCCTTCAGCTCGACGGTGCGGCCGGTATAGGCCCGGATGTGACTATACTGCCCCCTGACCGTATCGGACAATTTGCCGCCCAGGAGACAATAGCAAGATACACATTGCCGGACGACGGCAGATTTAGTGACAGCGACATCCTTCTCGTAACGGTTGGAGGGGACACATATGGCGCGCTCATGCAATCAGACTGTATGATTATGTTTTACAACAAGGACTTGCTTCCTGATGGGCCGCCTAGAACCTTCGCCGAGCTTGAGGCCTTATCCGATGATCCTTTTTATTCTGAAGATGGTGCGTCGATTGCCTTCTACACCGCATTTATGGCGCCGTTTCAAGGATACGGAATGATTGCCGCCTATGGAGGTTACCTGTTTGGCGATAACGGCACAAACTCCGACGACATCGGTTTAAACAACAGCGGCGCCGTTGAGGCCGTAGAATACATGAAGTCATGGTATGACCGCTGGCCCGCCGGATATCTGGATTCCCAGGCATATCTTCTGGCGAACGAAAGATTCACCACAGGCAGAACAGCCGCCCTTATCAGCGGCCTTTGGGATGCGGAAGGATTTTTGGAGAGCGGAATAAATTTAGGCGCCGCCAAGATTCCAACTTTGCCCAACGGCAGTGAATATATGCCCTTTATCGGCGGCAGAGTATGGGTTATCAGCAACTTTTCCAATGAGAAAGATAACGCCGCGAAATTACTGGATTATTTGACAAACGAAAGCAGCCAGCAGCTGCTCTATGATATGAGGAATGAGATTCCGACCCATGTTACTGTTCGGGAGAACATTCTAAAAGGAGACGACGAGCTTGTGAAGGCTGTTATAGCGCAGCTCCCGTTTGCCATTCCTTCCTCCGGCCTCCCCGAAATGGCGGAATTCTGGACGATAGTTTATGACATGCTTTTCGATGCTGTTTCGGGTAGCAGGAGCGTTCAGGATGCTCTGGACTTCGGCGTCCAAACATATAAGGAGATTATTGAACAAAAATACAGATAAAAACAGTTTCCTGATAATTTGGCGGGTATGGGTGATTCTGTACCCGTCAAATTACAAAATAAATATAAGGCGGTGATCAATCAATGGCAAAAGAGACAAGCAAGAAGTTGCGTCATAAAGTGATCTACTCCATATATGTACGAAGCCATACTTCCGACGGAACGTTCAACGCTATTGTTCCGGATTTGGATCGAATTAAAAGCTTGGGCGTTGATATAATCTGGTTTATGCCTATTCATCCCTGCGGCCAGGTGAATATGAAGGGCAGCGTCGGATCGCCCTACGCAATACAGGATTATCGCGAGGTGAATCCTGAATATGGCACAAAGGACGATTTTATAAGGCTTGTGGAAGAAATACATAGCCGCGGAATGCAATGCATGATCGATGTAGTTTATAACCATACATCACCTGACTCGTACCTTGTAAAGCATCATCCCGAATATTTTTATAAAACGCCTGAAGGGAGGTTTGGCAATAAGGTCGCTGATTGGGAAGATGTAATTGATCTTGACCTTAACAACCCGGAACTTTGTGACTATCTGATTGAAACCCTAAAGATGTGGGCTGAAATTGTGGATGGATTCCGCTGCGATGTTGCGCCTCTGATTCCGCTTGAGTTTTGGCAGCGTGCCCGTAGGGAAGTCGAGGCTGTGCGCCCCGGATGCATTTGGCTTGCCGAAACCGTCGAGGATACGTTTATAAAATTGAACCGCAAGCAAGGCTTGACAGCGCTGTCGGATAGCGAGGTTTATCAAGAATTTGATATTACCTACGATTATGATGCAATCAATTTTATGCGTGACTATCTCGAAAGCAAGGGCGGCTTGCGGGATTACATAAGCATACTTAACCGGCAGGATGTGACTTACCCCGAGAATTATGTTAAGCTGAGATTCTTGGAAAACCATGACCGCCCGCGCGCGAAATCGTTTATACATTCCGAAAGCGACCTGCTAAATTGGACGGCTTTTCTTTATTTTCAAAAGGGGGCCACTCTGATTTACGCGGGGCAAGAGGTTCAGAGCGCACTCAAGCCAAGCCTGTTCGAGATTGAAAAGGTGGATTGGGATCAGAAGCGCGATATCAGCCGCTTTATGAAAAAGCTCTACGGCATCAAGCAGCATCATTTGTTTTCGGACGGTGATTATAGTCTGGAAAAAGATAACGATAGTGAAACAATCATCGGATACTACGAAAAAGATGATCGGAAAATAGTCGGGATTTTTCCAGTAAAAAGTGAGCATGTTAATATCCTTTTGTCAAATGTACCGGATGGATGTTACAAAAATCTAATCAATGATCAGAATATCAATGTCTGCTCCGGCACAGTCCACATTTCGGGGGTCTCCATAATTTTCAAGATTGGTTGATCCAATTCATCGAAAAGAGTGTGAAGATTATGTATAAGCGCAAAAATCCGCTTGCAGCGGCCATGCTGTCCGTCGTGCCCGGTTTAGGGCAAATATATAATGGCGAGCTGCTAAAGGCAGGCGCATTTCTGGTTTTGAATATGCTGTTTGCTATAGAGATGTACGCCGTAGGATTTGCGGCAATGACGTCCTTTATCACGTTGGGTACTGTTCCGTATGAGCATAACTCCCTGTTCCTTTTGATACAGGGAGTTATGCAGCTGATTGTTATGCTGATATTCGTACTGATTGTTATGCTCAGTATGCGGGACGCATTTATAACAGCGAAGAAGTTCAACAATGGCGAAGCGCCCAATACATCCTTCTCAGAATTATTCCGTGCGGCTAAAGAAACCGGATTCCCATATCTATTGACGGCGCCTGCTGTTTTTATGATAATTGTAGCTATTATTTTTCCTCTTTTGGTTACGGTTTTCTTTGCTTTCGTCAATTATGATTTTAGAAATATGCCTCCGGCAAAACTCCTTGACTGGGTCGGATTTGACAATTACAGGTCCATATTTACGTTCGCTTCATATCGCAGCACATTTATGCAGGTTTTCAGATGGAACATTATATGGACGCTGCTTGCCACTACGCTTCAAATTTCGCTGGGAATGTTTTTGGCTGTTTTATGCAACCAGAAGTTTGTCAAGTTCAAACGGCTGTTTGGCATCATTTTTTTGCTGCCGTGGGCTGTGCCGTCTTTTATAACTATTTTAACTTTTTCTAATATATTCAACGTGTCCTTCGGAGCAATCAATACACAGCTTATCCCGCTGATTAACCAGTTATTTTTCTTGAATATCGGCGCGATACCGTGGAGAACGGATCCGTTCTGGACAAAGGCCGCTTTAATCGGCATACAAACCTGGCTGGCGTTTCCTTATGTTTACGTTATTGTCTCCGGCATTTTGCAGTCAATCTCTCCGGAAATCAATGAAGCCGCTACAATTGACGGAGTTACTGTCTGGCAGCGGTTCAGGCGAATAACGTTTCCACACATTATGATGATTGCGTCGCCGATTTTCGTTGTCCAATACACAGGAAACTTCAATAATTTCGCCGTTATATATTTATTTAACGGCGGCGGCCCGGGGTCTTTGGGCAATATGGCGGGAACAAGCGATATTCTGATTTCATGGGTTTTTAAAATGTCTACCGGGGATGCGCCGCAGCATTCCGTTGTGGCAGCCATCCTGTTAATAATATCGGCGATTGTCATTTCAGTGGCGATAATTGTATTCTGGCGCACCAAAGCGCTTGATATGGAGGGGTTGTAATGAAGGGAGGCGCTAAAGCAAGAAATATTATTGTACAAATGGCGACCTATTTTACTTTAATTACTGTGTCGCTGTCGATTCTTTACGTAATAGCCATTATAGTCGTATCCGCATTCAGGCCGGGAAACCTTGTGGCATTCAGCCTGGATTTTAACATCCAATGGTCTCTTCAGAATTTCAAAAAGCTGTTTACCGAGGAATTATTTGGCAGATGGTATGTGAATACTCTAATTATCGCGGTTATGGCAATGGCCCTTCAGATTACAATTGTTACACTTGGTGGGTATGCGTTCAGCAGATTCCGGTTTGTGGGCAGAAAGCAGAGCATGAAATTCTTTTTGATTGCGCAGATGATTCCCGTAAATGCGGCTTTTACGGCTTTTTATGTATTGGCATTGCTTGTAAACGGGTTTGACCAATATTGGTTCATTGTCATTATTTTTGTTGGCATGTACATACCGATGAACATGTATCTTATGAAAGGGTATTTTGATACCGTGTCAATATCTCTTGACGAAGCGGCAAGAATTGACGGGGCCAGCCGTATGAGAACACTGGTGCAGATTGTACTTCCATTGGTACGCCCGATGATTGCCATACAAGCGCTATTGGCATTTATGGCGCCATTTATGGAATATATGTTACCCAGTCTTATATTGCGCGCATCAAGCGCGAGAACTCTAGCTGTGGGTCTGCAGGTCTTTATATATGAACCCCGAATGCAAAAAGTGGCATTATTTGCAGCCGGGTCATTATTGGCTTCATTGCCAATCGTTGTTCTGTTCTTCTTCTTGCAAAAAAACTTTATAAGCGGCTTGACATCCGGCGGTGCAAAGGGGTAAGGGAACGGATATACTATACAGGAGCAAGGAAACGTTTCCTAATCCAGTGGGTATTGGGATCACCTCTTAATCAGTTTTTTAATTTGACCTTTTACGTTGTTTATGCTAAAATTTTATAATAGAAACTACAAATCGCCGGAGGTGGTAACGCCGTATGGACACGCAGGAAAAGTACGAACACTGGTTGGAGTACGCAAAATATGACCTTGATACGGCAGACGCCATGTTCAACGCCGGCAAATGGCTTTACGTCGCCTTTATGTGCCAACAGGCCGTTGAAAAACTGGTTAAGGGATTGAAGGAGGTCTTTAGGTGGCTGCAAACCCTCAAACCATAGACGCGATTGTCCGTCAATATGTTGCGGATGTAAGGTGCGTTATGCCGGTTGATAAAGCAGTTTTATACGGTTCTTACGCAAAGGGTACCGCTACAAAGCATTCGGATGTGGATATATGTTTTTTTTCGGAAGGATTTACCGAGGAAAGATTTATTGATGTCGTAACTGATTTATTAGGCATTGCCGGGAAATATAGAGATGTCTGTATTGAACCGACAGTCTTTCCTACATCCGATATCGAGAACGACAATCCATTTGTCAGAGAAGTGTTAAGAACCGGGCGGGAAATAATATAGCTGATGTTTTAGGGGGCGACATCGCCCCCTAAAGACTTTGCACCTGCTCATCCCTGGCGTGGCCCTGCGCCTGCATTTTCTGCCGAGGCTCCCGCATCCGCTTGCGGTCGATGTGGTTTGTCTGCGCCGTAAGATTTTGCTGTTGCTGTTCAAATTGCCGGGCCAGCGCGCGGAACAGCCGCGACGCCGCTTGCTCCGCCGTGGCGTTTTGCCAATCGTCCAACTAAAAAAAGCCGGTGAGAATCCTCACCGGCTTTTCAGCTTAAGAATCAGGCTGCATCAATATACCCTTGAGTCTACATAATCGCTTGCTTTTAAGTATTTATCCGGGAATACGGCATAGAGCGTTTCGTCGTAGTCGTCGTAGTTCGAGTAAATTATTTTGGGAAGCGTTTCGCCTCTCTCAAGCGCCTGTATGGATTCGACAAACTGCGGCCCCAGAAGCGGCGAGCACTCGATAGTGACGTTCTGGTCGCCGGCAACGATCGCCTCAAAAGCAAGCTTGACGGCGTCAATGCCGATTACGATGATGTCGTCCCCGGGCTTTAGCCCCGCTTCCCTGATGGCTTGGATCGCTCCCAAAGCCATACCGTCGTTATGGGCGAAGAGAACGTCAATCTTGACGCCGTCCGCCTGTGCCCTTGTCAGGAAGGACTCCATAACCTCCTTGCCGAGCTCAGTTGTAAAGTCGCCGGTTTGAGATTGGGAAATAGTAAAGTTTGATTTACTGTTAATGATATTTTCAAAACCGGTTTTGCGGTCAATAGCAGGAGAAGACCCTACGGTGCCCTGTAGCTCAACGATGTTGATGTTTTCGTCCGCACGGCCTATATGCTCCAGGTATTCAATCAGCCATGTAGCCGCCCTTTCGCCCTCATGGACGAAGTTTGCGCCGATCCATGATTCGTAGAAGTCGTCACGGTTTGGCATATCGATGTTCCTGTCAAGCATGATTACGGGAATACCGGCGTCCTTGATTTCCTTCATAACCTGGTCCCAGCCGGTCTCGACAACAGGGGAAAAACCTATGTAATCAACGCCTTGTGTGATAAAGTCGCGAAGCGCCTGAACCTGAAGATTCTGCTGTTGGTTTGCGTCAACGAATAAAAGCTCGTACCCTGCCTCCTCGCAAGCCTGCCGGATTGAATTTGTACTTCCCACGCGCCAGTCGGATTCAGATCCAATCTGCGCGAAACCCACCTTGAGCTGCCTGTCGGCCGCAGGAGCAGACGCGCCGCCGCCGCAAGCCGCCAGTGAAAACACCATTATTACCACAACAAAAATGGAAATGAGTTTTTTCATCAAAAGACCTCCTAATTCAAGTAATCGTTTTTTGTCTGACTTATAAGGACGCCTTTATTATATTAAAAACAGAAAAATAATAATAGAGAAAATTTTATTGAATAGGTTGAATAATTTACGCCGTTAAACGGTAGCGCTCCCCTGCGTTTTTTTGCCGCGGAATTCGCGCGGCGTGACGCCGAGATTCTTTTTAAAGACATAGCTGAAGTAATGGGTATCGTTATAGCCTACATCGTATGCGATGTCCGCGGTGCGCATGCCGGTCATCTCAAGTAAGGTTTTGGCGTGCGCAAGGCGGATTCTCGTGACATAGTTGATAAAGGTTTCGCCTGTTTCCTGGCTGAATATCGTGCTGAAATGGTTTGGGGATACGTTGACTTCCTTTGCGACGGAGTGCAGCGACAAGCCCTGCTCGGAAAAATTCTTTTGGATATATTCCTTTGCCTTTGCGATGATGTCGCTGTACTTGTAGTCGGTTAAAGAATCGCGGAAATCTATTGTCTGTTCAAGATATGCCGTGAGCATGCTTTTAACGTCTTCGACCGTCGTGTTTGAGCGCAGCAGCTTGCTAACCTGCGAATAACCGGACAGCACGCGGCTTTTGTCGCCGCCCAATTCCTCGATGATCTTGGAGGCGGCGGTGATGATATCGACGATCACATAATTCATGAATAAAAACGACGCCACCGATTCGCTTTGGAAATTGCTCAGGTATCCGTCGAGAAACTCCGGTATATCGGCTTTTGACAGGTAACGCAGCTTGTGCGAGGTCGGGAAAACGCTTGCCTGCGACGATGAGACAAGACCGCTTACGCTGATGTCCTGAATTGTGACAATCTTGTTGTCGTCGGCAAGGTTAAGACAGCGTTTCGCCATGTTGTCGTCGGCTTCCTGCTCGATTTTTGCGGCGACCTTGTCAAGGGACTCAAACAGGCTCGCCGATGTGACCGGCTTTAAGAGGTATTCCTCCACGCCTATGGTGATCGCCTGTTTTGCGTACTCGAACTCGCCGTGTCCGCTCAAAATAATAATCTTAAGCCACGGCATGATTTTCCGCGCCCGCCTTGAAAGCTCTATGCCGTCCATAAATGGCATCCTGATGTCCGTGACCAAGATATCGGGCATGATATCCTGCATGAGCGAAAGCGCCATCTCGCCGTCGGGAGCTTCTCCCGCAAGGGTAAAGCTTGAGTTGTCCCAGTTCATGTTGTTGCGTATCCCCGCGCGCATGGAAGCCTCGTCGTCTACAAAAAACACTTTATACATTGTCTACCTCCAAAGAAAAGCTGACGGTCGTCCCCTTTTTATATTCAGATACGATCTCGATGCCGTCGTCAAGGCCGTAATAAAGCTTAAGCCGCCTGTTCACGTTAAACAAGCCGTATCCGCCCTTTTCGCCGCCGCCTTGGTTGATTTCCCGCTTTAGCTCCTCTACCCTTCCGGCCGTCATGCCAAGCCCGTTGTCGGCGACGGAAAAGCGTATCTTATCGCCGTTTCGTTTCGCGGACACGGTGATTTTTCCGCGTTCACGCGTGTTCTTGATTCCGTGGTAGAGGGAATTTTCCACCAGCGGCTGCAGCAAAAGCTTTAAGATATGATGTCCGCCAAGCCCCTCGTCCACGTCGATTTCATAGCTTAACACATCGCTGTAACGCACCTGCTGAATCGTAAGGTAGCTTCGCACATGCGCAATCTCGTCCGACAGCGGGATGAAATCAATCCCGTCGCTCAAGGATATGCGGAAAAACGACGACAGGGATGTTACAAGCGTAAGTACGCTTTTCATGTCGTTTGCCTCGGTCGCCCAGATTATGGCGTCGAGCGTGTTGTATAAAAAATGTGGCGTGATCTGAGCCTGGAGCACCTTGTGCTCCATTTTTTGAACCTGCTTCTGCTCCTCTATGCTGTTTTGTATAAGAAGCTCTATCTCCTCGGCCATTGTGTTCATTCCCGTTGCAAGGATGTTGAACTCATCGGACGCTTCAAGCTCCATACGGACGCTGAAATCGCCCGCGGATATTTTATCCGACATGAGCAGGAGCTTTTCTATGGGGTCAAGGATACTGCGGGAAATATACAAAAATGAGAAAACGCCGACAATGATGACGATGATGGCAAGCAGTATGTTGATTGCAAAATTGATGGTGCTTTGGCGCGACATCTCCTCGTTTAAGACGGCGGCTTCCGTCACCTGCTTTGATGAATATTCAAGCAGAAGATCGTTGATCCCGGCGACGCAGATTCTGATTTCCTCAAGCAGTATCTCATTTTCCTCAACCCTTGCGCGCCGGTTAAGGTTTTCGTTTAGCCGTTCAAGATATATCTCAAGCGTGTTAAGCGCCCTAAGCGATACCTCCATAACGCCGCGGCTTTCAACGGAGCGCGCACCGCGCCTTATATCGTACATCCTTTCGCGGATTCCCGCGACCAGCGACATGATACCGCTTTCATCAAAGCCGACCTTGCCGGCAACGATGTTCCATGCGATCTGGCCGATTTCCTCACTGACGTCGGTGTTGAGCTGGTTTGCGTATGTTATATTATCGATAATCTCGCGGTAAGCGTCGGCCTGCCTGCCCGACATATACGTTTGCAGGACGACCGGCGTCAGCAAAAGCAGGAACATGATCACAAACAGCACCGTTATCTTGCCGATGATGCTGTTCCTTTTAAAGAGCCCCGCCCTCATGGCCTTACGGGGAGGGAATCTACATCATCCCGGTCGGTGAAGACGCGCTCTTCGATATATGTAACGGCGGGAAACGGCTCGCCGTTCACTATTTTAAAGACAAGCTCCATGAGTGCGTCGCCGATGTAGGGGCTGCACTCAACTATGCAGTTGATTTTCTTTTCCTTTAAGGCTTCAAGCCCGGAGCGCTGCGCGTCGACCGATACGATGGCGATGTCATGTCCGGGAAGTATCCCCGCTTCCTCCATCACCTCGATGGCGCCGATTGCCATATCGTCGTTGTGAGCGTAGAGAATATCGATATCGGGAGCTGCTTTAAGGATTTCCTCCATGCATTCTTTGCCTTTCGAACGCATAAAGTCCCCCGAAATGGAAAACGCAAGCACGAATTTCGGGTTATCCCTGAAAACCTCCATCAAGCCCTCATGCCTGCCGATTGCCGGGGAAGAATTCACAGTCCCGCTTATTTCGGCGACCCTGACAACCCCTTGCCTGTAGCCGAACCGTTCAACCATCCACTTACCCGCCTGGACTCCCTCCCAGAAAAAATCGGACCCGATAAAGGCGGTATAAAGCCCTTCCTCTTCGGTTTTTATGTTGCGGTCAACAAGGATGACCGGAATCCCCGCGGCCTTCGCCTCCATCAGTATGTTATCCCAGCCCCCTTCCACGATCGGGCTGAAGGCGATGACGTCAACCCCGTTTAAGATGAAGGAGCGTATCGCCTTGATTTGATTGAACTGGTTTTGCTGCGCGTTGTCAAAAATAAGCTGTATCCCGGCCTCTTCAGCCGCCCGCTTTATGTCGTTGGAGGAGGAGGTACGCCATTCGCTTTCATCTCCGAGCTGTGAAAATCCGAAGACGATGCGCTCCTCAATGACCGGCTCATCCGTTTTCCCGCAGCCGGAAGAAATAACTAAAATGAAAGCTAAAAATGCAATAATCGCTTTTATCTTCATATGTAACCTCATTCCCCTTGATATACAATATATCAAGGGTATACTTTTTATTTTATCATAACAAACATAAGCCGCATGTCAAGGGATAAATATAAAACCGCAGGGCAACAGCATTTACTTTTTTATTAAGGCAGAACCACCCCGCCGTCTGCGGACGCCACCCCTCCGAGGAGGGGAATGGGGATAAAACGGAGCGAAATTCCCCTCCTTGGAGGGGTGGCACGAAGTGCCGGGGTGGTTTTTCAGCCCATTTGCTGTGATTCACGCTCAGCAAAAAGTAAATGCTGTTGCCCTGTAAATATAAAACCGCCATTTGACTAAAAGCATCAAACGGCGGTTTACGTGATCGGTTTTTCTAAGATATCCTTTCAAGCTCTTTTTTCAGGCGTTTGACGATGCGCTTTTCAAGCCTTGAGATATACGATTGCGAGATACCGATGATGTCGGCGACTTCCTTTTGCGTACGCTCCTCGCCGTCGATAAGCCCGAACCGAAGCTGCATGATGCGCCGCTCCCTTTCCCCCAGCCGCTCGACCGTTTCAAGGAGTATCCGCTTTTCGATGGCCTGCTCGATCGGGCGGTTGATGCTGTCCACATCGGTCCCAAGGATATCCGACAGCAAAAGCTCATTGCCGTCCCAGTCGATGTTCAAGGGCTCGTCGATTGATATCTCATTCTTTTGCGACTGACATTTTCGCA
>WRLK01000056.1 GCA_009777635.1 Oscillospiraceae bacterium | reverse complement strand
AAACGCGATTTTATTATAAAATGTGTAGGTATCAAATATGCCGCAGTGGCGGAACTGGCAGACGCCCAGGACTTAAAATCCTGTGATGGCAACATCGTACCGGTTCGATTCCGGTCTGCGGCACCAGTCCGAGTGTCCATAAAGGAATTGAGTTCTTTATGGACACTCGGTTTTTCTATGCAATTTTGCCGGTAGCATCGTAAGCCACGGTAACGCCCTTGCGGGTCTGCATTTTAACATCCGGCACAGGTAGCGATAACGCCTCAGGTATAACGATTTCGCCAACACAGGTATAATGTATCGTCAGCTTTTGCACCCACACGCCGTCAACCTTTTCCGATTGGCATACCTCAATGCGCTCAATCAGCTCACCTAACATTCTCGCGGTCACGCGCTTTCATGGTGTCCAGTTCTTTCTTCTTGCGCTTTATTTCATCGTCTGCAATCTGTTGGGATTGCCCCATAACAAGCTCTGCAAATTGCTTCTCATAACGGTTTTCAAACCTTGTCAGTCTGCGAATCTCTTGAAGCACAACCTGCTCCAGAAAATCCACTCGAACGTAATGTGTGGAATCGCAAGTCTTTCTGGCCTTATTGTTATTTGAGCAATTGAAGTAGTGTATGGCATTGTTCTTTTGCAGAAAATGAAAATTCATATTGCCGCCGCAGTCTGCACAGAACAGTAAGCCGGAAAATATGCTGTGCTCACCGCATTTTTGTATGCGCTTGCGGGTTCTTCCTCTCTTCTGCTGAACCTTTTCCCATGTCGCGCGGTCGATGATCGGCTTGTGAACGTCAAGGAATACTCGTTGGTTTTCCTCTGGGTTTTCCAATCGCTTTTTGACTTTGTGGGATTTGGAGAACGTCTTAAAATTGATAACGTCTCCTACATATTCCTGTTGCGTAAGGATTTTCTCGACGGACGAATGATTCCAAGCATCTATTTCTTTACCGGCTTTTAATCCGGGACGGTGGATGCCCTTGCTCAAGTAATAATGCGTCGGCGTCATAACTCCGTCATTTTGCAGGGCAGTGGCGATTCGCTCGATACCCATGCCAGACAAAGACATCCCATAGATGCGGCGTACAATTCCAGCGGCTTCTTCGTCAATAATCCAGAACTTGGGATTTTGCGAATTTTTCATGTACCCGAACGGCGGTAAGCCCAGAGGTTCACCTGCGTTACCCTTGACCTGCTTGGCGATTCGGCACTTCTTTGATATGTCACGCGCGTACAAGTCACTGATGACATATCGCACAGAGCCAAGCTCATCCTCACATTCGGCGGTATCAACGCCGTCGGAAACCGATACCAGACGGACGTCATGCTCGACAAGAAAAATTTCGACAAACTCGCCCACCTCAATGTAGTTGCGTCCAATTCGACTGGAATCCTTAACGAACAGCGCGGATATCTTTCCGGCTTCGATAGCGGCTTTCATCTCGATAAAAGCGGGGCGGTTCATCGTCACGCCGGAGATACCGTCGTCAACAAAAGTTAGTATATTTGTATATCCTTTTTCTTTTGCGACTTTACTTAGGAGTTTCTTTTGCGTCTGGATGCTGTTGGAATCCCCATCCAACCCATCGTCGCGGGATAACCGAGTATATATGGCGGCGGTATTTGCTTTTGATTTATTGCTTGACTGCTTCACAGTCTCCTCCTTTCCGGCAGCCAAACAAGCGGTATTTACAAAAATAATTATACCATATTTGACCGCCGAAATCTATTGAAAATGTGTGCTTATGAAGTTTGTTCGGTGTTTTCATCGTATATCAGCTTGAGCAGAATATCGCAGACATTTTCGCCGTCTTTTGCGTAGACGGGAGTAACGATAAATTTACGCTTATCGTTGTCCATTGTGTAGATGAGATTATCAGAAACATGGGGCATAAGTGATTTTTTGCTCATGAGGATGCCTCCTTCACGCGAACCGATGGGCAATGTCGGCATACCCCGCAAACACGGCAAGCGCGCTTGTGAGTATGTAAGGAGGCTTACGGGAGATATATGTAGCTACAAAAGGCGTTAATATAGCAAAGAAGCTCAACCCTATCGGGCGGAGCTTCACTTTAGGCTCTAAATATATTCTTGGAAAAAACTTTAATATTTGCACCTGATAGGTGGTTGCGTGTCACAAACCTGGGTTGTGTGTCATTAGAGCGAACCGGTCTTGAAATATTTCTGCAAGTTGTGTGTCACAAACCTCGGTTGTGTGTCACAGGAAGTTAAATCAAATAATTCGTGATCGCAACCCCAAGTCGGGCATGGCCGAGCGTTTGCGAAATGATATATACATCATCCCGCAAAAACATTACATCTTTTCAGATAAGATTTGAATGTCCTGTCACTATATATTTTTCCTGTAGTCGAATAGAACCTGTAGTCAGCGCCAAGTTGCTTGCGCAGCTCCTTTTTATCCTGGTGCTTAGATTGGCCGAACGCTTTCAAGCTTGACAACCTGTAAAATATTTGAGTTTGTATTGTTTTCTTTCCCATGACATATACCTCCTTTAGGGTTCGGTTAATAAACACAAAAGGCTTTACAATCGCCTTTTGCTTGGCATAGGATTATAACGGTGTGCAGATTGTTAAATAAGAAAACACTTTTTATACTGGTAGCCCTCCAGTTTTTCGCATAGACAAGCGCTTTTATAGCGTTGTCTACACAGTAGCGACTTTTTATTTAATAATTGTGGCGTCCCATCAAAAAACGGGGATTTCACGCCGTTTTTCCGCGACACCCCGTTTACCCTCCCATCCGCGGATGAAAGTGTAACCGTGTGTCGCGTGCCTTGTATCCATGTACAGCTTGATTGGTAGGGCGGTTCCTGCTCAAACCTCCTGCCATGCAGTGTGGAAAGCCGTTTATGAGAGGATGCCGCCCCGTTTCAAATTTATATATATATCAACAGGCACGCCGGAGCAAAACCGGCGTGCCTGTAACGTAATAACCAACCGAGTTCTACCGCCTAATGACGCGGTTTCGGTTGGTGTTGTGGCCTCGCATTTCGCGAAGCCGTTTCATAATCTGTGGTACTGACAGCAATTCTGCCGTACTCGAGAGAATACTCATGATAGAAATACAAAAGAGGGCGACTCGGCGATGACAATAATAACAGGCGATACACACAGGGATTTCCGCCGCGTCGGTACACTCTGTGACAAGTTCAAGACCACAGAGGAATATGATTATAATACGGAACACCGACTGATTTCAGTCGGTGTTCTGTATTATAAATCGAAAAAATTCCGGCAGGCATCCAGAATCTTTTCTTGTATTTTTGTGTCGGAAATCCTACCGGCCATATTATTTAAGCGACTATGCGATATGGTTCGAATCTGTTGGAGCATGGCAACTGATAACTTAGGAAGTCCGGATTTTTCCTCTTCCAGCATTACCTCTGTCGGATAGATTTTATCACCCTGCTTGACTGAGGATATAGGTATTACCGTGGAGACCGGCAGATTGTGATTTACCGCATCGGTTGATATAATCAGGACAGGCCGCGTGCCACGCTGCTCGCTTCCCACAGTAGGGTCAAGATTGCAAAAGTAAATTTCCCATTTGTTTACCATTCGCCAGACACCTCGCTGTCAACGTGCGCAAAATCCTCGGAACATTTCATAGTCCGTGATAGGAACGCTTTGTCGCATCCAGCTTCTTTCATCAAGTTTTCATAGAGTGCTGTCTTGCGGCCTTTCATATATTCATCGAGTGCCTCATTGATAGCGAAATTTACAGATGGAATAACTTTATCCTGAGCCATTTTTTTAAGTTCATCAACATAGGGCATGGGCAAAGTCGCGGTATATCTTACAGTTTCAAATTTCATATAAACCCCTCCCTGTATATATAATATTAGATTTCATCAAAAATGTCAATATAATTATGATTCGCTATTTGATGATATATATTCATGTTGAGATGAATCCTGTAATCTTACAGATTGTAGGATATGATTTCTTTATTGATGAATTGCTAAATCGTGCGGTCAAGTCATTCCATGAAACTAGACAATATGAACTCCTTCAGATCCTAAAATGAGCTTTAGAAAAAATCGCAAATCCCTGCGAACTGCCCTTTTCTGTTCTTTATTTTTTATAATTAGCGCTTTTATCCACTCCCTCGAAAGCATTGCCAGAGACTTTTTTATTAAACTATGCTATAATGGTTTTAATTCCAGGGGAGTGATGATATGCCGCATAACAGAAAAATGGTTACAGGAAATTCAGTATTTATACGGAAAATGAATCGCAGCCTTATCCTAAAAACGATTATA
The DNA here is from genome assembly GCA_009777635.1 of Oscillospiraceae bacterium. Classification (GTDB taxonomy): domain Bacteria; phylum Bacillota; class Clostridia; order Oscillospirales; family Ruminococcaceae; genus WRAV01. The sequence goes on along the minus strand of WRLK01000056.1, from coordinate 12,953 downwards.
GAAAATAAAAGCATTTCCCGAAGCGGGCTTGAAGCGCAAACCTCCCTTGCATTACCTACGATTATGCGTATTGTTTCAATTCTTATTGAAGAGGGCCTCGTGGTCGAAGTGGGCAAAGGGGATTCTTCCGGAGGAAGAAAACCCACCATGCTGGAAATGAAATCCGACTGCATGTATTTTATCGGTGTAAGTGTGCAGCGTGTTACGCACGTAATTTTAACTGACGTTAGCGGGAATATTATTTCCGGATATCATTGCGACACAACATACGACGCTAAACTCGAGAGTCTTCTGAAACAGATATTGGAAGGCATCGACATTGTGATCTCACAAAGCAAGGTCGATCCTTCCAAAATCAAATATGCCGGTATCGGCATACCCGGAACCAAATTTAAACATGAGATTACGAGCATCGACTTTCCTTTTTATAATGCTTGGGCGGATTTTGATCCGCTTGAATGGAAAGAATCAGGTAAGTTCCCTTGTCCGGTAGAATTTGAAAACGTTGCAAAGCTAGGGGCTCTCGGAGAGTTTTTGTTTGGGGCGGCAAAAAATTGCAGTAATTTTATCTATATTTTCGCCGATTGCGGAATCGGCGCGGGTATTGTGGCAGATGGTAAGCTCTTTACCGGAGTAAACGGCGTGGCCGGCGAATTCGGACATACGGTTGTGGAATTAAACGGACGTATATGTTATTGCGGAAATAAAGGCTGCTTGGAGATGTATTGCAGCAGCAGTTCGCTTATCAACCGTTTTATTTTAGATGAACAAGGGGATCCTGTACTGAAAAGAAAATTAAGAGATACACCGGATTTTTCGATATTTACATCCTCCGCATACAGCGGAGACCAGGCTGCACTCAAATATATAGAGGAATCAGCCAATGTTTTAGGCCTTGGTGCCGCCGGACTGATTAATATGTTTAATCCCCCATTGGTAATCATAGGTGGCGAGCTGCCCCAAAAGTGTCCCGGCTACACAGAGATCGTTGCAAGAAGCGCAAAAACAGCTATTTTTAGAGAGTGCGCCAATAAGCTGAGCATTATATCCGGCAGCTTAAACGATAAGGCTACCGTCCGCGGGGCTGCCGCATTGGCTATGGCTCAAGTTTTCGATCATGTACGACTTAACTAAATAAATGCAATAATACTTGTTATTATTAGCAAATATTAAATAGAGTATTGACATCAAATAATAGGGGTGGTAATATTATAACCATAACTTACTTACAAAGTGTTTGTAAGTTATATATCATGTAAATTTGGGAGGCAAAAATGAAAAGAGTAGTAGGTTTACTTATTGCCGCAACACTAATAATCGCTGTGTTTGCGGGATGTTCCGGTGGTGGGCAAGCAGCGCCGACAAGTAGCGGGCAGGCGGCGGCAGCCAGTAGCCAGACGGCCGGGGTGGATTCCGCCAAATCACTTAAATTTGGTTATGTTGTCAACGACATGTCACATGAATGGTATCAAAACATTGTCAATGGCGCGAAAGCACAGGCCGAGAAACTTGGCGTTGAACTGAAGGTTTCCGATGCGGCCATGGATGTCGGCAAACAGGTTACTCAGCTTGAAAACTACATAAATGAGGGCGTGGATGTGCTCATCATCACGCCGGTTGATGTAAAAGCCCTTTCCCCCGTCATGGATCAGGCGAAAAAAGCCGGTATTCCGGTCGTCACAGAATCCAATGTCGTGGAAGGCGCGGAAACCTATGTCGGCATCAATAATCTGGAGGGCGGTGTAAAAGCGGGCAAATGGTTCGCCGAATATGCTACCGCGAATAATATCGATCCTCAAATATTGATTGTCGGGCTGCCGGCTTTTGAAGACTGCCGCTTGCGCGTGGAAGGCTTTAAACAGGGGATGGACGAAGCGGGTCTCAAGTATACCATTTTACAGGAAGTGGACGGTCAGGGCTCTAAAGAAACCTCTTTGAAAGTTTCTCAGGATGCGCTTACCGCCAATCCGGACATAAACGTTATTTTCGGTATCAATGACAACTCCACCACGGGCGGCATGGCCGCTTACAAGGAAGCGGGCTTCGACGAGAGCAAATTAACTGCGATCGGTTTCGGGTTTGAAGGTAACGTGGGCCGCGAGGCACTGCTGTCCGGTGGTTCGTACAAAGCGTCTGTCGCTATGTTCCCGGACTATATGGGCGTTTCCCTTTTAAACGCGGCCATGATGGCGGCAAATGGCGAAGATCTGCCGGATAACTACGAGTCGGGCACGATCGTTATCACCAATGACAATTTCGCCGATTTCTATACAAAAGACGGCGACAACTACACAACCAATTTCGATGCAATCACCGCTTTGCTGAATAAATAGTCATTTAGACAGATCAAGGGGAAATGGAAATGCCGTTAAACAAACGACTGGAAAATGGGTCCGTTTCAGGGCTTCTGACAAAGATGATGCGCTCTGAGATATTTGTATTACTTATAGCGCTCGTTCTGCTTTGCGTTATCGTCTCTTGTCTTTCTCCGGTTTTCCTCACGACGCGGAATATCATGACTACTCTGCGTCAGGTGTCGCTTACCGCTATTTGCGGGTTTGGGCTTACGCTGATAATACTTGTGGGCGAAATTGACCTGTCCGTCGGCTCTGCCCAAGCGGTTGCGGGGCTTGTGATGGTTTTAGTACTTAACTCCACAGGCAGTATTGTGCTTGGCATCATCACCGCACTTCTTGTCGGAGCGGTTTATGGCGCGATTAACGGCATTCTGGTTACCGCAGGCAAGCTGAATTCGCTGATTGCCACGCTCGGAACGATGGCGATCTGGCGCGGGGCATGTATGGTAACCACAAATGCTGTATCAATCCAGTCCACAGTGCCGCAGTTTCAGGAATTGGCTACCGGATTTGTAGGGCCTTTCCCAAACGCGCTGCTCATGGCGGTTGCGGTTTATATTGCGCTTTACTATATGCTGAACAAAACGACCTTCGGGCGATACTTGTATGCGATCGGCGGCAATCAGGAAGCAGCCAGGCTTTCCGGTTTGCCGGTGGCTCGCATGAAGGTGATCGTGTATATTATCAGCGGTATGCTTACTATGTTTGCAGGAGTACTATTGTCTTCAAGGATGGCCTCCGCGCAGCCTACTGCGGGTACAGGCTTTGAAATGGTGGTTATCGCTTCTATCATTTTGGGGGGCGTGTCGTTGTCGGGCGGTATCGGAACCATAGCCGGCGCTCTTTTGGGCATGCTTATTCTTGGCGTATTGCAAAACGGGCTGACGCTTCTGGACGTGTCATCCTTTTGGCAGGACATCACTCGGGGGCTTCTCATCATTATCGCTGTATTTTTGGACGCCAGGCGAAAAGACAGCGTAGTAAAACGTCTCCTCCGCGAGCAGAAAAAACAGGAGGGAAGCGAACAGGCGGCGTTATGAAACAACCAATTTTGAAAATAAAAAATATGCACAAGACATTCCCGGGAGTATATGCGCTAAAAGGCGTCGAGTTCGATATTTTCCCGGGAGAAGTGCATGCGCTGGTCGGTGAAAACGGCGCGGGTAAATCCACATTGATTAAGATCATGTCCGGGGTATACGACTTTTCCGAGGGAGAATATGAGATAGAAGGAAAAAGCGCAAACATCCAAAACCCGCTTGACGCTATTAACAAGGGATTGAGCGTAATTTATCAGGAGCTCAATTTAGTAGGTAGCTTATCCGTAGCTGAAAATGTCTACTTTGGAAGGCTCCCCGCAAAAAACGGGCAGGTCAAATGGAAGGAGCTTTATAGCGAGACCAAGCGTTACCTTGAAATGGTTGGCCTGAATGTCGACCCCCGGCTAAAAGTGCAGTATTTAAGCGTGGCACAGCAGCAGCTTGTAGAAATCGCCAAAGCGATTTCACTAAACTCCAAGGTCATTATTATGGATGAACCTACCTCCGCACTAAGTCCCAAGGAAATAGAATATCTTTTTAAGGTGATACGAGAGCTGTCGGCTTCGTCTGTGGGTATCGTATATGTTTCACATAAGCTCAGCGAAATTTTCGAGCTCTCAAACAGGATTACCGTTTTCCGCGATGGGCAGCGTGTAGGAACCGTGAACACGGGGGATGTCGGCGAGCAGCACCTTATTATGATGATGGTGGGGCGGGAGTTGGCGGATATGTTTCCTAAGCATACCCCTGCCATCGGTGATGTGATGTTAGACGTAAAAGATTTGACGACTGAAAAGGTTTCAGATATTACCTTTAATATCCGCAAAGGTGAAATCGTTGGCTTTTCGGGACTTATGGGCGCGGGGCGCACAGAACTTACTATGGCGCTGTTCGGTGTGGATCGGCATATACGGGGCACCATTACAATTGACGGCAAAAAGCTGGCCGGCGCTTCACCTAATGAAGCGCGAAAATCCGGTCTCGGCCTTGTCCCTGAAAACCGGAAAGAGGGAGGCATTTTCCCGGGCTTGTCAGTCCTCAAAAACATGACAATCGTAAGCCTTTCCTATTTTACCAGCGGTATCCACATTCACACCGGCGCAGAGCGTAAAAGTGTTCAGGATATGATCAATTCTATCTCGATTCGAACGCCATCCATGGAGCAGCTTGTTTCCAAGCTTTCCGGAGGCAATCAGCAAAAAGTGCTGCTGGCGCGATGGCTTCTCAAAAAGGATCTAAAACTGCTGATCATCGACGAACCGACCAGGGGCATTGACGTAGGCGCAAAAGCAGAAATCTATGAAATTATGGTAAAGTTGGCTGACCAAGGGCTTTCGATCTTAATGGTATCATCTGAGCTCCCAGAGCTTCTAGGCGTTTGTGACAGGATTTATGTAATGAAAAACGGGCGAATTACAGGTGAGTTTAATAAAAGTGAAGCCAGCGAGGAGCTTTTGCTGGAAAAAGCGATTCATTAAATGCATTTCCGATTTGGAAAGGAGTTATCATGAACAGAGACGCCGAAATATTAAAAAGGCTTGGCGCACAGGTAGCGCAGATCGCCGTGCTGCCTGTTCAAGACGATAAGAAAAAGATGTGGCGGGCACATAACGGGCTCCAGATGACCCGCCCGATGGTGTGTATCGACCAGCTACCGTGGCATGAGCTTAATGTGACTGACGAACTGACATTGCTGTGTGAGGATGAATTTTTACGCGATATTGAACAAGGTCTCAGAAGGCAGCTATACAAATGGAAACACTTCCCTGCCGATATGGTGATTGAAAACCGTGTAGACATCCCGAAAACGATATATGGCCTTAATTACGGACTGACGATTATTGAGGAAACGCTTGCAACGCAGGAAGGCAATGACATCGTATCCCACAAGTACGCCGATCAGTGTGAAACGGAGGAATCGCTGGCAGAGCTTCGCCCGGATGAGATTCGGGCAGACAAAGCACTAGATAAAGAACATAAAGAACGCTGTGAAGAAATCTTTAAAGGTATTATTCCCGTGCGTCTGTCGGGCGTTTCAATCCACGCGGGCGTATGGGACAGGATCGCGCAGGCCCGTCCGCTGGAAAGCATTTTATTTGATATCGTGGACAGACCGGAATTTATCCAAATGGTAGCCAAAAAGTTTTTGGAGCTTACCATGTCGACCGTAGACCAGTGTGAGGCGCTGGGCCTGCTGGACGCGGAGGATCCGCTTGTGCACTGTACAGGCGCTTATGTGGACGAATTGCCTACAAAGAGCTGCAATCCTGACAAAGCCACCGCGAAGGACTGCTGGACTTTTGCCATGGCGCAAATTTTTGCGACTGTTGGGCCCGACACCCATGAAGAATTTGAAATTGATATCATGAAGCCGCTTTTTGAGCGGTTCGGGCTTTTGTACTACGGCTGCTGTGAACCGTTGCATCAAAAGATAGATATCATACGCAAGATCAAAAATGTCCGAAAAATATCCATAAGCCCATGGGCGAAAATTGACGAAAGCGCCGAAAGGATCGGCGGCGACTATGTATTTTCGGGCAAAGCGCACCCCGCATATGTGGCTTCGGGTGTTCTGGAAACGGAAAACATAAAGACGCAAGTCACGCAAATGATTGAGGCATGCAAGCGGAACCATACGCCATGTGAAATCATTTTAAAGGACATAAGCACGGTGAACAATAACCCGCAGGTACTGACCGAATGGGAAAAATTGCTGATGGAGATTGCAGGGAGGTAGACAGCTGTGACAGGAAGGGAGCTTATAAACAACGCATTGGCAAAAAAAAACACAGGCGCGAACCCATTTTGGCTGGGGAATCCGGCAGATGAGACAAAGGAAATATACGCGAAAGCCCTTGGACTTTCCGGGGACCGGGCAGCCGCGGCACATGACGGCTCGCTTTACACCACGATAAACGGCAGGATTGATATTGATCTGGCGCTCGGCTCAGGCAGCGATATGATATGGGTTTCACCCGAGCTCGACGCGTCTTCCTATGTCGATCCTGACAACAAGCCCATGTGGGATTCCACCGGGGGAATAGAGCGGAAAAGCCTTTCGCAGCCGGGCGTTTTTGCCGAGGCCGAAAGTGTAGCTGAAATCGAAGCATTTGACTGGCCGGACCCTGAAAAGATAAATTTTGATAAAGCGTATGATGACGCACAGGAAGCACATGAAGCGGGGCTTGCGGTTTTCGGCGGTATGTGGTGCCCATTTTTTCATGTTTTATCTGATTTTTTTGGAATGGAAAATTATTTTATCAAAATGTATACAGACCCGGATATCGTGTTGGCGGCGACGGAACATGTCGTAGATTTTTATCTTGCCGCCAATAAACGCTGTCTGGATAAGATGTCCGGCCTTTTATCAGCTGGATTTTTCGGCAACGATTTTGGCAGTCAGCGGGGGATGATGATCGGGCCGGAATGTTTTGAAAAGTTTATATTGCCATACTTGAAAAAGATAACATCCCAGATAAGCGGATATGGGCTGCCGGTGGCGATTCATTCCTGCGGGGCAATTTCAAATATTATTCCATCTTTAATCGATATCGGCGTAAACGTATTGCATCCGATTCAGGCAATCGCGGCGGGTATGGAGCCGGAAGGACTGCAAAAAAAATTCGGCGGAGATTTAGTATTTATGGGCGGCGTGGATACTCAGGAATTACTGCCCTTTGGCACAGTGCAAGAGGTCGAGCAGAAAGTGGAGCGCCTCAGAGAAATCTTCGGTCCGAATTATATTGTCTCTCCAAGCCACGAGGCTTTATTGCCGAACGTATCATTTGAAAAAGTTAAAGCGATGAGCAAAATGGCAAAAGCTTGAAGCTGGTTAATACTGAAGGTTTGTGGGGACATGCAAGCGATCCTCTGTAATTCACTCCGCCAGACTGTCCCCGTAAAGACATCGTGCATTTTGAAAAGAGTCAGAGTTATCAGTAGCGAAGCTACGGCAGGGGCGCATGTTTAATGGGAACCTGGACTGTCGGAGCGATTGTTCTGATTGTTGTCGGGTTGGCCGGGCGCAAGGTGTATATGGATCGTAAAAATGGTAAGGGATGCGGATGCGGCTGTGACGGCTGTTCCGCCTGCCTGGGCAGACAAACATAAACCATCTTGAAACAGGGGTATGAAATAAATGTCCCGATTAACGGGGGCGCAGATGAAATATCTGCATATGATTTAAAAAGCCCTAAAATTCCAATGGCACAGTAAACAGTAAAGGCGCTCCGTTATGATATGGAGCGCCTTTGCTGTTTAAAAATGCCCGCCGCTTGTTCTAAGTCTCGTCGCTGAGCTTCATGAGCGTCAGCTTGATGCCGGCGTCTTTCAATGGCCTGACTGAATGGCAGATTCCGTAAAATTCCAACTGAAGCACATCGCCGCAGCTTAATAAATAGATGCCCTCCGCGATGAATTGCGACAGGTGGTAGTGGTTCGGTTGGAAACAGAGCTCCGGTAAGGCGCTTCCATTTCTTAATAGATGTACGCCCAGGTTTTCCTCCGAATCCAGATGAACGTAAATCGCCGCCCTGTAATAGCCGGTTTCCTTAATGCTGAAGGAACTGTGATGGTGGTGCTCTAAATGATAACTGTTAATGCTTGTAAAATCGATGATCCTGCCGCGATCGGTTACAGGAACCGGCTGCTCGGTATACGCCGTTAGCCACGCGTTTGAAGGCGACCTTCCCGTTGGTCCCATAGGTCCGCGTTCGCCTTGCAAGCCGCGTTCTCCCCTCTCGCCTTGCGGACCGCGCTCCCCCCGGTGACCCTGATGACCTTGTGTGCCTCTCGGGCCTTCCGGGCCGCGTTCGCCTGGATGTCCTTGCTCACCGCGCTCTCCCCTTTCGCCCTGATGCCCACGCGGGCCGCGCTCGCCCACTTCGCCCTGCTGGCCTTGGTGCCCGCGTTCGCCGGGCTCGCCTTTTAGACCTTCAGGTCCGCGCTCGCCTTGAGGGCCCCTCGGACCATGAGGCCCGCGGCAGCATACGCAGCATTCGCCGTTGTGATGCTGTTCGCAATGATTGCGATGATGGTCGTAATAATCTTGAGAGGTCTCGTCATGACAGACGACACCGTCATCCCATATGCTCATTTTTGTTACCTCGAAAATTGATATTTGAGCCGCATAAATCGGCCCATTCTATTTATATTCCGCGATCAGGAAAAAGGTGTGGTGTGATACAATGAACAAATAATGCGGCAATAAATTGTTCAATACGTAAAATCCATAAAAAACCATTGAAATTAATATAAAACATGTTAAAATAATATCAATTCAAGCTGCAAAGAAGTGTTTCGCACACGGGCTGGATACTTGAGAGTATTTGGCCTGTTTTTATTTATTTCTAGGAGGTGTTGAAGCCCCATAAGGAGGGGGGGATTTCCGAAACCTTTGCTTAAAGACCGAAAAGCAGTATTGCAAAAATTAAAGATGGAGGGTAATTATTATGAGCAACTCAAACCAAACTCAACAAGCTTCGGTATACGAGCTTGAGGGGCGTCCGCCTATAAAACAGGCGTTGCCGATGGGTTTACAGCATGTGTTTGCTATGTTTATCGGCAACCTCGCGCCGATACTGGTCATTGCGGGGCTGGCGGATGCGGTGACCGGCGCCCCGGTCGTAACTCCGGAACAAAGAATGCTGATGCTGCAATGCTGCATGCTTGCATCAGGTCTTACGACCTTAATCCAGCTATATCCCATAAAAATCGGCAAGGTGCAAATAGGCGCGGGGCTTCCTATCGTTATGGGGACGTCGTTCGCCTTTGTGCCGACTATGAGCAGTATCGGCGTACAGTACGGGCTGGGCGCGATTCTTGGCGCAGTTATGGTGGGAAGCCTTGTAGAGGTTCTCATGGGCTTGTTTGTAAAGCAAATCAAAAAAGTCATCTCGCCTATCGTGATTGGTTCGGTGCTTATATCCATCGGGCTTGATCTTCTTCCGGTTGGCGTGACGTATTTTGCCGGGGGAGCAGCCGCACAAAGCAACTTCATAGCGCAGCAAAACTTGATCGCGCAAGGACAGGAAGTCCCCGCGAACGTGGCGGCGCTCGCATCGCAGTTCGCTTCGTGGCAAAATCTCCTCATGGGAAGCGTCGTATTCCTCGTCATTGTTATTTTACAGCGCTTAGCCAAAGGGATACTTAAGGTGTCGGCTATTTTTATCGCGATCGTTATAGGATATATTTTAGCTATTCTATTAGGGCAGGTTAACTTCGGCGCCGTCGCGGATGCAGCCTTTATCGCCGCCCCCGTACCTTTCACGATAAGGCCGGAATTCCACGCGGGCCCGATGATCTCCATGATTCTTATCGTTATCGTGTCCGGCATTGAAACAATGGGACATGTAAACGGAATGACCTCCGCTGTTTGGAACAGACGGGCTTTTGACAAAGAATCGCAAGGGGCGATGATGGCCGATGCTGTCGGCAATATATTTGCCGCATGTCTTGGCTCTCTGCCAAACACTTCGTTCGGGCAAAACATCGGTATCGTCTGCATGACAAAAGCCGTCAACAAATTCTGCCTTTTGATAACGGCGGGCGTCCTAATCCTTGCGGGGCTGTCGCCGAAAGTCGGAGCCGTTTTATCCGTCATGCCCTCCAGCGTACTGGGAGGCGCCGTTATAACGGTATTTGCGATGATTATGCTAAACGGTATAAAAATTATCGCGAAAGAAGGTTTTTCCGACAGAAACGTTTTGATATTCGTACTTACTTTCGGCGTGGGGTATTCCATAGCGGGCAACGCGGCGCTTGTGGGCAGGCTGCCGTCGGCATTTGCGTTTATTTTTGGAAATGCAACGATTGCCGTGTGTGTGATTTCCGCCCTGTTAAACTTGATTTTCCCGAAATCGGCGGAGGAAAAAGCGGCGGACGAAGCGAAAGAAGAAGCCGAAAAGGTATCGCAGGCAGGATAAGATAGACTTTTATGCATACTTGCCTTTAAGGAGAGATAGCAATGTATTTTATTACTGTAAACGGCAAACCTTACGAAACCGCTAACGGCGATAAAAAGCTGATGCTCTTTTTGCGCGACGACCTTCGCCTGACCTCCGTCAAGGAGGGCTGCGGCGAGGGCGCGTGCGGCACCTGTATGGTGCTGATCGACGGAAAGGCGACGCGCGCGTGCATTCCGACCGTCGCGAAGACAAACGGAAAAAAAGTTGTCACCGTGGACGGTTTATCACAGCGCGAAAAAGACGTCTACGCTTACTGCTTTGCGGCGGCGGGCGCGGTACAATGCGGTTTTTGCATACCCGGATTTGTCATCAGCGCGAAAGCTTTGCTTGACAAAAACCAAAGCCCCGGCCGCGGGGAAATCAAAAAGGCGATACGCGGGAACATCTGCCGCTGCACCGGCTATGTCAAAATCGAGGACGCCATACTGATGGCAGCGGAATTCCTGCGCGAAGACAAGCCCATCCCCGCGCATTCGTTTAAGGCGAAGCTCGGCGAGGATTTCCACCGCGTCGACGCCGCCGAAAAGACGCTTGGCACAGGCCTTTACGCCGACGACATGGTTGTCGAGGGCATGGTATACGCCAAGGCTTTGCGCTCAAAATACCCGCGCGCGAAAGTTTTGTCAATCGACAAAAGCGCGGCGGAAAGCCACCCGGATTGCATACGGGTCATTACGGCCGCAGACGTTCCCGGAAACATCAAGTGCGGCCATCTCGTAAAGGATTGGGACGCGCTGATCGCCATCGGCGGTATTACACGCTATGTCGGCGACGCCGTTGCGATCGCGGTCACGAAAACAAAAGAATCCCTCGACGAAGCGCTCGGGCTGATCAAGGTGGAATACGAGGAGCTTAAGCCCCTAACGTCGCCGGAAATGTCGCTTGCCGGGGACGCCCCGAAGATACATGAAAACGGCAACCTTTTGAGCAGGCAGGCGATAAAGCGCGGCGATGCAGACGCCGCTATCGCAAGCTCCGCACATGTAGTTGAGCGGCACTATTCGCTGCCGTTTACCGATCACGCGTTCATGGAGCCGGAATGTGCCATCGCGATTCCGGACGGCGGCGGCCTCGTTCTTTATACCGGGTCGCAGAGCGTATTTGACGAGCAGCGCGAAATCAGCGGGCTGCTTGGAATCCCGCCGGAAAAGGTGCGCTGCCGCTCGATGCTTGTGGGCGGAGGTTTCGGCGGCAAGGAGGATATGAGCGTGCAGCACCACGCGGCGCTTGCAGCGTGGATCGTAAAGAAGCCGGTTAAAATCAAGTTTTCCCGCGAGGAAAGCATAAGGGTGCACACAAAGCGCCACGCGATGGAAATCGATTTCACCACCGCCTGCGACAAGGACGGCAAAATAACGGCGGTGAAAGCGACGATTATTTCCGATACGGGAGCATACGCAAGCCTTGGCGGGCCGGTGCTCCAGCGCGCGTGCACACACGCGGGAGGCCCCTACAATTTCCAGAACATTGACGTTACCGGCATGGCGGCGTATACGAACAACCCGCCCGCCGGAGCGTACCGTGGGTTCGGGGTTCCGCAGTCGGCGTTCGCGATGGAAAGCAACTTAAACCTGTTGGCGGAGATGGTCGGCATTTCCCCGTGGGAGATCAGATACCGCAACGCGATAAGGCCGGGGCAGGAGCTTCCGAACGGACTGGACTATGACCTTGCCGTCAGGGAAGTAGCGCCCGGCGCGGCCCGCAACCTGCACAAGCAGGGAGAAGGTCCGCTCGGCGGCGCGAAAATCGGGAAGCTGCAGGCCGGTATCGGCAAGGATTACCCCGACAAGCCTGACCCCGGGAAAATTCAGGCCTTTGGCGACCATCTGGGTTCCCAGGAGTATATCGACCATTCCTTTTTTAAACTGCTCCAGAATTAACGAGACTCCGCCTTTTTTCCCCGCCGTATCGGCGTCGGCGCGGCAGATTCTCAAGTCCGGAAATGTCCGCCGCGCTTCTTCTTCAATCATTTCTGTCCCAAAGCCCATGTAGCCTGCGGCAAGCGACTTGCATTGCGGGCAGAATTTGGGTACTGCCTGCGAATAACCGCAGTAATGGCACAGCGCCCGGTCCCTGCTTTTATGCCAGGTAAGCGAAACCGAACAATGCCGGCAGGTCTGCTCATAGCCGCATGAAGGGCAGTGGTAGAAATGGGCAAAGCCCCGCCGGTTCAGAAAAAGAATCGTCTGCCGGCCCATCTCTGCCGTGAGCCGCATTTCTTCTTTCAGCTCTGTGGTCAGGCAGCTTTCGCTTTTTGCCAGGCTGACCGCCTTGATTTCCGGCATTTGCCCGCCGGAGAGCCGCCGGGAAAGGTACAGCCGCTTGATCTTTTCTTCGCCCATGAGTTTCCAGGCTTCGGCGGAAGGCGTTGCCGATCCCATAACAAGCATGGCTCCCTCGCTTGAACAGCGCCGCATGGCTGCCTGCCGCGCATGGTAGCGCGGGGTATTTCCCGACTTGTATGACCCGTCATGCTCCTCGTCAATGATGATCAGCCCCAGGTTTTTTACCGGCGCAAACACAGCGCTGCGCGGGCCGACAACTATCGGGGCCTGTCCGTCACGTATCCTGATCCATTCGGCAAGCCGCGC